>JAJBAW010000022.1 GCA_020532545.1 Candidatus Cloacimonadota bacterium | reverse complement strand
TGAGTCCATGGTTTGATTTTGAGCCAATTTGGCAAGGTGGCTCTCATGGGCGGAACAGGTGGCTCTATTTTTCGGAGGGGTGGCTCTCAAACAGCGGACTAATGGCTCTATGTCATCAGATTATTCAATGCCCACAACCAATCATTTCCCCTTTATCAAGAAGATATACTTTATTGCAACGCACCAATACGAATGGATCATGAGAAACGATGATGACAACCTTATCTGATGATAAAAGCTGTATCTGATCCAGAATATAGGTTTTGATTTCTAAGTCAAGGTTGGTCATAGCTTCATCAATAACTATTACATCAGATTGCTTCGCTAAAGCAGTGGATAGCATCAATCTTTGTTTTTGTCCAGATGAGAGGTTACTTCCACCTCTCTCTATTATTCTCTGATAGCCTTGGTTAGAGTCAACAAATTCCGCAACACCTGCTATAGTTGCATAGTATATTACCTCATTCAAACTGAGTTGTTTATTCCCAAACAATACCTGGTCTATAAATGTACCAGTGATCAATATGGGATCGAAAGGAGCATAAGCAGTATGCCTCCTTAGATTGCCAATATCCTCTTTATCTATCAATACATTATTTAGGTAAATTCCCCCTTTATCTATAGAATATAAACCACATATCAATTTCAATAACGTCGTTTTCCCGCTACCGGATATCAGTAAAGGCAAATCCGGGATTAGTGGTACCGCGAGTGCATTTCCAGGTTCTCTGCGTATTATCTGGAAAGTCTGCACCCACTCTCGGCATGTTGCCAACGTGTTCAGCATGGGAGCAGTACCAATTGATATCTTTCGAGCCCCCGTCGATATCACTATTACCCGAATACTCTGCTTCAAGCTTCAAATAACTGCTGGTTGTTAATGCGTTAGTATTGTATCGATTGTAGTTTACATCTGAACCGGAAATCCAATGGTAGGGATAGTACAAATCACTAACTATAGCATATAAATCATTATTGCTCAGCATAGTTAGCATATCTCCAAAAGTTCCATCCCCATCTCTATTATCAATTTGAGCTACATTGTAGCCCATATCGCTTATCAATGCTAAGATTTGTGCTCTTTCTGCTTCCGTATAATTATTCCCCCAATTTCTGTTAGACATATACGTATAACAACCCATGGGATATTGGTCAAAACTTTCCGCTCCGATTAAAGAGAGAAATAACGCGAAAACAACACATAAACCGAATTTCATTTGCGTGTTAAACATCTTAAGCTCCTTTAGTAATTGGTTAATTTTCTTGTGCTTACCGGAATACCATCTTTTGAAATGGATATGATGAGCACTCCCTTTGGCAATTTGCCAGACTCAAGACTCAGACCACCGTCTTTTATGTCTTCCATATGGATGGCTTGCGATAACAATTTCTGCCCTTTTATGTTATACATTTCCAAGCGATATCTGCCTGTGGCTTTGTATCCAGAGCCTTTGAATAAGATGCTGAATTCTGGTTCCTGAATGGTTACTGGATTGGGATAGATATCAGTGTGCCATTCCTCGACATTAGAAACAGGAGCAGTCTCATCAGAATTAGCGACAGTAGTCTCGTGCAGATCGGCATTACCAGCCATGATATAGACTCTACCAGTGGAATTGTGATTACTTAGTGGCCCAAACCAAGGGGCACCCACTGCAATGTCACAATAGCCATCGGCATTAAAGTCACCAGTCGCCTTTGACCAGCCATAATTCCTGTTATCGTAGTTTGTGATTCCCAGACTTACAAAATCCAGTGATCCGTTCATGGCAGAGCTGCCCATCCAGATGTACAAGTATCCGCTGTAATATCCTGCTTCATGATCGAAACCTATCACATCCTGATAGCCATCTCCATTCAGGTCCCCATGCACCATGGGATAACCGCTGCCCCGTTCGCTGATGTAACTTGGAGGAGGTGGATAAGCGGCTGACAGATCAAGGCTCCAGTTTTCCGTAATCACCTCACCACCCAGCCATAAATGCTGGGAATAATCATACACCTGGCTCCCAGCCGAGAAATCATCATATCCATCTCCATTTACATCTCCCAGCGGACAAGCCCAACTCTTTATAATACTATTAGAATCCTCACAGATGGTTAGGCTGTCAGTTTGGGGGAATGTCGGGCTGCCATAGTATAGCACTAGCCTGTTATGAGTCCCTCCCGAGGGATTATTCGAGATGTGTAACAAAGTGTCATCAAAGCCGTCATTGTTTGCATCGCCTATGCCGGATAATCGGGGTATTGATTGGCTGTTTATTGTTTGCCTAAAAAGCCATGGTTGGGCTAAATAGTCTGTCCAGACACACACTTCTTTTGAGCCAACTGCATAATATAACACTAGGCAAATGTCATCTTGATTGTCACCGTTGATATCTCCGATAGGTATAATAGCTACACTATTCACTCCTGTGCCTGAATTATACGAGTATGTTAGTAAGATGTCTGGCGAATTATGGGGATTTGCTCTACCAAAGAACAACGCAACATTGTTATCGTAAGTAGCTGATCTTTGGAACATTATGAGATCATCAATTCCATCTCCATTCATGTCCCCTCCGTTGAAAACACTGGCATAAGGCCCCATCTGCCAATTGTAAGCCCCGGGGATAACAAAATCAGGGATGTTATCGAAATTTGGGCCTCCCCAGTAGAAATAAAGCTTACCCCAGCGGTTTTGATCGGCAAAAACCAGATTGGGATTCCAGGCACCAGACGACACCACCAAGTCCATATATCCATCGCCAATACAATCCAGGCTGGCTATGGATTCTCCAAATTCGCAGCCTCCAAATTCACCACTCATGTAGGTCATTACATCAAGGTGATTATTTTGGGCCGAAAGCGGTCCGAGCAAGACGATCATCAGGATCGCCGAAATGTACAATATTAGTTTCTTCATCATTCCTCCTATATGAAGTGATGTTGTAGCCTTGGAGTCAATGCGTTTACAGGTAGCAAACATACAAAACTCCATCATATTCGACAAAAACGTACTGGCCGTTCTGGTCTTCGTACACAATTTTAACGATGGGATCGCTCAATGAACCAGTATAGACGGGTAGAGTTTGGTGATTAATGGCCGTATAGTCAATAACTGCACAAAGCAAGTTAAGACTCACTACAACCAACACTACGTAAAGCATGATTCTTTTCATTTTGTCACTCCTTGAAATTAGTCTCTATATATATAGTGTCAAAAATGGCGAAACTAAGATGCCAGAATCGAAGATATTTTACTTCAGCAGTGAAATAATTTTCTCATAAGACCAGAGTGATCTGCCCATCTCCTTGGGTATCTGCACGTTAGCAGGTATTGGGTGAATTCCAACTATTTCATCTCTTTTGCAGCTCTTTATGCTAACATGGTTCCTTTCGTTCAAGCTTATGATGAAAGTAGCGATAATTGGTTTTCTCTCTGGCGTCAGATGAAAGATGTGAAATCTGAATTTTCTGTTACCGATCATCGTGATCCCCCAATCGTCGATTCGGGTGATTCCCTGCATTACTTTCAGGATTTCGTCTGTCTGAGCCAGTGAATTTGAGCTTGTGCCTCGAATGTCGCTACTTTTACCTATCTTCTGGATGCTTCTGATGAATTTGAGGATCGCATTGTACTGATTGTAGTTCAAGATGTCCCTTCCAGCTTCCCAGCCCATCGCAAGCAGCAACCTTGATCTCAGATTCTTTACAATCCTGTCTTTCCTTTTTTGAGCCACTGCGTGGCTAACATTCAGATGAGTAGCATAATCACTTATCTTATCGAAGGATGCAATAGCTTCAAATTCTTTATATTCTTTGGTGGTGAGGATTTCTTTTTTCAGGATGGGATCAAGACCTTCTATTTGTATTGTGTTATGTGCACACATCAATTTCCTGACTAACTCAGTCTCTCGGCAAAGAGAATCATAGAGTCCTTTTTGCTGCATGATGGACCTATAGTGCTTGCAGAGCAAGTTTTGCGTTAGTTGCTTTAGCCACGTATAAATATCCTTTATGTAGTTTCTTGATGTAAGTAACAGGTGGATTGCTTCCTGAGAGACAGCCTTTGAAAGCTCTGGATCCTGTGTTTTGGACAGCGAATAATGAAGGGATACTTTTTGGTAGTAATCAAATACATCTTCAATTGCTTTTGGATATGCTGAGTTTACATACGCTTGCGTTAAGCCTACGTGCCTTTCCGATATTGAGTCTTTTAACAATCGAATAAGGATAGTGTTGGCAATATCGTCAGATATATTCAAAAACTTAAAGCTCTGTAGGCTTTCATCTTGAATACACCTAATGATCTCATCGTACATGGCTCTGCTGAGGTCTTGCACATCATTTTTTAGCACGGGATACTCCCTTGATTTCCTAAATTATCAGCAGTTTCAAACTATTAGTACTTGACTTGTATGTCAACCTCAAAATCAGTCGCATCCTTATACATCCGTATTTGTCAGCATACAGGGCAGTTCTTTCCTTGCTCCATAACAAGATACCCATTAAGAGCACAAGGAGAAAGCATGACTGATGCATTGATGAACCCAAATCAAATCCCAGCTTGTCAGACACGAAGGTTTACGGCTGAAGCCTTACCGCTGCACGGCTGGCAAGCTGACCATTGGAGTCGGTTGCAATCTCGATGACTGCGGCATTTCCCAGAAGGAAGCTTATGCTCTGCTGGATAATGATATCTGAAACTCTGAGCAGCAGCTTTTAGCTGAGATTCCTCTTATCTACAATGCCTTGGACGAGGTTCGACAGTCTGTGCTGCTAAACATGTGTTTTAATTTGGGATTGAAAGGACTCCTTGGCTTTAACAACACCCTCGCTTTCATTGCTGCTGGTGACTGGGAAAGGGCTGCCAATGGTATGCTTGCTTCCAAGTGGGCAAAGCAGGTGGGGTTCAGAGCGATTGAACTATCAGAGATCAATCCGAATGGGGGCGATATGGGCTTTCACCACGAATTAACACGAATACAAGCACGAATGGACACGAATCATAGTTGACGATACTATGAGAGAAGTCTATCGGGCTATATATACTGCTTTGGAGAGCTGCCTGTACCTGATCGGTTCTTTGATTGCTAACCCTGAGCAGTGGATATACCAGCAACTGAACGACATCGAAGTGAGTCTATGACCGCACTTGAGAAGTTCCAGTCCGAACGTAGCAGAATCACCCAAGCCATCAGTGATGCTTATTGGCAATCATTCTATAGGATGATCAGATTTGCAGTTTTCAGTGATCAAGTACAAACATCGGAGAGACAGTACTCAAAAATAAAAAGACCAAAGATCGAGCTTGACAAAAAACAGGGGGTCCAAGTTAATGAACATAAGTTCACTTGAATACGTCAGTGAAATTAGACTACAAGGAGACAATATGCCCAGAGCCAAAACTTTACGGACCCTGCATGATATGCCGGTAGTAAAGGGCTTCCGCCCACTTTCGATGAGGGCGAATTACCGTCAGGCGGTGATCCTCAAGCTCGAAGAATACGAGGTATTGCGGTTGATCGATTATGAGAAGAAAATCCACGAAGAAGTGGCTGAGATGATGAACGTCTCACGCCCCACTGTGACTCGTATTTACAATAGCGCGCGCATCAAAATCAGTACCGCACTGGTGGAAGGTCGCAGCTTTTTGATCGAGGGTGGAGACGTGCGTATGGCTCGCAATTTTTTTCAATGCGAAGCTTGTATGCATCGCATGAGCTTACTGCTGGATGAAGATAAACCCACGGTTTGCAGCGCTTGTGGCTCGGAGAAAATCCTTTCTTTGGCAGACTGCTTTGTACGCGGTTGCCGCCACTGTCGCCGTTGCCGTTAAATATAAAAAACTAAAAATTTAGGAGATAAAATGAAAATAGCCATTCCAACTACTGCTGGAGAACTCAGCGAACACTTCGGACATTGTGAGGCTTTTGCAGTCTTTACCATCAAAGATAACAAGATAGTAAAAGAAGAAATGATCAATCCACCGGCTCACGAGCCTGGTTCACACCCCCGGTTTTTACACGAACTGGGCGTAACCGTCGTTATTTCTGGCGGTATGGGCATGAAAGCCCAGGAATTGATGCAACAAAATGGAATTAAAGTCCTCATCGGCATGTGCCCGCTTCCTCTTAAAGAACTGGTAGAGAAATATTTGCAGGACAAACTAGAATCCGGTGCAAACCCTTGTGACCATTGATGCGGATAGCGATTGCCAGTGGTAAAGGTGGCACAGGAAAGACCTTTTTAGCGGTAAACCTGGCCCTAAAAGCCGCCGAAACTCAAACTACCCTGCTCATGGACCTGGATGTGGAAGAACCCAATGGTGGGATCTTTATCCAGGGCGATGATGCTGAAATCCATAAGGTTACACGTGCAATCCCAGCTTGGGATGCCGGAGCCTGCAATCTCTGTGGCAAGTGCATTTCCTGGTGTAAATTCAACGCCCTCATTAAGCTGGGTGAGATGATTCTGGTGATGCAGCCCTTGTGCCATTCCTGCTATGCTTGCAGTGAACTCTGCCCCATGCAAGCTCTGCCGATGGAACAGCTATCCCTGGGCGAAATCCGGCACCTTAAACTGGGCAAGCTGGATTTCACCGAAAGCAAACTGGATGTAGGCTTGGAACAGTCTTCACCCTTGATTGAGAAAACCCTGCACTTTGCCGATGAACGTTTTGCCGATAAGGAACTCCAGATTTTGGATAGCCCTCCCGGCACTGCCTGTGCGATGGTTTCTGCGGTGAAAACTGTGGATTATGTCATCCTGATTAGCGAACCCACGCCTTTTGGTCTTTTTGATCTGAATCTGGCCGTGGAAACAGTGCGCCAATTGGGACTGCCCTTCTCTGTGGTGATCAACCGCGATGGAATCGGCAATAACGACATTTATGACTATTTAGAAAAAGAGGGAATCCAGCTTTTGGCCAGAATCCCCAATCAACGCAAGATTGCCGAAATGTACTCGCATGGAGAAATAATTTACCAGCAAGTACCGGAAGTAGATGAGGCCTTAGAGCAGATCTTGAGCAAGATAAGGAGTTTGTCATGAAAGAGATAGTAATCATCTCCGGAAAAGGCGGCACCGGCAAGAGCTCGATCTGCGCAGCCCTGGCTTATGTAGCCAAAGATGAAGTGGTGGTAGCGGATTGTGATGTGGATGCCGCTGATCTGCATCTGATCCTGGAGCCTAAGAACAGCGAAGTTCAAGATTTCTACAGCGGAGTTTTGGCTGAAATAGACCCTAAGAAATGCAGTGCCTGTGGCCTTTGCCAGCAGATCTGCCGCTTTGATGCCATCGAACCTTTCGAGAAAGCATATCGCGTGATAGATTTGGAATGCGAAGGCTGTGGCTATTGCTATTATATTTGCCCTGAGGATGCGATTACCCTCGTTGAGCAAAATGTGGGGAAATTCCTGGTCTCAGACACCCGCTATGGCTGCACCCTGGTGCATGCGCATCTGAGAATCGGAGCCGATAATTCCGGTAAACTGGTGGCCAAAGTCAAAAGCGAAGCCAAAGCCCGCGCCAAGGCCCAGAATAAGCCTTATATCCTGGCAGATGGTTCTCCCGGCATTGGCTGTCCCGTGATTGCTTCTTTGGCAGGAGCGGATTATGTTATCTTAGTAACAGAGTCCAGCAAGTCCGGACTCAGCGATCTGAAGCGGGTGCAGGAATTGGTCACGAAATTCCAGATTCCCTCCGCTTGCATCGTAAACAAAGCGGATATCAACCCTGGCGTAACCAGCGATATCCACAAATATTTAACTAAGAACAAGATACATCACATGGGAGATATTCCTTATGCGGACGATTTCCACAAGGCTATCGCCATGGGACGCTGTCTAATAGAAGAAAATAAAGAAAGATGGCTGCCGATCTTTACAGATTATTGGCAGGACATCAAGGAGAAAATATGAGAATCATCTTTACCTCCACAGGCGAAGGCTGGGACGCTAAGATCGATCCCCGCTTTGGACGCACAGACTTCATCCTGGTCTATGACACCGAAAAAGACGAGCTTGAAGCACACGACAATAGAGAAATCATGGAGGTCGCCCATGGTGCCGGCCCCAAAACCGCGCAGAAGATTCATGAGCTCAAAGCTGATGTGCTGATTACCGGAAATGGCCCCGGTGGAAACGCTGCGACTATACTAAATACGATGCCCCTGAAGATCTTCATCAGAGCTGGTGGCATGAGCATCCGCGAGGCCTATGAAGCTTATAAAGACAATGCCCTGGAACCAGGCGCATAATAAAAAGGAAGAGTAATGGCAGACGATAAAGACTTACAGGTCCAAGAGAACCTGAAAAAGATCAAACATCGCATCATGGTGATGAGTGGTAAAGGCGGAGTAGGAAAAAGCTTCGTCGCTGTCAATCTGGCTTACGGATTGGCCATGCAGGGCAAGAGTGTGGGCATCCTGGATGCCGATGTGCACGGTCCCTCAGTAGCCAAACTTACCGGAGTCGAAGGCATGAGCATTCCCACCTCAGAGAGTGGAAAACCGGCCCCGATCCAAGCGCTCTCAAATCTCTGTGTGCTTTCTGTGGCCTCATTGATCTCCTCAGAAGATAGCGCGCTGATCTGGAGAGGCCCCCTCAAAATGGCGCTGATCAAGCAGTTTTTCAGCGATTTTGAATGGCCCGAACTCGATTATCTCATCGTAGATCTTCCTCCCGGAACCGGCGATGAGCCGCTTTCCATAGTTCAGACTCTGGGCCATGTGGATGGAGCTGTGATAGTTACCACCCCGCAGGATCTGGCTATTCTGGATGTGAAGAAATCGGTGAACTTTGCTCAACAGCTGGGGGTTCCCATTCTGGGCTTTGTGGAAAACATGAAGTTCTTCCGCTGCCCGAAATGTGGTGAAGCCACCCAGATCTTCAGCGGTAAAGGCATCGAAAAGCTGATCTTTGATCATCAGATCGACCTGCTTGCAGAGCTGGAACTGGATCCCAACGTCGTGCGTTCCGGCGATGAAGGAAAGCCCTACATCTATTTCTACAACAAGTTTCCAGCCGCCCAGGCCCTCATGGAAATGGTCCTGAAGGTCATGGAAAAGGTTGAGGGGCCCCAAGAAGCTGAAAAGAAAGAAGAAACCCCGAAACCTTAGATAAGCAGTTCACTAATATACTGAACTCCAAGAGGCTGTGGCTATCAGGCTGCAGCCTCTTTGCTTTGCCAAACTATTCGGTTATTCCCCGCTTCTGGGATGCCCTTTTTCATAAGCTTCTTTGATATCTGCAAGGCTGAGCTGAGTGTAAATCTGAGTGGTGGATAGGTCTACGTGGCCCAGCATTGCCTGAATAGCCTCAATATCTGCGCCATGCGACAAAAGATGGGTGGCAAAGGAATGTCGGATGGTGTGCGGCGAATAGCCTTTTTCGCGGGCGATCAAAGCTATATAGCGCATGAGGATAGTCCTGAGCTGCTTGGAGTCAAAATTCTTGCCATTGCGGGTGAGGAAGACCTTGTCCGAGCTCTCTTCTGTAACAAAGTCGGGGCGCAATGCCAAGTACTTGTTCAGGCTATCCAAGGCAAAAGAACCTATCGGAATCAGCCGCTGTTTATTGCTTTTGCCGATCACCCGGATCAGCTTTTTGCGCTGGTCGATATCGCTCAGCCTGAGCCCGGCCAGCTCCATCAAACGCAAACCGCAGCTATAGAGCAGCTCCAAGATCGCCCGGTTGCGCAGGCCAAACTTGCTGCTGGTATCGGGTATCCGCAGCAGTGCCTGCATCTCTTCTTCCGAAAAGAACTTGGGCAGTTTCGGTTCAAATTTGGGACGGCGGATTTTGCGCATGGGATTGTCCTGTATCTGCCCCTGGATTTTGAGATATTTGAACCATGTGGACAAAGCTGAAAGTTTTCGGGAAAGCGTGCGATTGCCATCCGGCCGCTCAGAAAGCCAGCGCAAAAAGCCACGAATATGTATATGGGAGATTTCAGCGATCGGGAAGCTGCCCAGTTCATTCTCCAGATAGTCCTCAAACTGCTGTAGATCAATGCGGTAGCCCTCTATCGTGCGCGGGCTTTTGCCCTCTATACTGAGCTGCTCAAGGTGTTTTTGTATCCAGATATTCATCAGGTCACTTCCTTTTTCTTAAGTAAAGTCATTTTTTACTTGCCTTAATCCTTGTCGAGTAAAAACTTGGTTTAGATAGCTGGAGGTAAAATGAATCAGCACATAGATAGCAGCGCCAGAATAGGAAAAGAGGTTCAAATCGGGTATAATGCCGTGATTATGGACAAGGTAATTATCGGTGATCACTGCCTGATCGGCCACAGTGTGGTGATCTACGAGGGCAGCATCATCGGGGATAATGTGCGGATTGATGATAACGTAATCATCGGGAAAAAGCCGCTGTCCTCACCCCGTAGCATCTTCAAAGTGGCAGACAATCTTGCCCCTGCCAAAGTGGGCAGCTATTGCCAGATCGGGGCAAACGTGGTGATCTACGCCCAGTGCGAGATCGGTGAGCGCAATCTCATCGCAGATTTGGCCACGATCCGCGAGAATGTCAAAATCGGTAGCCTCAATATCATCGGACGCAATGTGGCTATCGAAAACTATTGTCAGATCGGCGACCGCAATAAATTCGAAACCAATGCCTATATCACCGCTTATTCCGTGGTGGAAGATTACTGCTTTGTAGCGCCTTGCGTGGCAACCAGTAACGACAACTATATGGCGCGGGACCCGGAACGCTTCAAACACTTCAAAGGCATCACAATGAAAAGCGGCAGCCGCATCGGGGCACAAGCCACCATCCTGCCCGGAAAGGTGATAGAAAGCGATGGCACCGTGGCCGCAGGTGCAGTGGTGACCCGTGATGTACCAAGCGCGAAGATCGTGGTAGGCAGCCCCGCCAAAGTTCTGCGCGATGTGCCTGATACTCAACTATTAAAGAACAACATGGATAAATGATCATGAAAGCACTACTTATCATACCTACTTACAACGAGATCAAGAACATAGACCGTATCATCCGCACCGTCCTGAGTAAAGCTGCGGATTTGGAAGTATTGGTGATGGACGACAACAGCCCGGACGGAACGGCTGATACCGTAAAGGCTCTCATGCAGACCGAGCCGCGTCTCCATATCATCGAGCGACCAGGCAAGATGGGACTGGGCTCTGCCTATGTCACCGGCTTCAAATATGCTCTGGACCAAGGCTATGAATTCATCCTGGAGATGGACGCAGATTTCTCGCACAACCCGGATGACGTACCCCGCCTCTTGGAAGCTGCCCAGAAATATGACCTGGTGATCGGCTCGCGCTATTCAAACGGTGTAAACATCGTCAATTGGCCCTTCAAACGGCTGATGATCAGCTACTTTGCCTCAAAATATGTACGCATCATCACCGGCATGCCCATCAAAGACCCCACTGGAGGCTTCAAATGCTTCCGCCGCAAGGTTCTTGAGGCCATTGATCTGGATAAGATTCTCTCTGATGGCTATGCTTTCCAGATTGAGATGAATTTCAAGGCCTGGACCAAGGGATTTCACGTCAAAGAGATCCCGATTGTCTTTACCGAACGCACCGAAGGGGAATCCAAGATGAGCCACAAGATCGTCTGGGAAGCAGTCTGGATGGTGTGGTTTCTGCAATTCCGCAAGCTCCTGGGCAAGCTCCACTAAAGCCAAGGCGCACTATGCTGGAAAGAATAAACAACCCTACCCTGCAAACTGAGGATAAAGAGTTTGACCGGGCACTCAGGCCCAAAACCTTGCAAGACTTTATCGGTCAAAACCACATCAAGGAACTCTTGGATATCAGCATCCAGGCTGCCCGGCTGCGCGGTGAACCGCTGGATCATGTGCTGCTTTATGGCCCTCCGGGCTTGGGCAAGACCACTCTGGCCTCCATCATTGCCCGCGAAATGGGGGTGGAGATCACAGTCTCCAGCGGTCCGGTGATCGAAAAGCCCTCCGATCTGGCCGGAGTATTGACCAATCTGGGGCGCCATGAAACTCTGTTTATCGATGAAATTCACCGTTTATCGCATGTGATCGAAGAATATATCTATCCCGCCATGGAAGACTTTGAGATGGAGATCATTTTGGATAGCGGGCCTTCTTCCCGGACTCTCAAGATCCCTCTGGAGCCCTTTACTCTCATCGGTGCCACTACCCGGGCCGGGCTGCTGACCCCACCTCTGCGAGACCGTTTTGGCATAGTGCTGAGGCTGGATTATTACGATCAGGAAGCTATAGAAAGGATCATCAAGCGCTCTGCCAGATTGCTAAATGTGCCCGCCGATGAAGAGGGCATCAAAGAGCTGGCCCGCAGAAGCCGCGGCACCCCCCGCATTGCGAATCGCCTGCTACGCAGAGTGCGGGATTACGCTCAGATCAGGGGCACAGGCACCATCACTCTCAAGATCGCGCTCGCTGCCCTCACCATGTTGCAAGTGGATCATGCCGGCCTGGATGAGATGGATAAACGCATACTTACTACCATCATAGAGAATTACCGCGGTGGCCCTGTGGGCGTAAAAACCATTGCCACAGCCATCGGCGAAGATTCTGGCACCATAGAGGAGATTTTTGAGCCCTATCTGGTGCAACAGGGGTTTTTGGAACGCACCACCCAGGGACGCAAAGTCACCTTCAAAGCCTATAAGCATCTGGGACTGAGTCCGATCCCGAATCAGAGTGAAATCTTTTAACTAAAGTAGATGGGCTATAGCAAAAATATCGGGCACAATTTCATCACCCAGATCCTGAAGATCATCTTTGGGGTCTTTACAGGGGTGCTCGTAGCGCGATCTTTGGGCCCCAGCGGACAGGGCTATGTAGCCTATATCCTCTTGATCTTCAATCTGCTGGGTGGATTTGGGCATTTTGGCCTCAGCTCGGCGGTGATGTATTTTCAAAAGAAAAGCGCCTTTGACCGCACAGAAATATACAGCTCCAATGTGAATACCCTGAGCCTGATTTCTGTGCTTTTGGTGATTTTGGTCTCTCTGGCCAGAAGCTGGGGCTGGCTCCTGGATTCTTACAGCACGGTGTATATCATGGGTGGCCTGTTTCTGATGGTTTCCACCATCTTTACCAGCCATCATCAGGCCTGGCTGGTGGGCGATGAAAAGATCATCCAAAACAACAACATCGGGCTGCTCGTCTTCTTTTTGCGCAGTTTGGCGATCGTGATCTTCTGGCTGTGGGGCCTGCTCACTCCGCTCAGCTTCTTTTACATCATGGTGGCCTCTATGCTCTTGTGGTTCATCATCATCCAGCTCGCGCTGAAAGAAAAGTATCTGTTTATGCTGAGCTTGCCGGTCTTGAAAGCGGAATTCAAATACGGAGCCTTTGGCTGGTGGTCTGCACTCTTTGCCTATTTGCTGCTGAGGGTGGATCAGATCATGATCAAACAGTATTTAGGGGTGAGTGAACTGGGCATCTACAGCATCGCGGTAATCATCGCAGAGCTGATGTTTCTTTTGCCCACAGCCATTACCAGCGCTCTGATTGGGCGGCTGTACAATCTGCCAGAGCAGGACAATGGCAGCGCACTCACAGCGCGCACCATCCGGCTCAGCTTCTATGTCTGCCTCATCCTCTCATTCATCGGGATTTTGGGCAGTTTCCTGATCCCGACCGTGTATGGAGCCGCCTTTGCCAGAGCCACCTGGGTCACTATCATCCTGCTTCCCGGAGTTCTTTTTGCCTGCATCCCGCGCATAGCCTCACCCTGGTTCTATGCGCAAGGCAAACCCCAGATCCATCTCTGGATCACCTTTTGCACCTTCCTCCTGAACTTGGTCGCGAATCTGATTTTGATCCCCAGAATGGGCATCAACGGCGCTGCCTTGGCCACTACCATCGCCTATGCCGTCTATGGAGTCTGGTATGTCATTCAGCTTGCCCTGGGTGAGAAATTCGGCTTTGCCGCGCTGCTGAAACCGAATCTCCAGGATTGGCAGTTGATCCGGGGGCTTCTGCCGTCTGCACTGAAAGGCACGAAGCTGCCATAACGATAAAACGCTAAAACGTCAAAACCCTAAAACCTTAAAACGCCTCCCCCATTTGTTGTCGTGGAGATGACGTGGAGATAGTAGGAATAAATCCTCTTATCTCCACGGCATCTCCACGATATACTATCCAGGAAGGTTACTACAACTCACGTGATAGGAAGGCTGGAAAAACCAAAACCAGATTTTTAAAAATAATGGGTAAAGGCAGCTATTTTTCCACTTGACAAATATGCCCCCTCCAAAATACTGCATTTTCAAGATAAATAACAAGGAGAAATGATGTACGCCATCGTAGATATCAAAGGATTTCAGTTCAGGGCCGAAAAAAACGCAGTGCTTCGCGTTCCCTTGCTGAATACGGCAGAGCCTGGTCAGACCCTCGAGTTTGACCGCGTACTTCTGGTTCGCAAGGACGAGGAAGTATTAGTCGGCACTCCCGTAATAGAAGGCGCTTTAATCGTAGCAGAAGTTATCGAGCACGGTAAAGGTAAAAAGAAGATAATCTATCATCACAAACGCCGCAAAGGCTATAGGGTGAAAAAGGGTTATCGTGAGCAATTCACCGATATTAAAGTTACCGATATTCGGGCTTAAGGAAGGATAGATTTATGGCAACCAAGAAAGGTGGCGGGAGTACTCGCAACGGTCGTAATAGCAACCCCAAATACCGTGGTGTGAAAAAGTACGGTAGTGAGTTTGTGGTAGCTGGCAATATTATTGTACGCCAAAAAGGCACCAAGTTTCACGCCGGTCCCAATGTGGGCATGGGTCGTGATTTTACTCTTTTTAGCCTCATTGATGGACAGGTAAAATTTACCACCAAGCAAACCGGCAGAAAATATGTAAGTGTAGAAGCTATCAGCGAATAGCAGAAATATTATAGAAAAGTAAAAAGCGGAGCATCTGCTCCGCTTTTTCGTATTCAATAAATAGTAGCTTTACTTGATGTGGGTCTGGATGATGGATTTCATTTCTCCGCTATCCAAAAGATCCTGCAAAGCAGCTTTTATCTTCTGGTTTTGCTTGCCGTCGATGTGCATGGCGATTCCGTATGATTCATCGGTTTCGATCAGGTATTTGGTAGTTATGGGCAGCTTTTCTTCATAGCCCTGCACTATCACAGCATCGTTTATGGCCAGGTCTATCTCGCCTTTAATGAGGTCCGCAAAAGCTTCACTAATACTTGGGTATATGAATAGCCGATCTACGGGAAGCAGGTTTTTCGTCAGCAGATTATCCTGTATCCATTGATGAGCAGTGGTTCCACTGGTTACGCCGATCTTGTAATCCCCTATCTCATTGCTGTTGTTGATGACAATAGGGCTGTCTTTTTTGGCTATCACAGCTTGATCTACCATGAAATAGCCTTGTGAGAATTCGATCTGCCGGGAGCGTTCTTCTGTGATAGAAATGGATGAGATGGCAAAATCTATCTTACCTGAGACAATTCCTGGAATCAGATTATCAAATTCCATAGGGATGATTTCATAGGGCTGCTCTA
This sequence comes from Candidatus Cloacimonadota bacterium, assembly GCA_020532545.1. Classification (GTDB taxonomy): domain Bacteria; phylum Cloacimonadota; class Cloacimonadia; order Cloacimonadales; family Cloacimonadaceae; genus UBA5456. Next base: position 27,541 of record JAJBAW010000022.1, on the reverse strand, counting down.
ATTTCTCAGCGATCTTATGCGCGAGATCCACGCTCATTCCTACGTAGGCACCATCGATCTCGGAGCTAAAAGGTGGGTATCCCATAGTCATGCCTATCTTCAAGGTAGGCTTTTCTTTGGCGGTGCAAGCTGCCAAAATCAGGACAACAAAAATGATCAAAAAGAATCGCATTCTAAAACTCATGTGGTTCCTCCCATACGAGTAAGTGCTTTGTGTTAGTTATTGGATATATTGGAGCAAATCGTCTATTGGTCCGTCTCTTTTACGATGAGCTTATTTCCATCGATATCCAGGATTTCAACCTTTATCCCTTCCGCTAAAGCGCTGTGGTCTCCAGTAATAGCCACCCACTCTTCACCGCCCACTTTGACGTAGCCTCTGCCATCTGCAGGGATAGCCTGGGTTATATAGGCCAGCTGTCCCTTGAGGGCAAAAACATTGGTTTCGGGACCGGGGTTTGCCAAAACTCTCTTACCGAGCCGGCGCATAGAAAGGAATCCAAGAAAGCTGATGATGGCAAAACAGAAGATCTGGAGCCATAGATTACTCTGAACAAAGGGCAAAAGAGCCAGGAGACCAGTAACGATGGCACCGATGCCCAGGGACAGAAAGAAGAAAGCGGGATCAAAGATCTCGATGATTACAAAGATGATACCAAGTATCAACCAAATGTGCCAGGCAAGCAGTGCCATGATAAACTCCTTAAATTATTTGTTTTTTGTGTCCTCTGATTCGTTTTGTTGAGTTGAAGGGGCGCCTTTGTCTTTATAAATACGTTTAATTTTACGTTTGCTATTACCATATCGGGAAGAGTAACGAGAGTAGTTTGAGTAGCCTCCATAGCCGCTATAGCCACCATAATTGCCTCCTCCCGCCATTCTGGGGCTACGAATCCCGAGAGCAGCAAGGAAATACATCAGAAGTTTGGTGCCATAAAAAACCAAGACAGCGCCGATGCTAAGAGTGACAAGCCATATGAGGAAGCTTTTTGCGATGCCTTTGATCAGGCTAACCCATCCTCCAGAAACTTGCTTGGGGCTGAGGGTAAGATACAAAAGCACATTTTCGCTGTTACGCAGTTTTTCCAAATTACCGCGGGATTCCTGAAGCAGGCTATGCAACACTTCTTTACGGTCGTTTTGTACGTTGGACGGCTGGCGGATCTTGTTTAATTCATTGAGCTCGCTTTCGTAAGACGCCGATTTACTGCTTTCGTTTTCAAAATCCAGATTCACCAAGGCGATGTCAATTTGCTCTGTTTGGGGGCCGACGGTGCCGTAGGCTTTCAGTTCAGCGATCACAGCATCGAGTTTATCTTGTGGAATCGAGAAAACATAAGCTCCAGAGTCGCCTTCATTCTGTTTGCGAATGCGCTGTTTGGAGTACTTATCAATGATCTTGCTGATGCCTTCCCGTGCCTTGGGAATATTGGACGAGCTAAAACCAATCTGAGCTTTGTTAATAAACTGCAGGTCATGGAACTCATTGGCGCTGGGCTTGAAATTCATGTTTGGGCCACTATTCTTTTTGCCACGGGTTTCATACGCAGTCATTGCTACTGCCAGAAACACGATAAAGATGGCTATACCTTTTACTCTGCTTTTTGAAGATTTTCTCACATCTTCCCCTTTCTTTTAATATAGTTTTCTTAGTTCTTCAGCATGTCTTAAAGCGGCATCAGTGAGCTTGCCGGAAAGCATCCTGGCCAACTCCTTGGTGCGTTCTGCCTTGCTTAAGACCTGCAAGGTTACGGTCGTTTTGGTATCGCTATTTTTCGTCACAGCGATATGAGTATCAGCCTGAGCTGCGATCTGCGCCAAATGCGTGATGCACAAAACAGGATGACGGCAGGCAATCTTGCCGATGCAAGCCGCTACGCTTTCAGCAGCTTTGCCACCGATTCCGGCATCTATTTCATCTAATATCAGCAGTCTGGGAGCTTCACGAGCCACAAGCACTTCCTTAATTCCCAAGAGGATGCGGCTTAGCTCTCCACCACTGGCTACAGCCGCAAGGGCTTTCAGGCTGCTACCGGGATTGGCGGAAAACAAAATCTCCATCCTATCCTGTCCGCTCTCCGTAAAGGCAGACAAGGAATCTGATTGTAAGATATCCTGCTGAGGTTTTTTGTCAATATCAATTTGTAGCTTTGCATCTTTCATGGCCAATTGGCGGATGCTGTTTTCAAGCTCTGGGGCAAGAATTAGGGCAGCTTTCTGCCTTCTATCACTCAAGAGATCGGCCAGCTTGATGAGCTCTATGATGCCTCTATCTACCTTGGCACCCAGCTCTTCGATCGATTTATCAAAGTCTTCCAGAGCCAGGATCTCTTGACGCCTTTGCTGAAATAGTTGTTGAAGTTCTTCCACAGTTTTGACTTTATGTTTGTGTAAAAGCTCGTTAATCGCATCCAATCTGGATTCGATGGTAGAGAGTCGGGCAGGGTCATAGGCCAGGCTGTCTCCGATTTCGGATAAACTGGAAGCTACAGTGCGCAAGGCTTCCATGGCCTCCACCAAAGCTTGGGCTGCATTGTTCAGAGCGGGGTTCAGGGTTTTAAAGCCCTGAAGCCTGTTGCTGTACAGGCTGAGTTGGTCGAAGATGCTGTCTTCCTTCTCAAAAGTTGCTTGCTTCATGCTCTGGCTGAGCTCCAGGATTTCCAGGCTGTTGTTTTGAAGCTCGTATTCCTGTTCTAAAAGGGTGTCTTCCCCGGTTTCCAAGGCAGCTTTTTCCAGCTCTTCATGCTGATAGCGGTAGAGCTCCAGTTTTTGCTTCTGCTCATTTTGCTGGCGGATCATGTCTTGTAAAGCTTGGCGCTGAGTTTTGATTTCACGAAAGCTCTGGGCAAAAGTCTCTCGGAGCTTGATGGTGTCCGCATAGCGATCCAGCAGATACAATTGATGGGAGTTTGAAAGCAGTTTTTGCTGGTCGCGTTGATGATGAAAATCTATCAGTAGCGCTTTGAGCCCTTTCATTACTGCTGCGCTCACCTTTCTGCCGCCAATAAAATAAGCGGATTTTCCCCCTACCGAGATCTCACGGGCCAGGATCAGTTCTTCTTCAGAGGGGGTATTGATCTGCTCTAAATAATCCCTTAGTTCCGGATCTGTAACGGGCAGGAAAGTAGCTTCCAGATAGATAGGCTGGCTCAGGTCAAAAGCTTCCAGGCCTGCGGCGCTTTCGCCAAAGATCAGTCCGATGGAGCCCACGATGATGGATTTCCCGGCTCCGGTTTCTCCAGAGATCACGGTAAGTCCAGCGCCTATTTGCAGGCGCAGTTCTGGCACCAGGATATAGTTTTTGATGTAGATTTCGCTGAGCATTATTTTCCCAGATGCATTTTGTTGCGGAGGATGCGGTAAAATGTGCGTTTGGAGAGTTTGATAAAGTTTACATGCCTTTTGGAGGCGGTGATATGAATCTCATCCTGATCCTGGATGGGGCAGACGTTGTTACCATCGATCTGCAGCCAGGCCTGTTGTGAAAGGCTGTGGATTTTCAGGATCAGCTTCTCTTCTGCGGGGAAGACCAGGGGGCGGATTGTGAGCAGATGGGGGTTGAGCGGGCTCAGCACCATTGCTTTCATCTGCGGAGCCAGGATAGGGCCTCCGGCAGCGAGTGAATAAGCCGTGGAGCCTGTAGGTGTGCTCACTACAATGCCATCGCAGCGGGCATCAAAGACATAGCTCCCGGAAGCGAAGATGCGGACATTGATGAGGCCCGGATTTTCGCCTTTATAGACCACGGCATCGTTGAGAGCCTCATATTGGAGTATCTGCTTTTTGTCACGTTTCAGGGTGCACATGATCAGCATTCGGGACAGGATTTTGTATCTGCTATCCACCAAATCCCGGATCGAAGCGCTGATTTCAGGCAAGGTGCTTTCAGAGAGAAAGCCCAGATACCCGAGATTGATGCCCAAAATGGGGGCAGCGGTCTTGAGCGCCAATTCCTTGGCCCGCAATATGGTGCCATCTCCGCCAAAGACCAGGATGCAATCTATGGGAGGCACCTTGCTGTGGTCGTCAAAATCCACAGCTTGCACGGGGTCCAGGAAGTGCTCCTGCTGTGAGATGTCGCCATAAAAGCTGAGTTCTGGTTTGCCTTCGCAGCGGCTTTGGTCCTCTGCTCTGAGGCGGATCAAGAGCTCGAAGATGCTGGTTTTATCTGCAAAAGCAGGATTGATATAGACGGCAAAATTCCTCATAGATTTTCCATAATCCAGCGGTAAGATTCATAGCGGTCCGGGTCCATCTCACCGGATTCCAAGGCCTGCAGAATGGCACAACCCTCTTCCTCGACGTGGCTGCAATCCCGAAAGCGGCAAGCCGGATAAAAGCGGTCAAAGCCTGGAAAAAGCTTGGGCATCAGATCGATATCGTCGCGGTGCAAATACGCAGTTTTAATTCCCGGGGTATCGATGAGGTGTCCGCCAAAATCCCAGGTTAACATGGTGGCCTGAGTGGTGGTGTGTTTACCCTTCTCATTGAAGTCACTCACCTCAGCGGTGATAAGCTCCAGTCCCGGTTGCAGGCAGTTGATCAGAGAGCTTTTGCCGGCTCCGGAGTGTCCGGAGAATACTGAATCCTTGTCCTTCAGTTCGGCTTTTAGCTCATCAATCCCTGCTTTGCTTACTGTGGAGGTCAAAATCACCTTAAAGCCTGATTCCTGGTAATAGGCAATGCCTTCTGCCAGCTCTTCAGTGTCCTCGCAAAGGTCGATTTTATTGATCACGATCAGAGGTTTGATCTTGTGAATTGCAGCCAAAATCAGAAAGCGATCTATGAGTCCCGGCTTATACATTGGCATCCGCCAAGAGCTGGTAATCACTAATTGGTCGATATTTGCCGCCACCAGAATCTCTTTTTGAAAGCTGCCGGAGTCGTAGCGGCTCAGTCTGTTTTTACGGGGCAGGATATTCTCGATTCTATAGTCCGGCTCCAAAGACATATCGATTTCGACGTAGTCTCCCACCACGAGCATGGTGGTGCTTTTATACAGAAATTGCTTCAGCCGGCCTCCTATAGAGGCTGTAATTTCTTCATCCTGAAGCTGCACCTGGCATTGGTAGTTGCTCATCACAGCCATCACGCGTCCCTTTTGCAGATCCATTCCGCTTTTATAGCTTTTGTCTCGTTTTTCGGCTATGCGGGCGGTTTTATAGGTAGTGGTCTCGCGCTCTTCATCCAGGATTTCACCCAAGGCTTCAATGTCTGGCAGGTCGACATTTTTCAACCTGCCAGTATAAGATGCCTTTCGTTTCTTGTCTTTTTGTTTCACTTCTTGAATACAGGCGTGATCTCATCAAAGAGATCTGCCGCAGCTCTGATATTGGCCTCATTACCCAGAATCGCATATTGATTCTGCTCCATAAGAGCCTGGATCATATCGGCATAGACGCGCAAATCTTCCAGCTTGGTAGCCAATACTTCATCGCGAATCTGCTGCCGGTCTGCATGGGTAAACCCGGTGAGGTAATCCATATCAGACTGCAGGCCTGTGGCTTCAGGGGTCTTGGGGTAGTCCAATTGAGAGATATCACCGAGGATATACTTATCCATTTCGCGTTTGGAACATTTGAATGAGCGGATAAAATCTGGCACGCTATCATAGACCTCAAGGGTTTCCCGAAGGTTAGGATCGCGGTAGGAATAGAAGAACTGGTATCCGTCCAGGGTAAATCCGGCTCCTCCTCCATAAGCTCCGCCTTTCACGCGTAATTCCTTGTAGATATATTCATTGCTGAGGATATTGGAGAGTACTCTCAGTCTGCCGGAATAAGGGTAACCCTTGCGGAAGTAATTGCCGCCTTTTACCACATATTGAATCTTGACAGGGGCAGAGATACCTTCGTTTATTACTCTGGTTTCAAAGCCGTGGGCTACAGGCTCAAAGCTCTCTTTTGAAATCTGTTCGGTGAGGATTTTCAGCTCTGATATAGCCTTTGGCATCAGCTCTTCATCTGCGGTGAGGCTGATGATGGCTTTGTGGATGCTGAAGAAATGCTCCTGAACCCATTGCAATTCTCCGATGATCTTATCGATATCTTCGTCTATTTTGCTTTCCAGCTCGTAAAGGAAATGCAGATAATCCAGGCCTGTGATCTTGTCCTTCCAGCTATGAAGCTGTGAGAAGGGGGCAAACATGCGATTGATGGCAACCGTTACCCCGCGCATAATCACAAATTCCTCGGTGCTGGCCTTGATTTCGCGAATTAAGGATTTGAGCCGGGCGGGATTGTCAAAGATGGGTTTCAAGGCATATTCTGCCGAGAGTTCCATCAGCTTGGGGATCTTATCGGCCACTGCTTTACCTGAGAGGATCAATTTCGGCATGATCTCATCCGGCGTCTGATAGCTATTCATGACATCGATGCCCAGTTTGATTCCCCCGGTATAATTACGGATCTCATTTTCCAGATCACCATAGCTGTAAAGCTCTGTATTTAGTTGCCCCAAAAGCTGGGTATAGAGCTTCAGCCAGGGCAGATTCAGCTGATTTGCATGCGCCAGATCAAAATAGACCTTGAGATACAAGATGCCATTGGTTTGCAGAGGATGCTTGAGCAGGGTATATCCTGCGCGGGCTTCCTCTTCACAAGGCATGGGAGGAGTCTGGGGATCGACATCGTCCAGACTGAGCAGCGGGATTTTGAGTAGGTCTTCTTCGTTATCCGGTTCTTCTTGCCAGATTTTCAGCTTTTCATTGTAAGAAATCAAATCTTGAATTTGCTCAGGGCTCAGAGTCTTCTTATATGCGGCAAGCTCCGCCTTGATCTGGGCATCCTGCACAGCGATCAAGCCGGGTACAGGCTCAAAGTGGATCTCAGAGCTGTGGGGATTGCTGAGGAAAAACTTATCCAGCAGCTCTTCATAGACCGGCTCTTTCAGCCCTTTGCGCAAGTGCGCGAGGTAGCCTTCAAAGGCCAGCAGATCGATGGGGTCGCCGCCATGATTCCACAGTCCAAAGCAGTGCAGATTGTAAAACAGCCCCTTGGGGAAGCCTTGCATTTGGGCTTCACGCAGGAAGAACTCTTTGGAATTGATCAGCGCTTCTATCAGCTTCTGTTCAAATCCTTCTTTTACAATGCGCTTCATCTCTGTTTTGATGAGCGTACTGAGAGTCTGCAGATCCTCTTTTTTGACCTGTTTGCAAATGATGCTGATCGTGGGCTGCAGGATGTCGCTCGCCATGGAAATCTGCGAATCTTTGCACAAGCCGGATTCCCGGATTGCCGCTTTGAGTGGCGAGGCAGGCGTCAGCATCAAGAGCTCTGTGAGCAATTGCGCTTGTGAGACCAGAGCGTCGTCTGTGATCTTGCCATAGGTATAATTCAAGGCCAGATAGTATTGACCTTCCGGGCTTTGATCGTCTGCCAAAGGATACTGATGGTTCAGCTTTTGGGGCTGGGGGAAGGGCTTTTGGGCTGGAAATTCCAGACGAATCCCCGGATCATCAAATTCAGAGAGGTATTCGCCATCGATCAGCTTCAGACAGGCCTCGATGTCCATATCTCCATAAAGCCAGATTTTGCTATTGGAAGGATGGTAATATTTCTGATGAAAAGCCAGAAACTTCTCGTGAGTGAGCTTCGGGATCGCATCGGGATCGCCCCCGCTTTCAAAGCCATAGGGGGTATCCGGGAATTGGGTGTGTTGGCAGAATCTGTTTACGATGCTATCCACAGAGGAAAAGGCACCTTTCATCTCGTTGTAAACCACGCCCTTGTATTTCAGTTCATCATCGGCCTGAAACAGCTCATAGTGCCAGCCTTCCTGATCCATGATCATGGGTTCTTCATAGATTCTGGGGCGCAGTACGGCATCCAGATAGACCTTCACCAGGTTCATAAAGTCTTTGTCATTGGTGGAGGCCACCGGATATGAGGTCCAATCCGAGGAAGTCATAGCATTGATGAAGGTATTCAGGCTGCCTTTGATCAGCTCCATAAAAGTGCCTTTGGCAGGGTAGTTTTTGGAGCCATTGAGCACGGAGTGTTCCATGATATGGGGGCAACCGGTATCGTCTTCCGGGATGGTTTTGAAGGCGATATTAAAAGCCTTGTTGTTGTCTTCACAAGCCAAATGGATCAGTTCTGCACCGCTTTTCTTGTGTACATAGCGGTGATAAGTAGCATTGAGCTCATTGATTTCCTGGGTTTGAACCAGCTCAAAACCATGCTTTGTCTGGATTTTCTTTGTCATGTTCTATCCTTAGTTTTCTATTATTATCAGATTAATTTGTAGGTCTTGAGACCTGCACTGAGCAGCGTAAGGTTGTGGGCTTGCAGCCTGCAGATCGGAGAGCGGAATTCGGCCTCGATCTTGCCCATCAGGCACAGAGCCTCTTTGGCTGGGATGGGATTGGTCTCGATAAACATCAGTTCATTGAGCAAGGCCAGATGGCCGTGCTGTTTAGCAGCAGTGGCAAAATCCCCTTTCAGACAACTGGCGATATGCTCGCTCATTAGGCGGGGTGCCACATTGGCGGTCACTGAAATGCAGCCTTTGGCACCGATCGCCATCAAAGGCAGATTGAGTGCGTCTTCTCCGCACATCAGGGAAAAACCGGCCGGCGCATCACGAATGATTTTGGTGGCCTGAACCACATTCCCACTGGCTTCTTTGACGCCAATGATGTTCTTGCAATCCCGCGCCAGTTTGACCACAGTTTCAGCGGCGATATTTATACCGGTGCGTCCGGGGACGTTGTAAATTACGATCGGGATATCCACCGTATCGGCGATTTGTTTAAAGTATTCATACATCCCGTTTTGAGTGGGCTTGATATAATAAGGTGTGATTATCAAAGCATAATCTGCTTCCAAATCCTTGGCTTTTTGTGTGTTGGCCAGGGTCTGGGAGAGATTGTTCGTGCCGGTGCCGATCATGACAGGTACTTTGCCGTCAATCTTCTGCATAGCAAATCTGAGCAGGGTGTCTTTTTCATCCTGAGCCAAAGCAGCGGTCTCAGCCGTGGTGCCCAAGAGCAATATGCCATTGGTGCCTTCGTCCAGATGATACTGGATCAAGCCTTCCAGGGCGTTCCAATCTATGCCGCCATTTTTAAAAGGCGTGACCAGTGCAACGTATGATCCTTGTAACATCTTATCCTCCATGATCATGCGATATTATTATAGCCTTTCTTTCCGATTACAATCAGCAGAAAATCACTATTAAAGCAAATTATCGCAAGCTATCATTTTCGTCAATACAAATGATGGGAGTCCCCCAGCTATTTTTCACAAAAGCCCGTAACGCTGGATTTATCCGGCTGTAGCAACAGCTTGGGCTGGTGCGTGCAGTAAACAAAAGAATAGTCACACGGATTGTAGGGATTGGGCGGATTGACACGGATAAAGAGCGTAATCGCCGATAGATTCGATGGGGGAGTTATTGGATTGCAGTCGTCTCGCCGGCAGAGTTGGAGCTTGGCAGCGCTGGATTGCAGTCGTCTCGCCTGCAGAGCCAGAACCTGCTCTCTTTTTGTGGCGGTTTTTCGGCAAACTGAGTTGGGGAGCTACTTTTGAGCTGCTTTTTGAGCTTGTGAGTAACTTTCTCTAAGACCTCCGGTCTTACTGGACACGAGACGTATCCAATCCAGCCCTGGCAACTTGTAACTTGTAGTTTTCACTGGACACGAGACGTATCCAATCCAGCCTTGGCAACTTGTAACTTGTAGTTTTCACTGGACACGAGACGTATCCAATCCAGCCCTGGCAACTTGTAACTTGTAACTTGTAACTTGTAGGTTTCACTGGACACGAGACGTATCCAATCCAGCACCCCCCCCCCTCAAAGCAAGCGATCTGACAAAATCTCCATCACCTCAGCCCGCCGCTTTTTGGAGATGCTGTGCAGAGGCATATCATTCTTGATATGTATATCCTTTAAAGCAGTGAGAATCTCTGAAGCCGGGTATTTCTGCAATAGCTCATGCCAGAGCTCAGGATATTCTTCCTTATTCCAATACAAACTCAGCAGATGGGCAAAATCGTCCAAGCTACCCATTTCCTCGAAAGACAGCGCATCTGATGCCAGTACCTGATAGGGTGGATTGTCCAGCCAGAGGTAATTCTTGGCTTTGGCGATCGCTTGCATCGGCGTATTGGGCAGGATTTTCAAACTGCCCAATTGCACAGCGGCTGGCTCGCAAGCGCAGAGCTCATCCAGCCCGCGCAGCACCGAATCATAATCTTCTCCTGGCAAGCCAGCGATGAGATCTGCATGTATGCGGATACTGGTCCTTGCTTTCAAAGCGATCAAGGCGGCTTTACTCTTCTCCCAAGCGGAATACCGGCCACAGCTCTCCAGCACCTTGGGATCTATACTCTGAATCCCTACTTCAAAGCGGATTCTGCCTTCTGGTGCCTGCTCCATGATCTTGAGATCCTGTTCATCCAAGAGATCAGGATAGATCTCAAAGTGAAATTCCTGTCCCTCCCCGTGCTGGATAGCATAGTGCCAGATCGCCTGAGCCAGGTCCTTTTGCACATTGAAACTGCGGTCGATAAACTTGATGGTGCGGGGTCTTAGTTTACAGATTGTATCCAGTTCCTGATAGAGCAGATCCTTGTCCTGGGGCAGCTCAAATCTGGGTTCGTTCCGATTGTCATTGGCCGAAAGGCAATATGCACAGTGATAAGGACAGCCTCGATAGCATTCGTAATAGACCAGATGATCTTCCAGATCGACTTTGTCTTCTTCCCGATAAGGGAAAGGAACCTTATTCAGAGGCAGTGGGTTTGCACAGAGCTGAGCGCCATCTTTGAGCGAAAAGTCCTTTAGTGCCAGCTCTCTAAAAGCCGCTTCTCCCGCACCTTCGATCACCATGGTATTCTTGATGTTCTTAAAATGCCCGGCTTCCGGCCCGCCGATCACAAAGATAGCCTCCGGTAAGATCTTGCCGAGTTCCCGATGCAGACTCTGCAAAAAGACCCTATTCCAGATATAAGCCGAAAAGCAGATGATCTCCGCCTGCTGCAGATAGATATCATCCATCACCTGCATCAGGGGCTCTTTTAAGGTGTAGGATTTCAAGATGCTTTCGTAGTCCAAATCCCGGATCATTTCCCTGAGATAGTAAAAGGCCAGATTGGATTGACTCCAACTGCTATTTAATGCCGCAAAAAGGATTTTCTTCATGACTCACCTTTATCAAAGACTTGCTTGGAGTCAAGTTTTTTGTGCAAAAGAAGGGAGCCAGTCTCCGGCTTGTTTGGAGATTATGCTTGAGCATCTTATTTCATCAACAGCATCTTGCGGGTCAAGGATTTTCCACCTGACGCAACGCGGGAGAAATATATTCCAGACGAAACCAGATTGCCGTTTTTGTCTTTTCCACTCCAGACAATCTGGTACTTGCCCTGCTCTTTGTATTCATTAACCAGGGCATTGACCAATTGTCCTTTGGCATTGTAGATCTCAAGCCGGATGTCTGCATTTGCAGGCACGCTATATGATATCGTAGTGCTCGGATTGAAGGGATTGGGATAATTTGATAGCTGCAGCTCAGCTACTGCCGGGATTGTCTCTTCTTCCACACCTGTATAGCCTTGAGATTCACAGCAACCTATATCGATTCCATTTCCATACAAGCGGTGAAAACCGAAGACATCATACTGAGGTATAGTATAGCCATAAGGCAGAATGGCAGGGTCCGTGGTACCTGCATCAATAGCCGGGGAATAACCATTGATCTCATCCGAAAAAAGGCAGTATGAACTGGCCAGGGCAGGATCGGTGCCGCTGAATAGTGGATCGGTCCCGATGATATTGTCCAAGCCCCAGTTCAAAGGCAGCCCATCGTAGGTTCTGTAGATATTGTTAGTCTTCGAAAAAAGGCAGTTTTCGATTACTGTGTTATTCACCGCTGCGATATCATACGCAGCATTGTTGTTGCTGAAGATGCTGTTGACAATTCGGTTAGAATAGGTATCGGTCAAAAGAAAATCAGGATAAGTGCCGACGTTATTGACGAAAGTGCAATTAACGATATTTAGCTCTGCTAACTTAGTTAAACGAATGTCTCTTGCTCCGCCATAGGTATGGTTAAAGGCAAAAAGGCAGTTTTCAAGCAAGACTTTCTCTACAAATGGCCTACTCCAGCCCGAGACTCGGAAATTGGCCAACCCATCCACAGAATAATGGGTATTATTGATAAACTTGCTGTTGCGAATAGTCAGCTTATCAAAAATATCAATGTCAAAGCCACCGCATCTCTGGTTGAATTCAGATACTGGAAGACTGGGAGTCTGATTGTCTATCATCGTGATCTTGTCCAGGGTGATAATGCGGCCCGAGAGGGCCAGGCCGAAGTTTGAGTAAGTGCTGGTATTGCCACGCATCGTAATGTTTTTCATGGTATAGGTGCTCTTGCCCTGTCCGAAAAAAAACAAATAATGATCTACGGTGCAATTCTCAATGCAAACATTCTCAAGCAGACAATCAAAGACATCCCAAGAGTATATAGCCGCAGCATTGGATGTGGAAATGGACAGATTCTTTAGCTTCATGCCATAGCGTTCCGTGCCCATCGTGATTACTGCGGTGCCGCTTATCATATTTTCAGCATATATCCTGCTCTGACTTTCCGATACCCCCTGCAAGCTCGTGTAATCCTTGATGGCTATGGCAAGATATTCTCCCCCAAAGAGATTATGATGCTCACCGGCCATTAGGTGCACGGTTCTGGGGTTTTGCGGATTGGAGGCGATCCTCTGCATGGCCAAAGCCGGGGTTTTCAGCGGACTGGCTGGACCAAGGCCATCATTGTCATCATCTCCATCCGGGCTTACGTAAAAATCTGCATCAAGCGGCTCCAGATAGGCTTCCTGAATATCAAATACAGTGTAGGGACTGGGGTGGGGGCCGTAATCAAAATAGTCGGCAAAATACTTTTCCCACTGGGGAACGGTGAACTTTTTCAGATATATATCCAGGGTGCCGCCATGAGTGTAATGCCAATGAATATCCATTCCCCATTCTGCGAAATTGTTATAGATACTACAACGATTGATTTGACTGAAGATCAGATTAGGCTCACCGCTGGTGGGATGGCTACCCATACCTATGCCTCCCCCCAAATAGCGGGCATAGTTATTGTAAATATTTACTCCAGATAAGAGAACCGAATTTGGAGCTCCGATACTAATTCCACCTCCGCTTGCGGCGTGGTTGCCAAAAACATTCAAGTTTTTGATTGTTATCGAATTGTTCTTGTATATGATGATTCCGCCTCCGGTAATCTGATAGGGAACTTGCCCGGAATGAAAATCGTATCCCTGACCCCCCGTTATCGAAAAGCCTGAGATCGTGCAATTGTTCGTGTATTCATAACAGATGATAGTGGAGGTATTGCCAGCACTGCCATCAATGATGGTGCTACTGATATAGCTGGTATCGGCTGTGGTATATTCAAACGATGCCAGGGTGATATCACTTTTACCGGATATATCTATATTCTCCATATATCTTCCGGGATGAACCAGGATCATATCCCCGCTTTGGGCTTCATTGATAGCCGTCTGAATGGATATATAGGATTGGGTTCCATCCAAGGCAACATTCCTGGTTATACAAAAGACAGCAAGGGGCATCAGCAGCATGATTATAATAGAGAATCTCTTCATCTTACCTCAATTATTTTGGGTATGGAGCGGTATATGTCACCGCTCCATACTATTTAGTTTTCCTATTTCATCAAGAGCATCTTGCAGGTCAAGGATTTTCCACCTGACGCAACGCGGGAGAAATATATTCCAGACGAAACCAGATTGCCGTTTTTGTCTTTTCCACTCCAGACAATCTGGTACTTGCCCTGCTCTTTGTATTCATTAACCAGGGCATTGACCAATTGTCCTTTGGCATTGTAGATCTCAAGCCGGATGTCTGCATTTGCAGGCACGCTATATGATATCGTAGTGCTCGGATTGAAGGGATTGGGATAATTTGATAGCTGCAGCTCAGCTACTGCCGGGATTGTCTCTTCTTCCACACCTGTATAGCCTTGAGATTCACAGCAACCTATATCGATTCCATTTCCATACAAGCGGTGAAAACCGAAGACATCATACTGAGGTATAGTATAGCCATAAGGCAGAATGGCAGGGTCCGTGGTACCTGCATCAATAGCCGGGGAATAACCATTGATCTCATCCGAAAAAAGGCAGTATGAACTGGCCAGGGCAGGATCGGTGCCGCTGAATAGTGGATCGGTCCCGATGATATTGTCCAAGCCCCAGTTCAAAGGCAGCCCATCGTAGGTTCTGTAGATATTGTTAGTCTTCGAAAAAAGGCAGTTTTCGATTACTGTGTTATTCACCGCTGCGATATCATACGCAGCATTGTTGTTGCTGAAGATGCTGTTGACAATTCGGTTAGAATAGGTATCGGTCAAAAGAAAATCAGGATAAGTGCCGACGTTATTGACGAAAGTGCAATTAACGATATTTAGCTCTGCTAACTTAGTTAAACGAATGTCTCTTGCTCCGCCATAGGTATGGTTAAAGGCAAAAAGGCAGTTTTCAAGCAAGACTTTCTCTACAAATGGCCTACTCCAGCCCGAGACTCGGAAATTGGCCAACCCATCCACAGAATAATGGGTATTATTGATAAACTTGCTGTTGCGAATAGTCAGCTTATCAAAAATATCAATGTCAAAGCCACCGCATCTCTGGTTGAATTCAGATACTGGAAGACTGGGAGTCTGATTGTCTATCATCGTGATCTTGTCCAGGGTGATAATGCGGCCCGAGAGGGCCAGGCCGAAGTTTGAGTAAGTGCTGGTATTGCCACGCATCGTAATGTTTTTCATGGTATAGGTGCTCTTGCCCTGTCCGAAAAAAAACAAATAATGATCTACGGTGCAATTCTCAATGCAAACATTCTCAAGCAGACAATCAAAGACATCCCAAGAGTATATAGCCGCAGCATTGGATGTGGAAATGGACAGATTCTTTAGCTTCATGCCATAGCGTTCCGTGCCCATCGTGATTACTGCGGTGCCGCTTATCATATTTTCAGCATATATCCTGCTCTGACTTTCCGATACCCCCTGCAAGCTCGTGTAATCCTTGATGGCTATGGCAAGATATTCTCCCCCAAAGAGATTATGATGCTCACCGGCCATTAGGTGCACGGTTCTGGGGTTTTGCGGATTGGAGGCGATCCTCTGCATGGCCAAAGCCGGGGTTTTCAGCGGACTGGCTGGACCAAGGCCATCATTGTCATCATCTCCATCCGGGCTTACGTAAAAATCTGCATCAAGCGGCTCCAGATAGGCTTCCTGAATATCAAATACAGTGTAGGGACTGGGGTGGGGGCCGTAATCAAAATAGTCGGCAAAATACTTTTCCCACTGGGGAACGGTGAACTTTTTCAGATATATATCCAGGGTGCCGCCATGAGTGTAATGCCAATGAATATCCATTCCCCATTCTGCGAAATTGTTATAGATACTACAACGATTGATTTGACTGAAGATCAGATTAGGCTCACCGCTGGTGGGATGGCTACCCATACCTATGCCTCCCCCCAAATAGCGGGCATAGTTATTGTAAATATTTACTCCAGATAAGAGAACCGAATTTGGAGCTCCGATACTAATTCCACCTCCGCTTGCGGCGTGGTTGCCAAAAACATTCAAGTTTTTGATTGTTATCGAATTGTTCTTGTATATGATGATTCCGCCTCCGGTAATCTGATAGGGAACTTGCCCGGAATGAAAATCGTATCCCTGACCCCCCGTTATCGAAAAGCCTGAGATCGTGCAATTGTTCGTGTATTCATAACAGATGATAGTGGAGGTATTGCCAGCACTGCCATCAATGATGGTGCTACTGATATAGCTGGTATCGGCTGTGGTATATTCAAACGATGCCAGGGTGATATCACTTTTACCGGATATATCTATATTCTCCATATATCTTCCGGGATGAACCAGGATCATATCCCCGCTTTGGGCTTCATTGATAGCCGTCTGAATGGATATATAGGATTGGGTTCCATCCAAGGCAACATTCCTGGTTATACAAAAGACAGCAAGGGGCATCAGCAGCATGATTATAATAGAGAATCTCTTCATCTTACCTCAATTCTTTTTGGGTATGGAGCGGTATATGTCACCGCTCCATACTATTTAGTTTTCCTACTTCATCAGTAGCATCTTGTTGGTCAAGGATTTTCTACCTGACGCAACGCGGGAGAAATATATTCCAGACGAAACCAGATTGCCGTTTTTGTCTTTTCCACTCCAGACAATTTGGTGCTTGCCCTGCTCTTTGTATTCATTAACCAGGGTATTGACCAATTGTCCTTTGGCATTGTAGATCTCAAGCCTGATGTCCCCATTTACAGGCACACTATACGATATCGTAGTGCTGGGATTGAAGGGATTGGGGTAATTGGATACAGATAGAGACACGAGCTCTGGAGATTCTGTTTCATTATTCTCTCCAAGCTTTACATAGTAGAAATCACAATCTTGCTTCATGAAGGATGCACTGGAAGAGAATTCATCTGTTGCAGGATTATATATTTTCAAAGTAAGAGGAGAACCCTGTGATTTCGCTCCATCCCAAGCCACTATTTGCATATCCGCTCCATCAGGTAGATGGTCTATAAAGGCTTGGATCATGATAATGTTACCATCAACTACGGCCGCTCCGTAACATACACCATCTATCATAACGGCAAGTTCCTTTGTGGTAGATAGAGGGTCAAGTTCTACAAATACTGGTTCATAACTGGTCGCCTTTTGATAGGTGAAATATTCAGTTTCTGGTCTTGTATATTCACGAACTTTGTGCC
The DNA here is from genome assembly GCA_020532545.1 of Candidatus Cloacimonadota bacterium. GTDB lineage: Bacteria > Cloacimonadota > Cloacimonadia > Cloacimonadales > Cloacimonadaceae > UBA5456. The sequence continues at coordinate 10,732 of JAJBAW010000022.1, read as the reverse complement.
ACCATGTCCAAGTAAACTCATCAAGTTCAGGATATCCATCACTTGCACCAAACTTCTTTACTATCACCATATCTCCATAAGATAGGGTCGGTCGGCCTATGCCACCTTGATAAGTCGCAATCCATGGATCTCCACGTTTGGGACGTAGCCTGGCCAAAGTCCAATTTTTATGCTGAATGAAATACAGTTCATCCATAAAGCTACCGAAGGCAACCTGAGGCGCCTGAGTTGCGGGGATGAAGTATCCTATCCAGGTTTCTTTACCAGGTTCTGGGACGGGTACAGGAGTAGAGTAAGGAAGCTGATATCCGTGAAATTCATTCATGGTACTGTTTTGGTTAAACAAAGCCTTATAGCCTTTATAGCCAAATATAAGATTGGTTTTTGTAAAGTTGGGCGTATGCCAGTAAACATCATAGCCTTGGGGACCGTAATCTGTAAAACCAACTGCATCCATAGGGGAATTTTGATATGTCTCATATTGGGAAAAGAAAGCTCTCATGGAATTTGCAGCGTACGGAAATCCGCCAATATTGACCACAGAATAGTCGTCAACAACGGGGAAACACATCCAGTTGCCCTGAGGATCATCCGTAAATGAATACTCTGCGTATCTATCCAATTCATAACTGATAGCGCCGATATCCTGTGTTTCGTCCAGAATCGTAATCAAGTTTTGGTTGTAACCCGGATTCAGGAGATCATCATCATATAGCGGGTTATGACCTTGCCCAATGCAGAGTGAGCCTTTTTGCAAGGAGTAATCGCCTGTAGCGGGGTTCACGAACATCGGATTGTTTGTGCTAATATTATTCACTCCCGAAAGAGTTATGGCAGGATTGAAGCTACAGCAATAGTCAAAATCGCTGTTGGATGTATTCGCCGATGATATGATGCTGTTCTTGATTTCAAATCTTCCTGCCGTAGTCTCATAATTTGATTCATTTGTGCTTTCAAGCAGTGTGCAGGCATCAAATTTCAGCAAGCCGCCTGCGACATAAACAGTCTTTGCCAATTCAGCATCGTTGTCGAGGATAATGGTCGATTTTACTTCGCAAATACCAGAGCCGAGATAAATCGCACCACCTTTTGTCTCAGGTGGGACCAATAGTCCAGAATACATCAGGCGAGTGCTATTGTCTTTAATCAAGCATCTTTCAATAGTTACCGAGCTTCCTACACAATAGAGGCCTCCTCCGTCATCTGCTAACCCATTGGTGATGGTTAAGTCCGTTATTTTTATATTTGTGCAATTGCTAATGGATATTGCTGATCTATGCCCTGCGCTCTTTATCACGGTATTAGAAAAGCCTTTACCACTTATCGTTAAGTTATGTCTATCATCAAGCACTAAATGGCCTAAGTGCTCGCCTACGTCAATGATCAATGTCTCACCGTCTGACGTGTTGTCAATCATATCTTGCCAGGGATTTACCGCGATTGCTCCAAATTGGCAAATGTGTTCATGAAAGTAAGTGTCTGAACCACTGTACGAATCCCATTGTTGCATATTTGGATTGTAGTACTGCAAGTCTATTCTTACCCAGTCTTCCCGGGTTTCATAACTTGTGTTTTCTAAATATGGTATTTGCACTCTGTACATGCTGGAATAAAGATTATCTGTGATGACGTCGCCCGTAACCCAAAGTGGATTATTGAAAGCAGTCGATATCGCAATGCGTTGAATTGAAGTAAGAGGCTCATCCAATTCTGCAAATACTTCAATGTATCCTGCATCGTAATCAACGCCATGAGATTCAGGTGACTGGATCTCTACAAAATAATTTGCTGCGTTCATTAATGACGCTGCCAATACTAACAGTAGTGTGAAAAATGTCGTTTTCATGGTAACTCCTTAAAAGCTAAAACGATCTGCGGAATAACTCCGAGCAGAAAACTGCTCATAATTCCATCTTGTTCAATAAAACTACTCTGTAAACCAGTAATAAAGGTTTACGCCTCATACTATCTATTTATGCTGCATCTCAAGCCAATGGCTAAGACAATTGTGGTTGAAGATGCAGGCAATAATGTTATGATTTGAGCTATGTTGTAGTAATAACTCACTACGCCTATCTCATCCTCACAAATAGAATGCATGCAACTGCCCATCAATTTCGACGAGTATGTATTCACCGTTAGCGTCTTCATACACTATTTTTACTTCTGGACTGCTCAGCGGCCCAGTATAAGTCGGAAGCGAAAGCGGATCAAGCATTGTGTAATCCATAGCTGCAAACAGCATGTTTAGCAATACAAGCAACAGCAAGCCAGTAATAGCAAGTTTCTTCATTTTGATACTCCTTAAAATTTCAGTCTCTATATATATAGTGTCAAAATGCAGGAAATGGGGGTTGTAGATTAGCGACTATTTTCGTTTAGCAGAGAAATAATTTTTTCGTAAGACCAGAGTGCAGCCCCCATCTGCTTTGGTATGTGAGCTTTAGCACTAATATTGTGTGATCCTGCATATTTGTTTATTTTGCAGTTTTCCACCTGCACATGGTTTCGTTTGCCGATGTTAATAAAAATCGTGGTCATCAGGTGAGCCTGCTCAGAACTTAAATGATAGAGGTAGAGCCGGAACCTCCGCTCTGAAATCATAGTAATCCCCCAGTCTTCTACACTCGTATAGCCAGTCAGAACTTGGGGAAGGTCAGGGTGCAGCTTGGATAAAGCTTCGTTTGTTCCTTCCTTGGTGGCAGTGCTCAAATCCAAGAGCTTTCGGATAATGCTTTGGATCGCTTTATATTGATTGTAATCAAGTATATCCGGGCTTGCTTGCCAGCCCATAGCAAGCAGAATCTCTGCTTTAAGATTCTTGATAAGTTTCTTACTCTTGCTTTTCGCTGCTTCGTAGCCAAGCTTATTGTCTTCGGCGTAAGCTTGCAGGCTGTCATATTCTTTCAGCTTGCTATAGGATTTGTAGTTTTGATTATGGAGTATCGATTCTGGAACTACATGAAGACATTCTGCAAGACCTATCTTACTGGAATTATTCGAGAGCTGATGGATTAGCTCCCCCTCAATCTGTAAGTCTTGATATAGAGCCTGTTCATCTTTTTCGGTGCGATAGTGCTCGCAGAGAAGGTTATGCGCTACGCTTTTCACCCAGTTTGTAATCTCATTGATGCGATTCTGCGATTTTAGCAGGCGGCAGATCGTTTCTTGGGCAATATCGTTTGAGAATTCTGGATTTTGTGCCTTGTGTAGGCAATACTGAAATGCTACCTTATGGTATGAAGCAAAAAGTTCTTCAATTACTTTTGAATACATAGCCTGAACCTGGACTATAGCGTCATCTGTCGATGGTGGAGCATTTAAGAATCTGACCAAAACACAGTTTGCTGCGTCTTTTGATATGTTCAGATTTTCAAAGTTGCTTTGAACCATATCGATCACACAAGCGACGATTTCATTATAGATTTCTTTGCTTATTGGCAGTGCATCCTGTTTCATTATTCCACCTGATTTGCAAGGCAAACTCACTTGTCTTTTAAATATGAGCAAATGTAAGGGCTGAATACACTGAGGACAATACGAGCTGTGCGTGTCCTTCATTAGTGTAAACATAATCATTTTTGAAGATACTTCACTTATGCCATCTTACAAATGGATTATCTTTCTGTCAATCCCAAATATTTATTCATCCTTGCCTATCTGTGTTTATTTACATACAGGACAGTCGTTTACTGGCATATAAATCATGGTTAACCTAAGAAGCAGGCTGTTAAGAATAGCCAGACACAAAATGAATACGGGCACGATCAGATGACCGTGCCCGTATTCTCATTTTGGTGATGCCTTGAAAACACTTTTTACAGAAATGCATTCAAGCATCTTGTAGCCATATGATACTATTTCATCAACAGCATTTTTCCCATGCTTGCTTTTCCTGCAGTTTCCAGGCGGATAAAATATACACCAGAGGCTACACCGCAGTTCTTATCATCTCTACCATTCCAAATTGCTTGATGCTGTCCCTTTTCAAGCTCTGAATTAATCAATGTTTTAACCTTCTGGCCTTTAACATTGTAAACATCCAACCTAACTCCAGCTTTTTGGGGAACGCTGTATACGATAGTCGTCGAGGGATTGAACGGGTTGGGGTAGTTTGCATTGATTTGAGGAAGACTAGGAATTTCAGTATAGCTTTCCATTGGCTCATCTAATAATATCGAATTCAAGAGTCTATTAGAGGCCGTTAGATGATCATTTATTGATCTTGGGCGCAGGGATGCATATTTGCCGTACATTCGATTATTCGATTCCAACCAAGTAAATCCAATATCGATTATTGCGTAGCAAGAATCAGCATAACTTGGAATATTATCAAGAATACTCTCATAATAATCAAGAGCTTCTTGGAAATCACCTAACACACGATTCGCCATAGCAAGATTATTTAGAAGATACTTGTTATAAGAGCTTTCGGTGCTATTGCTTATTTTTGTAAGCAGCCACGTCTTATGACTGCTCAGGCTATTAAGTTCCTGATGGCATTTGAAGAGCCCATTTACTGACATATATGTTTCTGGCCCCATTGTATTATCAGAGTTTACCGTTTCGTAGTAGGGAATAGCTTGAGCCCATTGCTCATCACATCTTAATGCCTCTGCAATCATAAAGTCAGACTGAGATTTGCCTTGTTTCGCATCGACATTGGACGTTAACAGGAATGGAGCATACGTTATGATATCCGGTTCATTAAAGGTTCTCTCAATGTAAGGTGGATCGTAGCCATCGTTCCCCCACCAGTTTGACTGAGCCTTTATTCCATCGGGCGTATTCACAGAGAAGATATTCCAACTTTGTAATCCGGGATTATTAATATCATTACAGCCTTCATCTAAGTAAGGTGAAGATTCATGCGAATAGATGCCAGTTCGGTTAAACGATATATTGTTTGATCCCGTTGAGTATCCTAAGTTTAAATCAGAGTTATTGAAAGCTGCTATTCCGGTCACTGATTTCTTTATTTCAGTGTGCCACATATCAAGCAGTGCACTGTATAATCTTATAGAATACTGGTTTGAGAAGAATTTGCTGAATGATATAATGTTACTTCCGGCATTATATAAATCAATTGCTGCGCAAGCATTCGACAACTCAGCATAACGTAATCCCATAGTTGATGAACTATGCATAGATATTCCATTCCAATATCCAGGAAGATATTTCGGGCACATACCACTAATTGAAATTGGATAACTTTGATTTCCATCAGCAACAAATTCTCCATGTCCTATCAATGAGGTAGACCCTCTAAACTTGACACGTGTGCCTTGGGAAATTATTAGGCTATTATCAATTAGAATATCCTTATCAATTTCACAATGATTCCATAGCAAGGTATTGATACTTACGACTGCTGGCAGAGCTTGTAGATACTCGCAAGTTTTACGAGCATTATTGCTGAATTGTCTCCAATCATAATAGAATCTTTCATGATGAGATGAAATCGGAATGTAATAGACATAGCTGTCGCCATTGTATGTTGCCATAGCATACAGGTCTTGTACATGAAAATCTCTTGCATTACCTGCTACTAAAGACATGATTAACTGGTTCTGTGGCAAAGTATAGCTATACAAGTCGATTTTATTATGGTTTGCATCAAATCCGTGAATATCACCACCTTTGTAAACAAACACATCTTTAATGCCATTATTGTTATAATCTGTGATTACAGTAGGTTGATAATGTTTACTGAGGTAGATTGGTGGCGAGGTAAGTGGAAGATAATCATTCCTTATATACTGAATAAAATCACCAGTTTCTGAGTCTAAGATTTCTTCCGTAGCGCCTACAAGAATCTCGACCCCTGGGTTTGATTCTATGAAGTCTCCAGCAATAATTTTGTATGCTCGCTGGGCTATCTGTGAAGTGTTCGACGGATTGTCAGAAAGCGCATGAACCCATACTTCATTATAGCCATAGCAGAAGTCAATACATTTAGTGGCATATTGACCAATTTGGCCTTCGATGTAGGGAATGCCAAACATTCGTGTGTATCCTATTCCAACATAAATGTAAGCTCTTCTAAATTGAGATTCTTCAGGATGCGGCCTGCTCAGAATCAATTCAGTGCAGCCATAATTTGTGATCGAGTCGATTCCCCACACTACTTCGTCCAGAGTTCCAGAATCAATTTTAAACTTTTCTGCTCTACTCTCTACATATGTCAGCTTAACTAATCTCGTAACAATGTTTACGCTACTGCCAGGAACATAATTGCTTTGAACCCAAACAATATCGTTATTTGGAGTATTGTCAACAGCGCCAACTGCTAACGGAGAAATGATACTACGTCCCGGGTCAAGAGAATGAGTATATAGGTCAAAATCATAGATTCCATTATCGTTGAATATCAACATACTAACTCTCCAAACACCGGCATCTTCATGTGCAACTGCAATATCTAGACTGCCGTCGTCATTCAGATCTTCGATTACATATGATTTTATCTCTCCCGGAACAGATATCCTTGATTCATGAAGCTGGTTCAGATCATAATCATATATTATCAATTGCCCTAAATCATCAAAGAGCACAATATCCTGAATTCCATCGTAGTCCATATCAGCCAAGGCTGGCCTTAAAGCACAGCTTCCGCGAAGACTCACTTCATGAACTACTCCGCTTTTTAATAGACACAGGTATTTGTTATTGTTTTCTTCAGTAATAAAGGCTATTTCATCTTGGCCATTGCCATTCATGTCGCTTATCACCATTTCAGTGATTGCAGCCCGATTGGCAATTTCGATTTTAGTATTTAATAGGTCAATGCGTCGGGGTATTTTAAAATATAGTGTTTCAGTTATGTTATCATAGGTCAGCTCAAGACTGAATTCGGCATACCCTGGCATTATTGAAGTGTCACTGATTTGGAAGGATGCGCTATAAAGGTCTTCGGCGTTTTGTCCAAGATGCGTAAAGAGCGCAGAGTTGTTTGAAATGCTGATGTTTGGGTCTGAAGTATGAAGAATCCCGGAGACACTGCCTTGAGCGGAAGCCCACCAATTTTTCAGTCCAATATTTAATCCCATTGATTGTCCGCCGCACGCGATAAAATCATTGTTATTGGCTGTAATACTATTTAAGCGAAGCGTGGCATGTGGACTTACTGTTGCAATAGCTCTCAACACGTTCAGCCTGCCTGCGCCAAGTTTGCCGATATATTTCAGATCGGGATTAGCTTGAGACACATCGTCGGCAGTACCGATAATTCTCTGTTGTATCTCCGGGAGAGTCAAATTTGGATGTGCTTGTTTCACCAAGACAACGGCAGCAGTAACCATCGGTGCTGCCATCGAAGTTCCACTGGCGTATTCAAATTCAGGGTTATAACCTCCATGAGTATGATAATAAAACAAATCATCTCTTGGCATAGTAGATAAAACACCACTAGAATCACCGTGTCCTCCACCGCCACCAGGAGCAATTATGTCCACTGTAGAGTGATATGTTGAATACATAGCTTTAGAATCATCTGAGGCTGTGGCTGCCACACTGATAGTATATGGCAATGCAGCAGGGTAGTTACTTGCTTCCACATAGCCGTTACCTGTTGAACAAACAAACATTGCTGGGTCAAGTGAGGCAGGATCGCTCAAAAGATTAATTTGAGTGCTCAATTGTGTAACTTGGTTACTGGATGCACCAAAACTGCAATTGAATATCCTGACGCCATTTCTATGTGCATTTCTGATCCCCCTTATAATGGCAGAAGCCGGATAATTCCTTCTATCAAATGTACCGCCAACCTTAACCGAATAGATCTGACATCCTGCTGTATTGGTTCCGGCGTTGCCTCCAGCTATACCGCTGATACCGTAACCGTTATTCTTTCTGGCTCCGATTATTCCGGCAACATGGGTGCCATGGCCAAATTCATCTTGGACATTATATAGATATTGGTCTGGATCTTCAATAGCATAAGCATTATAGCCATGATGGCCGTTGGCATCGGTATAGAGATTATCCTCCAGATCGGGGTGGATTTGTCCATAAAACAGTGCAGTTGGATCATTTAAGCCCAAGTCAATTCCTGAGTCCACCACTCCCACTACGATGTTATCACCGTAATACGAGTATTGATTCCATACCTGATCCATCTTGATAGTTGGCAAAGCCCATTGGTTATTGATAAGTGGGTCGTTAAATGGCTCAAAATAACAATTTGGTTCTGCCACGGTAACTTTGTTTTCCGATTCAAAGAGCGCAATCATAGATTCCACGCTTGCTTCATCTTTGTATTTGATATAATAGCAGTAAACGCCAATTCCATTGTCTTGATAATCGTAGAGTGATTCAAGATAGTGGATATAATGCTTACCGGATAGAGCATTGAACCATCCACAATCAGTATAGAGCGAATCGGAATACTGTGTGATGGATTCAATAACGTCATAAGAACTAAACAAGATAGATTGAGGTGCATACTCTGCATATAGTCCTAAAACCGCACAGAGCATCAGGCAAAACAAAACAATAGCTTTCATGTTTTCCTCCATGAGCTTAGTGTAACAATATTTTTTGGGTTATTATTCTTTTCTCATTGCCATCTATTACCTTGCACCTGATCAAGTAAACACCGGCAGGTAGTTTAGGCCCCAACTCCAGCTCCCATTCGATTGGGGATTGTTTCAAGTAGTTTACGGTAGTAATTCGCTGCCCTCTAAGGTTATACATTTCAATACCATCAATCGGAAAGCCTTCATCAGATTTGATGGTAGCGTTTGTGGTGATGGGGTTGGGATAGACAGTTAATCTGTTTACCATTGGAACATTCACATTATCATCGGCAGAAACGTCCTTCATATATGTAACAACCAGATGCGGTGCAGTGCTAGAATTTGGATTTCTGAGCAAAACGCTATCTATCATGTCGTCCCAATCAGTAAGAATTTCGAAATATAACATCAATTGAAAATAGTCTCTGTCTCCGTTGCTATTGTTTAAGGTAGTGTTGTACGCATCTGTAACATCTAAATCACGCCAACCAACAGCATTGTCGCTACTTATAACTCCGATGTTTTGCACAAAATCTGGATAATATGAACTGCCATGAAACGGAACCTCATATTGCACGTGAGCCAGCATAAGATAATAAGGGTCGCCATCGTTCCAGATCGGGAAAGTGTGAGATTCATGGCCCGCGTAGCAATTAACCTGATAAACTTTAAATACAACTGAGGTAAGGGAATAACCCATATAACCATTAGAGAGGAAGATGCTATAATATGCTCGGCTGGATATATTACACGAATAATCAAAGTCCCATCCATCACCAACGTAGTTTGACGTTCCATAGGGAAGAGGAGAGCCATAAATGATGAAAGTTTTAAACGGGTCTCCGTAAGGTGAGATATACATTGTCGCCACCGAAAAAAGCTCTCGTTCAAAGTATAGAGTATCAACGATAACGGATTGGTCATAGTTTACAGCATCTGCCACCATCCCCATACCATTGCGATCAATTCTTTGAGCGAAATATGGAGTAGTTAAGACAGACAGGATAAATATGGCTAAACAAAGTTTCGTATTCATGTTTTGAACCTTCTTGCGTTTTTATTGCTTAATCAAATAATTCAGAATCACAAATAGAAGGCATGCAACTGCCCATCAATTTCGACGAGTATGTATTCACCATTAGCGTCCTCATACACTATTTTTACTTCTGGACTACTCAGCGGTCCAGTATAAGTCGGAAGCGAAAGCGGATCAAGCATAGTGTAATCCATGGCTGCAAACAGCATATTTAGCAATACAAGCAACAGCAAGCCAGTAATAGCAAGTTTCTTCATTTTGATACTCCTTAAAATTTCAGTCTCTATATATATAGTGTCAAAATGCAGGAAATGGGGGTTGTAGATTAGCGACTATTTTCGTTTAGCAGAGAAATAATTTTTTCGTAAGACCAGAGTGCAGCCCCCATCTGCTTTGGTATGTGAGCTTTAGCACTAATATTGTGTGATCCTGCATATTTGTTTATTTTGCAGTTTTCCACCTGCACATGGTTTCGTTTGCCGATGTTAATAAAAATCGTGGTCATCAGGTGAGCCTGCTCAGAACTTAAATGATAGAGGTAGAGCCGGAACCTCCGCTCTGAAATCATAGTAATCCCCCAGTCTTCTACACTCGTATAGCCAGTCAGAACTTGGGGAAGGTCAGGGTGCAGCTTGGATAAAGCTTCGTTTGTTCCTTCCTTGGTGGCAGTGCTCAAATCCAAGAGTTTTCGGATAAAGCTTTGGATCGCTTTATATTGATTGTAATCAAGTATATCCGGGCTTGCTTGCCAGCCCATAGCAAGCAGAATCTCGGCTTTAAGATTCTTGATAAGTTTCTTACTCCTGCTTTTCGCTGCTTCGTAGCCAAGCTTATTGGCTTCGGCGTAAGCTTGCAGGCTGTCATATTCTTTCAGCTTGCTATAGGATTTGTAGTTTTGATTATGGAGTATCGATTCTGGAACTACATGAAGACATTCTGCAAGACCTATCTTGCTGGAATTATTCGAGAGCTGATGGATTAGCTCCCCCTCAATCTGCAAGTCTTGATATAGAGCCTGTTCATCTTTTTCGGTTCCATAGTGCTCGCAGAGAAGGTTATGCGCCACGCTTTTCACCCAGTTTGTAATCTCATTGATGCGATTCTGCGATTTTAGCAGGCGGCAGATCGTTTCTTGGGCAATATCGTTTGAGAATTCTGGATTTTGTGCCTTGTGTAGGCA
>JAJBAW010000054.1 GCA_020532545.1 Candidatus Cloacimonadota bacterium | reverse complement strand
GTAACGGTGCCGGAAAGTGATCCCATACCCTCTATAATCATAAAGAAGCGGGTATTGGAGCGAGCGCTTAAAGTGGAGCCTGTGGTTCCGGTGCTGCCATTGGCACTATCACTCTGGAAACGCGAAGAGCTGATAAAAGGAGTGGTGGAATAATAAACCAAAGCATTGCGTTGATAGTCTCCTGCTACCACATCGGTAACTATTTCGACGATCAGATTTGAGGCGCCGTCCCAAAAGAAGGGTACGTCAAAGCTGTGGACGTTCCAATCCGCCTCAGGCATGAATGAATCTCTCTGCCATACTGTGGTATATTCACCTGCTTCGAAGGAACTGCTAAGGGCCGTTTGGTCTGTATGCTTCAAGCGAATTCTGTAGTTCGTCATGGCCGTGCATTGTCCCAGACTCTGCACGTTGAAGGCAAGAGCAGAAATTAGTCCCGGAGCTGCGCCGGCAGCATAAAACTCGTCAGCCCTATATAGAAATTGTTGACGGAAGGCCCTGTACCAGGTGCCGTAAGGGGCAGGAGAACCTGTATCCCCATTAACAGCGGTGCCGGTGCCGATTTCGGCCACCAGCAGGCCTGTCTCCATTACGCTTACAGTGAGAGGGGTTGTTTCGTTGTTGTTGAGATTTTCATCGCCAGCCGCCACGACTTTAGCCCAAATCTGCGTTTCGCCGAGCACGGTGGGAGTCCAGGGAATGGTGTATTCAATGATTTCCTGAGGGGCGATGGTGGTACCATTTGTAGAGCCCAGCTCCACATTACCGGTCTGCATCAGCTTCACCGAATAGTTACTTACAGTAGTGAGGCCGGTATTGCGTACAGTTACTATATAAGGATGTTCGCTGTTAATTGTAGGGGTAGAACTACCGGTTAGTGAGGTCGCAGCCAGGTCTGTGTTCAGGCTGGCATAGGCTTTTATATCGTAAATATACCAGTAGTTAAAATTAAAAGTGCTTGCTCCGGTAGCACGGAACTTCAATTGGATGGTTTGACCGGCAAAAGGCGCGAGAGATAGAGCTAAATCTTCACCACCTGATACTCCCCAACTGGCATCGGTGCTATAGGTCCATAAAACAGTGGAGATACCACCCGCAACGGCAATGATTTCGAAGGTTTCAGGAGGTGTGCCTTGCCCTGTGTATTCATTAAGGTATTGGCTCACCACCATGTCTCCAGCAGTTATGGGAACTATAATATCTGGCGAGGTCGCCGAGAGATCGTAGTTTGTGACTGAAGGAGACCAGCTTAATTGTAGGGCACCGGACATAATAGACCAGTTCGAATCCAAGGTCCAGCCCTGGCCTACATCAAAAGGCTCTTCATAGAAGATGCTTTGCCCCCAGGCAAAGGCAGCAATAGCCATAAACGTGGCCACGAGAATTGCTATACGTAAACACTTTTTCATGTTAACTCCTTGTTCATCTGTTAAGTTATAGATTATCCAATGAGGCTTGTCTGGATTCTTGAGGGGAACCCAAGCTCGTTTCGAAATTATTCTCCATTGCAAGTGCTGTATATATAGCCTTGCCTATCTAAAACAAAAAAAACCACGTTATCTACGATATCGGCGTTGTTAACAATACAATTACACCAGTTTAAGGGGGAAAACACTCTATGTACTGTAAGGATTCCACTTCAATGGGCAAATCACAATCTACTTTTTTTTGACCGCTTGAGGCCAATACATCTACTTTTCATCGCAATCATTCTGATCTCAAACCACTAGTTACATTCTTTTTTATCTTTGCCTTTATAGTCAAGCTCTTTTTTTAAAGGCTGTCTTTTAGGAGAAAGAAAAACATCTAAATCTGTGAACTATTTTGGGCAGATAATCTCTGTCTGCATCTTGTATATTTAGCCATCGTTTAGCCGCGTGGCAGCAGATGGAGAGAGGATGATAGCCCGTGCCAGGCTGGTGCCAGGCCCGTGCCTTTGACTTGCTTTTAACGTGGTTTCGACTCGAGATGACTTGAGATTTCGAGTCATCTCGAGTTGAAGGCGAATCGAAAGCAAGTCGGAGGCTTTAGCGCCGGGCCACAAAAAAACCCCGGACAAAGCCGGGGTTTCTTATTTTATGCGGGCAGATAGTCTGCCGGTAGATTTATTCCATTAACATCATTTTGCGGGTGCTGCTGTAGGTTCCAGCGCTGAAACGATAGAGGTAAATGCCGCTGGAGAGCGTATTTCCCTTGTCGTCACGAGCATTGAAGATCACACGGTAGCGTCCTGCAGCCTGATCTGCATTCACCAGATTGCGTACCAATTGGCCTTTCAAGTTGTACACGTCCAGACGTACGCTGGCGGCATCCTTGATGTCGTAGCTGATGGTGGTTTCCGGGTTGAAGGGGTTCGGGTAGTTGCCACCCAGGGCGGTTACGGTGATGGGCACCTGCTCATCTTCATTTGAGACGGGGCTCATGAGGAAGTTCACCGTGGTATTCTGATTTGGCGCCACGGAGATGTTTTCTTGGGTGAGGGTGGCAAAGCCTGTAGCGGAAGCGCTTACATTGTACATTCCCGCAGGCACATTCAGGCTAAAGGCGCCGGAAGAGTTCGTGGTGGCAGTAAATCCACCGGGAACGGTAACTGTAGCGCCAGCAATGCCTTGATTATTGATCTGTTTTCTCACAAAGCCCACGATGTTTCCACTCACCACTTCTTTCAATAGAGCATTGGAGAAGGCAGGAGCAGACATCACGTTTGCGGTGTATACGGCTCTTACAGCCCATTTGTAATTGCCATTGGGAAGGGTGTTCCAGGCTGGACTCTCATAACTCAAGGTAGTCACCATTTCAGGGGTGATGGATACCCAGGTGGATTCGTTATTTTCTTGTCCCACAGTTAAGCGCCATACTTTGTAGCCGGTCAGAACACGGTCTGTGCTTCTGATGGATCTGCTGAGGCTGCCGGGGGTTACGCTGCTGTTGTAGAAGCTTTCGGCACGGGCAAGGCGGGAAGGGGTATTGCCGCTGCCGGCATTGCTGCTATGAGCTATGCTCCGGGTATCTGCAAGTTCTGCTCCGGCAAAGCGCACGTTATCCACGAAGTTGCCTATGTAGAGGTTATCGATGAACCAAGGGAACCACAGGCCAGTATTTGCAGGAGGATCTATAGCATGGAAGGCCAGCTTTACTTCCATTCCGGCGTAAGCTGAGAGATCGACGCTAATCGGATAAGCGTAATGGTTTACGCCTGCTGCTCCAGAGGATGCATCCCACAGAACAGTCCAGGTATTGCCACCGTTACTAGAGATCTTCACATAGTAATGGTCGCCATTCGGAGAACCGAGTGTGCCATAGGTATCGAAGGAGAGGTGCGCATCGGGCGGGCAATTGAAGGAAGGAGTATAGAGCGACTCATCCTGGTGTTCATAATCCCACCACAGACCAGCCTGTTTGGATCCTTCGGTAGGCATCACATTGCCGCTGCCGGTGATATTGATGGTGCCAAAGCTGCACCAGGTGGGCTTTACGCCCAGAGGATTTGCAGGTCCGGCATTGGTGATGCTCTGTGTCCAGCCTGTGGGCGGGAAAGTTGCCGCTTCAAAGCTTTCGGTAATTTCGATAGCGTTTGGATTCGGCGCATTCCAGCTCAGGTTTACAGCGTTGAAGGCTGGGGCTACCACTGCTCTCACAGTGTTCGGAGCGTAGGCAATTTCGGAAAGGGTGATGCTGCCCATACTATGGTTTGCAGCAGCCACATCGATGGTTCCGTTCACAGAGGTATAACCCACAGCGGAGATGCTGTAAGCGTAGCTCTGGTTTGCAAATACACTGGGGATAGTAAAGCTACCATTGCCGATAGAGCTACCGCTGTAGTTTTCATAACCAACGAGCGTGATATTGGCTCCGGCTATGCCGCTGCTGGTATCGCTGGCCAGAATGGTACCGGTAACATTTACCTGCGCCATGAGAGTCATGGTCACGTTCATCACTTCGGTTTCATCTTCGTCCAGCACGATGTTGATGCTGCGGTCCACATAGCCATGACGGCTGAAGGAGACCACATAGTCTCCGGGTAAGACGTTGTTGATGATGAATTGGCCTTGAGCATTGGTCGCGGTGGCATAAGGACGGCTATTTACGTTTACCTGTACGTCTGCCAGAGGGGCATTTCCTGCGCCAGTTACTACGCCGGTGATGTGGCCGATATTCCCGGGAATCACCATAAAGGTGGTTTTGGGGAATTGGCCACTGAGGGTACCGGCTGCGGGGGCAGCAGGATTATATTCGATGCTGTCGCTTTGCAGTTTCCGGGAGCGGTTTGTGCCTATGGTCTGGCACTGGAAGTTATCACCGGAGCTGTGATATTCGCCAGCCAGAGGACGATTTACCATCATCACCAGGTTTCCGCCATCCACATGTAAAAAGGGCTCTGGGAAAGTGATGGAAATCACGTTTCCGCCGGAGGGGAAATCCACCGTGCCATCAAAGACCTGGGTCATCTGGGTGGAAGGGATCCAATCTGTACTGAGATCAGTCTGGGCGGTGCTGCCCAACCAGATTTTCATGGGTTTATCGGTCAGGTTGCTGGTGAATTGGTTGTAGAATTTCAGTCCTGTGATCATTCCGGCAAAGTTATTCAGTTCGTCAATCGTGTAGATAGTTTCAAAGAGTGAGTTTTTATAGTAGAAGTCAATCGGGACGCGGGCAGTTTGGTTTCCTGAGCCCACAGTGATGTCGGTCACGCCCACTCCAGTGATCTGGACGGTGTGAGCTTCACGATTCACGCTCATGAGCCGATCGCTCTTGCCGCCTAAGACATGGCTTCTGCCACGATTGTCTGTGACGGTGACTGTAGCAGCGGCTACACCCTGGCTGGTAGGAGTGTAATTAACCGTAAAGACAGCGGTTTGTCCAGTAGATAGCGAAGCCGGAAGGGTGGGCAGATTGCTGAGTGTCAGATTGGGACTTCCGGCAATACTGATGGTATTGATACCCAGGTTGCCGCCACCGGCATTGACGATGGTGAAGTTCTGGCTGCGGCTGCCGCCGATGTTCACTTCGCCAAAGTTGTGCGAAACGGGGTTCATCATAAACACCGGGTCGCCGGTCATGGGAGTCATAGTGAGCGTGGTTTTGGGGAAGATACCGGTCAGAGTTCCACTCGTGAGGTTGGCAGGATCGTACACAGTACTGTCGCTGTGCATTTCACGAGCACGTCCGGTGACACCGGTTTGGGTTTTGAAGTAGTCACTGGAGCTATAATACGCTGTGTCCAGAGGACGCAGGAACATCACCACCAGGTTTCCGCCTGTATAGGCAAAGGGAATCTGCAGCGGGAAGGTGATGGTATTGGCTCCTCCGGGGAAGTTCATCGTGCCATCATAGACCAGGGTCATGCTGGTGGAAGGGATCCAGCCGGCATTGAGATCTGGCTGAGCGGTAATACCCATCCAGATTTTGATCGGCTTATTCACCAGAGTGGTAGTAAAGAACTGGTTGTACAGGGAGATGGTAGAGATGTTCCCCACTGTGCCTATTTCTGCAGGATAATAGATGTTTTGATAGATACTGCTTTTGTAGAAGAAATCCAGCGGCATGCGGGCAGTCTGGCTGCCATCACCGATGGTTACAGTGATTACGCCGGCAGGCTGCACAGAGATGGACATGGGGGCGGTGGCATCGTTTCCGGGATTGATATCACCGGCCAATACTACCTTTCCGTAAATGCTCATGGGGCCCTGAGTGCTGGGGGTCCAGTTCACTACTAGATCCACGCTGGCTCCGGGAGCTATGGCAGTGCCTGCAGTGGTGGCAAGCTCCACATTGCTGCTGTTGTACAGCTTCACACTGTAGTTGCTTTGAGGAGCAGTGCCGTTATTGAAGACGTTCACGGTGTATTGGGTGGCGTTGTTCACGCTGGGAGTGCTGTTTCCGCTGATAGAGACACCAGCAAGATCGTTTGCACCCATCATCTCAAGCTCTACGTTATCTACATAGATAGTCTGGCCCGCAGAGTTATTGGCATGTTTGAAGGCGATGAATTTGCCCGTGCCGGTGTAGCTGCCCAGAGACACCTGATACTGTGCCCAGGCATTGGTGAAGGTCAGGGTTCCTATTTCGGTGAAGGTGGAGGCGTCAGCAGGATTGCTCATCACGCCTACCTTCAACGAGTAACCCGTGCCTTTGCCCCAAAGCTTCACACGCACGCTGCTGGTGGGGATAGTAGTGGCCAAAGGAGGGGCGATCAGCATAGCTATGGTATTGATATCGGTGGGGTTGTAGATCGACACGCAATTTGGTGCACTTTGCGGAGAAGTAGTCACGGTCTTCACATAACCGGTGGTGGAAGTAGCCTGGTAAATGCTGCTCCAGCCCAAGGGAAGAGCAGGAATGGTTACGGCATCGAAGTTCTCAGTGTGGCTGAGCTCGTAGATGGTGGTATCCACACCGTGGCCGCTGAGGGCGATGGTATGAGTCATTCTACGGTTATCTGTAATGGTAACTGTGGCAGTATGATCGCCACCGGCGGTGGGGGCATAGACCACGTTGAAGCTGGCGGGAGTTCCCAGAACAAGCTGTGCAGGCAGCGTGGGCAGGCCGATAAGGCTGAAGAAAGGGCTGCCACTGATGCTGATGCTGCTTATGGAAAGGGTGCCGCCACCAGCGTTCATCACGCTGAAGCTCTGGCTGGGGGCAAAGCCCAGAAGCACATCACCAAAGTTCTTGGAGGGAGGGCTTACGGCAAATTGAGGATTCGGATTCGGAGGGCTCATGAAGAAACGGATATTGGAGCGATTCAAGGTAGTGGTACCGGTGAGTCCGGTGCTGCCATTCACAGAATCACTCTGGAACCGCAAGGAGCTGTTATATGTGGTGGTAGTGTAAGGCACCAAGGCGTTACGACCCAATGTTCCCACCATAGTATCGGTCGAGATATCAACCAGCAGATTGGTGGTTCCGTCCCAAAGGAAAGGCACCATAAAAGCGTGCATATTCCAGCCGGTGGTGGGCATAAAGTCATTGCTTTGCCACACCGTGGTATAGGTGCCTGTTTCGAAGGTGGTGCTAAGGGCATCCTGAGTGGTTGTTTTCAGACGAATGGTGTAATTCACCATGGGCGAGCAGGTATCCAGATCCAACACATTGAAAGCAAGTGCAGAAATCAATCCGGCAGCGGCGCCGGCGCCTTGGAAATCGACGGCTTTATAAAGCAATTGCTGACGGAAACCTCTGTACCAGGTGCCATAAGGTGCAGGAGCACCAGTATTGGTGTTGGTGGTGGTGCCATTGCCTATTTCGGCTACCAAAAGACCGGCCGCCATCACGTTGACGGTGAGTCTGCTGGTTTCATCGTTGGCAGGGTTTTCATCACCAACCAATATGACTTTACCATAAAGCTGGGTTTCGCCCACCACAGTGGGAGTCCAGGGCAGAGTAAAAGCTAAGGTTTGTTGAGGATTGATGGCCGTGCCAGGTAGGCTGGCAAGTTCTATGCCACCGGTCTTCATCAGCTTTACCGTGTAATTGCTGAGGGCTACATTGCTGTAGTTCTTGATGGATACGCTGTAATTCACAGTGGAATTCACGTTCGGTGTGGCAGGCCCGGTAATGCTGAGGGCGTTCAGATCTGTGATATCCAGAGCCGCCATGTTAAAACGTATATTGGCGCGATTCACTGTCGCGGTACCGGTGAGGGCATCAGCCGCCCCGGCGCTGTCGCTCTGATTACGCAGCGAGCTATTTAAAGCGGTTGGGGTATAATATACCGAAGCGTTTTGCGTGTAAGTGTTTGTGAAAAGATCTGTTACGATATCGACAAGCAGATTGGAGGCGCCATCCCAATAGACTGGAGTGCTGAAAGTATGGGTATTCCAGCCTGCGACGGGCATGAATTCATTAGCTTGGAATACCTGGGTATAGGTGCCAGGTTCAAAGGTGGTGGTCAAAACAGTCTGATTCGTAGCTTTAACCCTGATCCGGTAGTTTGGCATCGGGGAACAGTTGTTCAAGTTTCCCACATTAAAGGCGATGGAATTGATGTTTCCCACTCCTCCGCCAATGTCATTGAGCTCGCTGGCGAGCACAAGATATTGCTGGCGGAAATTCTTGAAATAGGTACCATACGGGGTTGGTGCTCCCGTAGTGGAATTAGTGCCGGTGCCTTCGCCCAAAGTGATGTTCACTTGAGCGCCAAGGCTGGTATATGCTCCTAATATAAGCATTAAGAGCATGGTCAAAATTATGATTCTCTTCATGGCTGTGTCTCCTGTCTATTTTAATATTCTTTTAAGCAGGCTTGCTTAGTCCCCAGACCTAATATCCGGAGCTGTTTGTTAGCTATTGAGAGTTTATGAGAGATTAATATTGTAACTCCAGCACCAGAACCTGTAAGTCCATAAAGCTGTAAAGGAAAATCTTCTATCGGCTGACAGACATCGGTATGATGGGCTTTTCGGGCGGGATGCGGTCTGCTTTCCCTGAGCTGTTAATGGCGCGGAAAACCTCAGAATAGGCTTGGATCTTGTAGTCTCTCTGGCAAACCGGCTGGAAAGAGCCTTGCACTGTCCGTGCTGCATGATATGTGCTCAAGATGCCTTGGAGATAAGAGCGTTTTTTCCTGCTATCTACACGTCATCTCCACGACATCAGATGAGGGAGGACAAGGTGTATCGAAGCTCTAAAGCCTGTCTTGCTGCGGCTGTTTTAGTTCTTCTCGCAGGAACGGCGTCCTGCGCTACGGGTGGGCTATTCCATGAGCATCATTTTGCGGGTGCTGCTGTATTTGCCGGCGCTGAAACGGTAGAGGTAAATGCCGCTGGAGAGCGGATTTCCCTTATCATCACGGCCATTAAAGATCACCCGGTAACGTCCTGAAGCCTGATCTGCATTCACCAGACTTCGTACCAATTGGCCTTTCACATTGTACACGGCAAGGCGTACATTGGCAGCGTCCTTGATGTCATAGCTGATGGTGGTTTCACGATTGAAGGGGTTGGGGTAATTGCCACGCAGGGCAGTTACGGCCACAGGCTGAAGCTCATCTTCAGTGGCGAGGGTCGTGATGAAGATTACCGTGGTATTTTGATTGGGTTTTACAACGATGTTTGCCTGGGTGATGCTATCGAAGCTGGCATGAGTAGCAGTTACGGAGTAGATTCCGACCGGTACGCTCAGGCTGAAAGCACCAGAGTGGTTGGTAGTGGTACTGTATCCGCCCTCAACGAGAATGGTGGCATCGGCGATGCCCTGACCGAGTCCCGTTCTCACAAAGCCCACGATGTTGCCGCTCACCACTTCTTTGGCCAGAGCATTTGAGAAGGCGGGGACGGAGGCTATATCGGCCGTGTAAACTGCTTTTACCGCCCATTTATAGGTTCCGCTTGGGATGTTGGTCCAGCCTTGATCTTCATAATTCAAGTTAGTAAGTGTTCCGTCGGTGAGGAAGGTCCAGGAAGCTTCGTCGTGCTCCTGTCCTGCCAGCAGACGCCAGACTTTGTATCCTGACAGAGCGCGATTCCTGCTTCTGCCAGCGCTGCGGTTGATGGTTTTGGCGGCAAAGAGTCCTGATCCTGAGAAACGGACGTTGCTCACAGAACTACCAATATTGATATTATCGATGAACCAGGCGTGTCTCAAGCCATCGTCGGAAGGAGGGTCCTCGGCATGGAAGGCCAGCTTTACTTCCATCCCGGCATAAGCTGTCAGATCGATTGTAACAGGGTGTTCGTAAAGATTTACTCCCGCTTCCTGGGCAGAAGCGTTCCACAAAACTGTCCAGCCATCCACACCAAATCTGGAGATCTTCACATAGTAATGATCGCCACTGGGAGAACCGAAAGTGCAATAGGTATCGAAGGCAAGATGCGCATCAGGCGGGCAATTGAAATAAGGCGTGAGCAGCCACTCATCCTGGTGAGCGGAACTTGCCAGCAGACCTGCCTGCCTCAAGCCTTCCGTAGGGGCTACTGCACCGCTAACGGGCATAGTGATGGTGCCAAAACTGCCCCAGGTGGGCGATACTCCCGCGGGATCTGCAGGACCGGTATTGGTGATAATCTGAGACCAATCTGTAGGCGGAAAAGTATATGATTCAAATCCTTCCGTGATTCCACCGGGGTTCGTATCCGGAGCATCCCAGCTCAAGCTTACGCTGCCAGGTGCCTCGTTCAGTTCTGCCTCTACGGAGCTGGGAGCATAGGCGATTTCGCTGAGGGTGATATTGCCCATATTATAGTCCGCCGCGCCTACAACAATGATTCCGCTGGTGGAAGTATAGCCCGCAGCGGAGATATTATAAAGATAGCTGCAGCCGGTAAATACGCTCGGGATAGTGAAGCTGCCGGTGGCGGTAGATGAAGAGCTGTAGTCTTCATAACCCCTGAGCTTGATCACAGCACCAGGGATTCCGCTGCCGGTATCGCTGGCCAGGATGCTGCCAGTAACGTTTACTTGAGTCATGGGATTCAGGATCAGATTCATCACTTCGGTTTCACTGGCTGCTATGCTAATATTCATGGTGTGGGTCACATAGCCGTAACGGCTGAAATTTACAGTATAAGCGCCAGCTAATACGTTGGGAATGGCAAAATAGCCTTGAGCATTGGTCATGGTGGCATAGGAGCGAAGGTCTACGTTCACCTCAACCCCGGCCAGAGGGCTGCCACCTGCATCAAACACAGTACCCGTGATGTTTCCTACCCCTATGGGAGTCATAATGAAGGTGGTTTTAGGGAATTGGCCACAAACGGTGCCGTCCCCTGGAGCGGCAGGATTGCATTCGTAGAATTGTTGCATTATTCTCCGGGATCTGTTTGTGCCGATGGTCTGCGTCTTGAAGTAATTCGTGGAGCTGTAAGAGTCGGTGTCAAAAGGACGGCTTACCATCATTGCCAGGTTTCCGCCTTCCAGATACCAATAGGGCTCGGGAAAGTTAATAGTAATTACATTTGTGCCCGAGGGAAAATCCACTGTGCCATCAAAAACCTGGGTCAGATGAGTAGAGGGAATCCAGCCGTCATTGAGATCGGTCTGAGCTGTACTGCCCAACCAGATCTTGATGGATTTATCTGTCAAATCACCAGTGAATCGATTGTAGAACTTTACTCCCGTAATCATTCCCACAAAGCCGTTCATCTCATCCGCAGTGTAAATAGTTTCAAAGAGCGAGCTGTGCCAGGCGAAATCGACCGGGATGCGGTCAGTTTGGCTCCCATCGCCTATGGTGATATCGTTTGTGCCGCTTCCGGTGAGTATGACAGTATGGCTGCCAAGATTGTCTACAATGCTCACCGTAGCAGTGTTTTCACCCAGAAAGAAAGGACTATAGCTAACGGTGAAGATCGCTGTTCCCCCAGTTGTCAGGGAGACGGGAAGGGTGGGCAAATAGCTAAGTGCCAGATCGGGGCTGCCGGCAATACTGATCTCATTGAGCTCCAAAGTGCCGCCGCCGATATTGGTGATGGTGAAGCTCCTGCTGCCGCTGCTTCCGAGGTTCATAGTGCCAAAGTCGTATGAGCCGGGATCGATTCTAAATATCGGGCCTGCGCCTGGAGTAAGAATAAAGAAGCGGATATTGGAGCGCTTCTTAAGAGTTAAGCCAGTGGTTCCCGTGCTGCCATGGTTAAGATCACTATGGAAACGCAGAGAGCTTTCATAGCTGGTGGAGGAATAATACACCATAGCATTGTTGGTGTAGATTCCGCTGATCAAATCACTTGTAATATCAACGATCAAATTTGAGCTGCCGTCCCATAGGAAAGGCTCACTAAAGTAGTGGATGTTCCACTGGGTAATGGGCATATACTCAGCGCTATGCCACACCGTAGTATAATCTCCAAGTTCGAAAGTAGGTGTAAGTGCTATCTGATCAGTATGTTTCAGACGAATTGTGTAATTCGGCATGGGAGAGCAAGTGCCCAGACTCTGCACATTGAAAGCAAGCGCAGAAATCATTCCGGGGATTCCGCCGGCAGCAGATAATTCATTGGCTCTGTAAAGCAACTGTTGACGGAAGGCCTTGTTCCAGGTGCCATAAGGAGTAGGAGCGCCAGACGCGGGATTTGTGGTAGTATCGGTGCCGATTTCGATTGTTAAAATGCCTGCTTCCGCTACGCTTACAGTGAGAGGAGCTGTCTGGTTATTGCTCAGGAATTCATCGCCAGCAAACACGACTTTAGCCCAGATCTGGGTTTCACCGGACACAGCAGGAGTCCAGGGAATGGTGTATGTGATGATCTCCCCCGGAGCGATAAAAGTGCCGGGCACAGAGACAAGCTCCACATCGCCGGTCTGCATAAGCTTCACCGAGTAGCTATTCACAGGGGTGAGGCCGGTATTGCAGACAGTTGCAACATAAGGAGATTCACTTCCCACTGAAGGGGTGGAAGTACCGCTCAATGAAGTAACTGCAAGGTCTTGGTTAAAGCTACCATATGCTTTTATATCATAAATGTGCCAGTATCTGAAATTGGAAGAGTCCTCTCCGTAAGCACGAAACTTGAGTTTAATGGTTTGCCCGGCAAAAGCAGCAAGAGACAAAATTAAGTCCTGTCCACCCCATCCTCCCCAATTGTCATCTGTGCTATATGACCATAAAACAGTAGGAGTGCCACCCGCAACCGCAATGATCTCATAGGTTTCCGGGGGTGTGCCCTGACCGACATATTCATAGATGAATTGGCTAACAACCAAGTCTGAAGCAACTGCCGGGACCAAGATATCTGGTGAGGTCGCCGATAAATCGTAGTTTGTGATTGGGGGTGTAGCGGTTAATTTAAGAGCAGCTGTCGTGATCGACCAATGGGAATCTAAAGTCCAGCCTTGATTCGTGTTAAAAGGCTCTGCATAGAAAATACTCTGCCCCCAAGCAAAGCCAGCAATAATCATAAGCATGGGCATGATCGTTGCTTTACGTAAACACAGTTTCATGTTAACTCCCTATGTTCGGTTATTACTTACAATTCACGTCTTAGATCTTGGGCTAAACTCCAACTCACAGTTCTTGATCGCTTGAGAGCATTATGTCTGCTTTTTCTGGCGACATTTCTGATGTCAAGCGACGAATTTCAGTCTTTTTGATATCTGTCTTGCAGTCAAGCTCTTTTTTATCGGGGTTGGTTTTGAAGAAGAGATTGTCATTCAAATCTACTGACTATTCCAGGCTGCCTTAACAGCTATTCTTTGAATGCAGTAGCGCCACAAAAAAACCCCGGACTATGCCGGGGTTTTTTATTCTATTGAGGCAGATAATCTGCCGGTAGATTTATTCCATTAACATCATTTTGCGGGTGCTACTGTATTTGCCAGCGCTGAAACGATAGAGGTAAATGCCGCTGGAGAGCGTATTTCCCTTATCATCACGGCCGTTGAAGATCACCCGGTAGCGTCCTGAAGCCTGATCTGCATTCACCAGATTGCGTACCAATTGGCCTTTCACATTGTACAAGGCAAGGCGTACGTTGGTGGCATCTTTGATATCATAGCTGATGGTGGTTTCAGGGTTGAAGGGGTTCGGATAGTTCCCACCCAAGGCCGTTACGGTGATGGGCACAAGCTCATCTTCATTGGAGACAGGGCTCAGGAGGAAGTTTACCGTGGTATTCTGATTTGGTGCCACGGCGATGTTTTCTTGGATGACGCTGCCGTAGCCTGCAGCGGAAGCGCTCACATCGTACATTCCGGCAGGCACATTCAGGCTATAGGCACCAGCGCTGTTTGTGGTGGCAGTAAATCCACCGGCAACGGTAACTGTAGCACCAGATATGCCCTGATTGTTTATCTGTTTTCTCACAAAGCCCACGATGTTGCCGCTCACCACTTCTTTCACCAGAGAGTTTGAGAAGGCGGGTGCAGACATCACGTTTGAAGTATAGACAGCTCTCACAGCCCATTTGTAATTACCATTGGGGATCGTGGTCCAGCTTTGATCTTCATAGCTCAGGGTAGTCACCATTTCATCGGTGAGTGAGATCCAGGTAGATTCGTTACTTTCTTGTCCCACCGTTAAGCGCCATACTTTGTAGCCGGTGAGGAGACGGTTTGTGCTGCGGGCAGGCTTGCTGACACTGCTGAGTGCCACGCTGCTCTGGCGCAGGTTTTCAGCACGGGCAAAGCGCGAGGGAGTATTGCCACTACCGGCGTTTGAACTGCTATGCAAAGTCTGGGCAGTTGCGAGCTCTGTTCCGGCAAAACGGACGGGATGTACGAAATTGCCGATATAAATGTTATCGATGAACCAGGGGAACCACAGGCCATCACTTTCTGCAGGATCTATGGCGTGGAAGGCAAGCTTGATCTGGGTTCCGGCATAGCTGGCCAAATCTACTGTAACTGGGTATTCATAATGGTTTACACCTCCTGTGACAATGGCCGAAGCGTCCCAGAGGACTGTCCAGCTATTGCCATCATCGGCGGAAACTTGTACGTAGTAGTGGTCTCCATTGGGAGAGCCGAGTGTAGCATAGGTATCAAAGGCAAGATATGCATCGGGCGGGCAAGAGAAGGAAGGAGTGAACAGCCATTCATCCTGGTGAGTGTAATCCCACCACAGACCGGCCTGCTTGAATCCTTCTGTAGGCATCACATTGCCGCTGCCAGAGATATTGATGGTACCAAAACTGCTCCAGGTGGGCAATACGCCCAGAGGATTTGCAGCCCCGGTATTGGCTATTTCCTGAGTCCAATCTGCAGGCGGGAAAGTAGCCGCTTCAAAGCCTTCGGTGATTTCGATGACATTTGGATTTGGGGCATTCCAATTGAGATTTACGGAGTTAAAGGCTGCCGAAAGCTCTGCTCCCACGGAGTTCGGAGCGTAAGCAATTTCGTTCAAGGTGATCTCGCCCATATTGTGGTTTGCTGCGCTCACATCGATAGTTCCGCTGGTGGAGGTATAACCCGCAGCAGAGATGCTGTAAGCATAGCTGTGGTTTGCAAAGACAGTAGGGATAGTGAAGCTGCCATTGCCGGAAGAGCTACCGCTGTAGTTTTCATAACCAACGAGGGTGATATTGGCTCCGGCGATTCCGCTGCCGGTATCGCTGGCCAGAATGCTGCCGGTGACATTGACCTGAGCCATGAGATTCATGGTCACGTTCATCACTTCGATTTCATCTTCGTCCAATACGATGTTAATAGTTTGGGTCACATAGCCATGATGGTTGAAGGTGACGGCATAATTATCCGGTAAGACGTTCACAATGCTAAATTGACCCTGGGCATTGGTCACGGTGCTATAAGGACGAATGTCCACAGCTACCTGTACACCAGCCAGAGGGCTATTATCTGCGCCCAGCACAGTACCGGTGATGTCTCCCACGCCTCCGGGGATCACCACAAAGGTGGTCTTGGGAAAGATGCCGTTCACAGTTCCACCTGTGGGACTTGCAGGATCGTACACCGTGCTGTCGCTTTGCATCGAGCGGGAACGGTTCGTGCCCACGGTCTGGGTTTTGAAATAATCACTGGAGCTGTAATAGCTGTTGTCCATAGGACGGTTTGCCATTAGCACCAGATTCCCGCCATCCAGATGCATATAGGGCTCTGCGAAGTCGATGCTGATTGTGTTTTCGCCAGAGGAGAAATCTGCCACACCATCAAAGACCTGGGTTAGTTGGGTAGAAGGAATCCAATCTGCACTGAGATCGGTCTGAGCCGTGCTGCCCAGCCAGATCTTGATGGGTGTGCCTGTGATATTGTCGCTGAATTGATTGTAGAATTTCAGTCCTGTAATCATACCCACGAAATTATTCATCTCGTTTGCAGTATAGATGGTTTCAAAGAGTGAATTTTTCCAGTAGAAATCGAACGGCACACGGGCAGTTTGGCCTCCATCACCGATGGTGAACTCGTTCACGCCTGTTCCGGTGACCAGGACAGTATGAGTTTCGCTGCCCTCTGTAATAGTTACCGTGGCCTCGTTTGTACCCAGAGAGTTGGGGCTGTAAGTCACTGTAAATGTAGCAATTCCTCCGGCTGCCAAGACGGCAGGAAGGGTGGGCAGATAGCTCAGAGTCATGGTGCCACTGCCGGCAATGCTGATATTACTGATATCCAAGGTCTCACCACCAGCATTGATGATGGTGAAGATTTGGCTGCGACTGCCACTGAGGTTCACATCACCAAAATCATGCGAGCTGGGATTCACCATAAACACCGCAGGTCCGGTCATGGGTGCCATGAAGAAGCGGACATTACAGCGGCTGTTCAGAGTGGAGCCTGTGGTCCCGGTGCTGCCATTGGAAGAATCACTCTGGTAACGCAGAGAGCTGGCATAAGGGGTGGCAGAATTAAAGACTAGAGCGTTGCGAGTATAGCTCCCTCCTATCACGTTGGTAGTGATGTCGATAAGCAGGTTTCCGGTGCCATCCCAGAAGAAGGGTTCGTCAAAAGTGTGAGTGTTCCAGCCATTTACGGGCACGAAATTAGGTCTTTGCCACACAGTGGTGTACTCGCCAGTTTCAAAAGTGGTGGTAAGAGCATCCTGGGTAGTAATCTTCAGACGAATGGTATAGCTGGGCATAGGCGAGCAAGTGGACACATCCTGCACATTGAAAGCAAGACCGGAAATCATTCCGGGAGTTGCTCCTGCAGCAAAGAAATCATCCGCCCTGTATAGTAACTGTTGCCGGAAAGCTTTGTAGAAAGTCCCATAAGGGGCTGGAGCGCCGGTATCGGTATTCGTGGTGGTGCCCGTACCGATTTCGGTAACCAGCAGGCCTGGATCCATCACGGTTATAGTGAGAGGGGGAGTATTGTTGTTGTTAGGATTTTCATCACCAGCCGCCACGATTTTGCCCCAGATTTGGGTTTCACCGGTTGTGGTGGGAGTCCAGGGAATGGTGAAGGCGATGCTCTGCTGAGGAGCGATGGGAGTGCCGTTTGCGGAGCCAATCTCCACATCGCCGGTCTTCATCAGTTTCACCGAATAATCGGTCACAGTGGTAAGGCCGGTATTGCGCACACTCACCACATAAGGATATTCGCTGCCACTGGCAGGAGTAGAAGTACCCATTATCGATGTCGCTTCCAAGTCCTGATCAAGACTGGCATAGGCCTTTATATCGTAAATATACCAATAGTTAAAGTTAAAAGTGGACGCTCCGGTACCCCGAAATTTGAGTTGGATAATTTGACCGGCTAAGGGGGCCAGGGATAAGACCAGATCTGCCCCACCTGTCACACCCCAATTGGTCTCTGAACTATATGTCCATAAGACAGTAGAGATACCGCCAGATACAGCGATGATTTCATAGGTTTCCGGGGGGTTGCCCGTCCCGGTATATTCACTGATGTACTGGCTCACGATCATGTCTCCAGCACTTGCGGGAACCGCGATATTGGGCGAAGTTGCCGACAAATCGTAGTTAGTGGTTGTGGGTGACCAGCCTAATGTAAGAGCACCAGACGCAATCGACCAATTGGAATCTAAAGTCCAACCCAGGTTTGTGTCAAAAGGCTCATTGTAAAAAATGGTCTGTCCCCAAACAGAGGCAGATATTACCATCAGCAGACCCACGAGCATTGCTTTAAGCAAAGTTTTTTTCACGTTAACTCCTTATTTATTAAGATAATACTTAGACTATACAAGGGGGCTATCGCGATTCCTACAGGAATCCAATCCAAAGCGCGCAGGTCCGAGATACCCACCTGTACTATTGATAAGCCAAAACCATGCCAAAACTCTAATTACTTGTCAAAATGCCCTTCCTCTTGCCCGGCTCTCACCTGTGTCTTTGATTTGCTACTAAGGGGGGATCGATTCGAGATGACTCAGGATTTCGAGTCATCTCGAGGCGAAAGTCCGTGGGAAGCAAGTTCATTCCTCCAGCAAGGCTGCTGGGGCGTGCTGGTTGGGTTGCTTTTGCCTAAAGCGGTTTGCGCTGGCTGGATTGGAGCTCGCCTAAAGCTTTTTGCGCTGGTTGGATTGAGGCTTGCCCAAAGCTCTGCACGGGGCTGATGCAGGATTCGATGCGTCTCGCGTCGAACGAGGCCAGAGGCCTCGACGAAGGGGGAGTAGGCTTAAAATAGAGCCGGAAAAGGGAGCAGGTTTCCTGCTCTGCAGGCGAGACGCCTGCAATCCTCAAGCTT
>JAJBAW010000037.1 GCA_020532545.1 Candidatus Cloacimonadota bacterium | reverse complement strand
GGATTCGATGCGTCTCGCGTCGAACGAGGCCAGAGGCCTCGACGAAGGGGGAGTAGGCTTAAAATAGAGCCGGAAAAGGGAGCAGGTTTCCTGCTCTGCAGGCGAGACGCCTGCAATCCTCAAGCTTCTCCTGCCTTAGCCATTAAGCGATATTAATCGATATGCTCTTTATCCGTGTCAATCCGTTCAATCCGCACAATCCGTGTGACTATTCCTTCCTGCTGCACGCACCAGCTGAAGCTGATGCGACGGCCGGCTGAAGCCAGCGTTACGGCAGCGCTGGCCGCACCGTCTGAAGACAGTGCTACGGGTAGCGCCACTACGCTTTGCAGGCCTCGAAAAGTTGGCGGGCAGTGGCGTGCTGGCTGGATTGTGGCCTTCCCAAAGCTCTGCACGGGACTGATGCTGGATTCGATGCGTCTCGCGTCGAACGAGGCCAGAGGCCTCGACGAAGGGGGAGTAGGCTTAAAATAGAGCCGGAAAAGGGAGCAGGTTTCCTGCTCTGCAGGCGAGACGCCTGCAATCCTCAAGCTTCTCCTGCCTTAGCCATTAAGCGATATTAATCGATATGCTCTTTATCCGTGTCAATCCGTTCAATCCGCACAATCCGTGTGACTATTCCTTCCTGCTGCACGCACCAGCTGAAGCTGATGCGACGGCCGGCTGAAGCCAGCGTTACGGCAGCGCTGGCCGCACCGTCTGAAGACAGTGCTACACAGAGCGCCACTACGATTTACAGGCCTCGAAAAGCTGACGGGCAGCGGCTCCTGCAGCTTCGGCATAATCTTCCCCACTACTGGCAAAGATGATGCCGCGAGAGCTATTGATCAAGATCCTGGGCTCACTTTCACTATCAATGGCATGGGTCAAAACTGCCTGCAGATCACCTCCCTGGGCTCCCACTCCGGGGATCAAAAAGAGACGCTGGGGCAAGCTTTGGCGCATAGCCAGCAGATCTGCCACCTGGGTGGCACCCACCACTGCGCCCAGTCTTTGCACAGGATAGTCCTGCATCCAGCGGGGAATCGCTTGCTTGAGCTCATGAGCATGGAAAAAGTCCTGTGCAGAAGGGTTTGAGGTAAGCGCCAGGGCAAAGGCGAAGCTGGATTCTATCTCCAGCAAAGGCTTTAGCACATCGGCTCCCATCAGGGGATTGATGGTGATGGCATCCACTTTCAGATCTTTGAAAAAGGCGTGGACATAGGCTGCCATGGTGCTGCCGATATCGCCGACTTTGCAATCCAGGATGATGGGAATGTCTTCAGGAATGCTGGCGACGGTCTCGTATAGAGCGGTAAGCCCGCGCAGCCCATCTGCCAGATAGAAGGCGAGATTGGGCTTGTAAGCCGTGGCATAATCCCGGGTAGCGGCGATGATCGCCAGGTTAAATTCGCGGATCGGATTTGCCGAATCCTGCACAGAAGGCGGGAGCTTATCCAACTGAGAATCCAGGCCAATACAGACATGGCTTCTCAGTTGGTGATAACGCTCGTGGTATTTATGCCAAAACGACGATTCTGACACTATCCTCTCCGTCGATTTCTTTCAGACATACCTTGATGATTTCTTCTTTGGAAGTAGGCACGTTTTTGCCCACATAGTCTGCTTTGATGGGCAATTCACGGTGACCGCGATCGATGAGTACAGCAAGCTGGATATTGCGCGGACGGCCAAAATCCATCAGAGCGTCGATAGCGGCTCTCACGGTTCTGCCTGTAAACAGCACATCATCCACCAGGACCACAATGGAATCCTCAATCTCAAAATCGAGCTGAGTACCCTTGATCACAGGTTGGTGGGCGATGGTGGAAAGATCGTCCCGATACAGAGTGATATCCAGGATTCCCACCGGGATTTCCTGGTTTGAGATTAGCTTCAGATAGTCAGAGAGTTGATTCGCCAGAGGCACGCCTCTGGAACGGATTCCCACCAGCCGTATTCTTTCGAGACCCCGGTTTTGTTCGATGATTTCGTGGGCCATGCGCTGAATACTGCGCTTGATCTGAGTGCTATCCATGATCTGACTTTTTACAAGCATTTGGTCTCCTCTACCCCACCTGGATTACGGCCAGGACGTCACCTTTGCTAACGTTTGCGCCAGCAGAAAGCGGAGCCGCGGTAAGGGTTCCTTCCACAGGGGAAGGGATATTATTATACATCTTCATGGCTTCCAGAACCAGCACGGTCTCGCCGATCTTCACATGGTCGCCAATCTTTTTTTCATATTTGATCATCATGCCCGGCATGGGAGCGGTGATGGGCTCTCCACCCACTACTGCAGGAGCAGCTTTGGGTGCTTCGGCCTGGGGAGCGGGAGCTGCGGCTACTGGAGCCGGTGCTGCTGCTGCTCTGGGAGCTGGTGCTGCAGCAGGAGCAGGGCGATGCGAGATCACTCTGGGCACTCCACCTTTTTCTGCTACTTCCACCAGGTAATAGCTGCCATCCACAAAGACGTCGAATTCACGCGTATCTTCCGGTTTTTCAGGGGTGGCGGGCTTTTCGATGAGTTGGCCGGCTCTGGCTTTTCTAACCAGCTCTTCCTCGGCTTTTACCTGCTCAAAAGTTCTGGCCTTCATCTCTTCAGGCATGGGATCGAGGCCGTATTTGATCCTGAGGAACTTCTTACCGGTAACGTTGTAAAGCGCTACGATGAGCTGATCATCCAGGGTCTTGGCCAGGCCTTCGGTTTCTTTTTTCACCTGATCCATGGCAGGAGGAATCACGTCTCCGGGTCTTTTTGTGATGGGATTTTCGCCTTTGGGATAACCCTTCAGGGCTTTTGCCGACAGTTTTTTGTCGATGGGCAGAGTAGTCTTGCCATACAGGCCATAGCAGAGGTCCTTCACCTGTTCGGTGATGCGGGAATACTCGCCCGGCTTGGTATCAAACAGGGCGTTGTTCACACTTTGGATACCCACGATCTGACTGGTAGGGGTCACCAGCGGAATCTGCCCCAAGTCTTTACGCACTCTGGGAATTTCCTGGAACACGGCCTCGAGCTTGTCCAGCTCTTCCATTTGCTTGAGTTGGTTGATGAGATTGGAGAGCATGCCACCCGGAGTCTGGTGAATGATCACGTCCGTATCGATAATGGAAAACTTGTTGGTACTGGCAAATTCCAGATATTTGGGGATGTCTTTTTCCATTTCTTTGCCGATTTTATTCAGCAATTTGATATCCATTCCGGTATCGCGATTCGTACCCAGCAGGGCGATCACCAAAGGCTCTACGCCAGGGTGAGAGGTGCGGTAGGAATAGGGGCCCATGCAGGTATCGATGATATCCACACCGGCTTCGATGGCTTTGAACAGGGAAAGATCGCCCATTCCAGAGGTAAAGTGAGTGTGCAGATGAATCGGCACTTTCACGCTTTCCTTCAGGGCTTTGATCAGTTCATAGGCATCGTAGGGAGCGATGAGGCCGGCCATATCTTTGATACAGACGCTATCCGCGCCCATATCCTGAAGCTGTTTGGCCTTATTCACATAATAGTCAATATTATAGGTATCTCCACCCATGCGCTGTTCGGTGAGCGAATAGCAGATGGAGCCCTGGAAATGTTTCTTATTTTTGAGCACGATCTTCACGGCGGTCTGGAAATTGCGGAAGTCGTTCAGAGCGTCAAAGATTCTGAAGATATCGATGCCGTTATCGCAGGCACGCTGAGTAAAGGCTTCCACCACGTCGTCGGCGTAATTTTGATAACCCACCAGATTCTGACCCCTCAGGAGCATGGAGAAGGGGGTTTTGGTGATGTATTCTTTTAAGGTGCGGATGCGCTGCCAGGGGTCTTCACCCAAAAAGCGGTGCATAGTGTCGAAAGTGGCTCCACCCCATACTTCCATGGAGTAATATCCCACTTCGTCCATCTGCTTGGCCACGTGCAAGAGGTCTTCGGTTCTGCCTCTGGTGGCAAACAGGGATTGATGACCATCGCGAAAGCTCAGGTCTTGTATTTTGATAGGATTGGCGGCTTTAGGGCGATCCGCTTCGTAGCGCATCTTAGTCCTTTCGATGATGCCGTGTTTATCCATTGTATCTCCTTTTATCTACTTCTTTTTATTATTCTGCGTTGGGTGATATCGCGGTATTGCATGGTGGTGGCGCGTCCATGAGCCGCCCAGGGATGAGATGGGTAACCCCATACAGGTGCCTGGTAGGCGATCTGGACCGCATCGTCACTGATCAGGGCCATCACAGCAGAGATGGCGGCGATTTGTTTTTTGTCTTTTATCATCTTGTATCCTTTAAGCGGGGATATTGCCATGTTTTTTGGGAGGCAGGCTTTCGCTTTTGGTGCTGGTGATTTCCAGAGCGTCGATGAGTCTTTTTCTGGTTTCGGAAGGCAGAATCACCGCATCCACATAACCGCGCGAGGCAGCTACATAGGGGTTGTTGAAACTCTTTTCATAGTCATCAATCAGCTCGATGCGTTTGGCGGCGGGATCTGCGGCTTCGGCCATTTCCTTGCGGAAGATGATGTTGGCAGCACCTTGTGCGCCCATCACAGCTATTTCTGCAGAAGGCCAGGCAAAGACCATGTCTGCACCCAAGTGGCGGGAACTCATGGCGATATAGCTGCCACCGTAGTCCTTTCTGGTGACCACTGTGAGTTTGGGTACGGTAGCCTCGGAATAGCTCCATAAGAGCTTGGCACCGTGGCGGATGATGCCCGCAAATTCCTGCTCTGTGCCCGGCAGATATCCCGGTACGTCCACAAAGGTAACCAGGGGAATATTGAAGGAATCGCAGAAACGGATGAAGCGAGACGCTTTGTCTGAAGCATTGATATCCAGGCAGCCGGCCAGCACGGTGGGTTGGTTTGCCACTATGCCGATGCTGCGTCCGTTCAAGCGGGCAAAGCCCACGATGATATTCTGCGCGTAGAAGAAATGCGGCTCAAAGAAGACGCCATCATCTACTACGGATTTAATCACATTACGCATGTCATAGCTTGCTTTGGGGCTATCCGGGATGATGGTGTTCAGCTCCGGGCAATCGCGCCAGGGATCGTCGTGACATTCGGTTCTGGGCGGATCTTCCATGTTGTTTGCCGGCAGGTAGCTCAAAAGAGTTTTGATCTGCTGTATGGCATCGGCATCGCTCTCACAGGCAAAATGGGCATTGCCGCTTTTGCTGTTGTGCGTCATGGCTCCACCTAGCTCTTCCTGAGTGGTGACTTCACCGGTGACGGCTTTGATCACGTCCGGCCCGGTGATGAACATAAAGCTGGTCTTCTTGACCATAAAGACAAAGTCGGTCATGGCAGGAGAATACACTGCCCCACCAGCACAAGGCCCCATCACAGCGGTGATCTGAGGGATCGCTCCACTGGCCCGGGAATTTCTAAAGAAGATATCGCCATAACCTTTCAGGGCATCTACCCCTTCCTGGATTCTAGCGCCACCGGAATCGTTGATCCCAATGCAAGGTACGCCGCTTTTCAGAGCCATATCCATAACTTTGCAGATCTTGGCGGCATGCATTTCGCCCAAAGAGCCTCCGCGGGCGGTAAAATCCTGCGAGAAGGCAAAGACGGGGCGGCCATTCACCAAACCGTGTCCGGTGATTACTCCATCGGAAGGTATATCAATGTTTTCCATGCCAAAATTGTCACAGCGATGGCTAACAAACATATCCAGCTCCCGGAAGCTGCCGGCATCAAAGAGCAGGTTGATCCGCTCACGGGCCGTGAGTTTACCTTTTTCGTGCTGTTTGGCGACGGCTTTTTCGCCACCCATCTGCATAGTCTTCTTTTCTTTATCCAGTAGGTTCTGGATATGATCTTGTGTAGTTTGCATTTATACCTCTTCTATAATTCATTTCAAGTTCATACAATAGTATAAATGACAAATGGCAAAATCACATTGCTTTGTCAAACAAAATCTTATGCCGGCCAGGCAAAGCTTGTTTGCAAAGGCGATCAGTCAAGCCTAAACTCCGTGTAATATCACCATCTGCAGCGGTTTATTTCACTACGGGCACGCGGATAGTCTGGCTGAATCCAGAGCGGGTCTTGAGCCGCAGGATATACATCCCGGAAGCCTTGGCAAAAAAGGGAATGGTGATCTCCCGAGAGGCAGTATGCATGCGAAAGCTTTTTTGCTTTTGCCCCCGGATGTTGTAAATATCCACATCCAAAAGGGGGAGATCTTCCAGAGCTTTGTGCTTTAGAACCAATCTACCTTTGTGGTAATAGGCGAATATATCCAGTAAAGGAGCACCAGGCTCGGCTTGGATATCACTCAAAAACAAGCTCCGTGAGGCCCCTGCCGGAAGCAGCTCCAGATCAATGTTTTCATTCTCATAAATCATATGGATTTGCTTCAGATCATAATCGGATCTGTTCTCCAACTGGATGCTCAGTTTATCCGCATCCCTGGCGCTGGATACGATGCGCAGATCTTCCACTGCGATCATCCGGTCAAAGACCTGTTCCAGGGTATCGATCCACAGGCCTCTGGAGGCTTGATAGTGATCCAGCATGATGAGCCGATCATTGACATCGTCCCGGATCTCATAAGTTCCACTAGGCAGAATCTGGTAAAAGGGAATCTCAGTGGCAGTTTGGCCAAAAAAGAAATGAGTATAGATCACACACAGACCGTTTTCATTCAAGAGTTTATCGAGATTTTCTGGCGTGAGCTGCTGCTTCATATAGTTCAGATATCCAAATCCAATGCCTTCCCAGGTGTTCATTTGGGTGCGTCCATAAAACCACATAGGGCGCGTGAGATGGTCAAATTCATAGAGTCTGTGAGGCAGACGCCAAGGCTCTGTAAATGAATTCATGGGATTGGTATAGGGAGCGTCGCCCAGCCAGAAATAATCAATATTGGAGTCGTTGATGGCATCCAAAATATAGTATTCGCTCTCAGGATTCCAGCCCTGGACGCAGAGGTCTTCGGGATTGGTTCCCCAGGAGTGGTCTATCCAGCAGCGGATATTGTATTCATCCATCTCATGAATAAGGTTCTGGTAGGTCTCATGGGATAGATCTGCTGAACTACGATAGGTGTGATAGCCGATGCTATTGCCATAATCCATCAGCGAAGACCAGAGATTTCCCAGGTGTGGTTTTGAGGCGCCAAAGACGGTGTTTGTAAGCTTGATATTATTGGCGATAATGCCCTCAGTCAGATACTTTGGGCTATGGGGATCTGTGGAGCCAAAGTACACTGCTTTCATCTTGTCATAGCGTTCGCCATCAGCGTCGTTTGTGATAACCAAAGCGGCTTTTTTATCACTCAGCCAGCGGTTGATCTTGAGCAGCACAGGCCTGTCCTCAAAGATGAGGAAGCTGTAATAGCTTTCTTCACCAGGGCGCCTTTTCATGGTGTCTGTCATGGTACTGAAGTGCGAAATTGCAGGATCGTAACGCCGGGCAAAATGCAAGCCGTTATCGTAAAGCCAGATCGTATCTTCTGAAATCCAATCCAGATTGGCGCAGCCCGCATAGTTTGAGCCCACGATCCACAGCGAACTATCTTCAAATTCATATTCAATGACCTTGTCTGTATAGGGATACAGAGCTTGGTTCAGCCCCGGATCGCGCTGAAAGATAGCCTGCGGTCCGCGCAGAATTCGCTGGGGCTGTTTCTGGGTGAAGTTCAGCTTCAAGCCAAAATCACAAATATAGACCTCCTCAAAATAGCGGGCAGAGATCTCGACCTGCTTGGCCGGGGCGTGAAAGGACTGGATGTTTGTGACCTTAACGTCAAACTCCATCAGAGGATGCGTGTAGCGAGTGATCACGCTATCGGCAAAACTCGTGATTTGTGCAGCAAATATGAGCTCGCTTTGCTGCAATTGAACTCCCCGGTTTATCACCAGAGGCTCAAGCTCGAAGGCGAGACCATTCAAAAGATAAGCCCCACTTTCGGTGAACCAGCTTTGTGCCAGCATCAGAGTCGGCACAAAGAGCAGGAGGCAGAAGATATACGTGTATTTTCTACACATATCACGTCCTTTAGGTGACAGTGCTTTTCCCCATGAGGTAGCGCTGCCGCAGTTTTTTGAGATCCAAATATTGAGAGAGTAAAAGGCCCAAGAGGGTGAGGCTGAGGCCTAACACTGTGCGCAGACTGATCTGCTGTCCCAAAATCAGATAAGCCAGAATCACAGTAAAGACGGGGATGAGGTTGCTGAAGACATTGGATCTGGCCACTCCCAGAACCCGGATCACATCTGTGAAGAGCACAAAAGCACCGATGGTGGCAACAAGAGACATGGCCATTACGGTGGAAACCCCTCTGAGAGTATGCTCTACGCCCAGAAAATGCCTGCCATCCACCAGCAGGAATATAGGCAAGAAATACAGTGCACCAAATAGGGTCTGGTAGGAAACGATCGTAATGGTGCTGTATTTCAGGGTAAGAGGCCGCAGCATCAGGCCATAACCCACCGCGCCAAAGATGGCCAGCGCCAGATACATAATGCCGATGAGGGTGGCTCGGACATCTCCACTGCCAAGGCTCATTACGACCACGCCCAGGCTGGAAACTATCACTCCCATAATCACATAGATCGTGAGCTTTTCTTTGAGAATGATCCAGGCACCAAGGGCGGCAAAGATGGGAATGGTGGCGATGATGATGCTGGCAAAGGAACTGGAGACATATTGCATGGCGTTCGCTTCACCGATGAAATACAGGAAAGGCTCAAAGAAAGCCACACCCATCATGTGCAAGAGGTCTTTACCCTCTATCTTTTCCCACTTGTGGGTGATCAGCATGAACAGGAAAAGCGCAATGGTGGCCAGGAATAAACGGAAGAAAACGACTTCGTAAGGACGATAGGATTCGTAGGCGATCTTGTACCAGACAAAGGTGATGGCCCAGCAGAGCATGGCACCGATGGCGCGCAGATAGGTTACCCAGAGTTTCATAGCTTAAGCAAATTCCTTCACTTCCCCGGCGGGGATATTCTTGAGTTTGCCGCCGTCGTTGATATCACGACAGGGGCCTGCTTCGATCTTGCCGCTATCGGTGTAGCCGCGCATTTCCCAGAAGCCGGGAATATAGTAATCCAAAAGCTCGATTTTGATGATGCTTTTGGCAGATTTGTAGCCCCAAAGATAGGGGGTGAAGCCCCTTACCGGTCCGCCATAATCTTCCGTAAGCAGCTCGCCATCAAAGGCCCAAGCCAAAAGAGAGCGTTCTTTCTGTGCAATATCGCGAGGAATAGAGGTGTCGTAAATCATGCCCACAGACCAAAAGCGCAGGTGGGTGCAGGAATCCTTGACCTTTACCAAGTCCAGGATGTCTGCCATGCTCACGCCGGTCCAGGCGCCAAAGACAGACCATCTGGTAACGCTGGTAAGTCTGGCTTCTACAGTCTTTTGTGGCAGCTTCTGCAGGTCCTGCCAGGAAAGGGTGAGGGGATGCTCACAAGAACCGGTAATCTCGATCTTCCAATCTTCCCGGTTTAAACTGCCGGGATGGCCTTCGGCCCAGAAAATGGGGGTATTGATCTTTGCAAGTTTATGCATCTTTATCTCCTAAATGTGCTATAATATCTGAGGGGGTGAGGGAAAAGCTCTGCTGCTTTTGGCTCAGTCTTTCTGCGGTCTGCCCCATGAGCAGGGAAGCGGAAGTGGCGGCTTCATCAAGCTCCAGGCCTTGAGCGGCAAAGGAAGAGATGATGCCGGATAGCATATCTCCACTGCCTCCGGTGGCCAGGGCGTCGTTTCCTGAGGTCAGGAAGATGGTTTGGTACTCGTCCATATAAATACTGGTGTGGGACTTCAGCAGGATGGGGCAGTTTACTTTGCTTTGATAGTCTTTAAGGGCTTTCAGGGTGTCCTGTTCCAGCTCTTTCATGTCGATCTTGGCAAGTCTGCAAAACTCGCCCTTATGCGGGGTGAGCAGGAAATTGCCTTTGGCAAGATGCTGCTCCAATTCGGGATGCGCGCTGATCAGGTTCAGGGCATCGGCATCCACCACTGTGGGTACTTCTGAGGACGTTAATACCAGCTTCAGAAGCGCAAGCGCATAGGCATCTACGCCCATACCGCAACCGATGGTGAGGGCATCTGCCTTCTTGATGAAGGTTTCCACCTGCTCCAAGTCCGGAGTATTGCCAGCAGCGGCTTCCGGGATGGGAAAGGCCATAATCTCGTCCATCATATTGGTATAATAAGGGTAAATCTCTTTGCGGGTATATAGATAGATGAGGCCGGCGCCGCTTTTCAGAGCCGCTGTGCTGGCCAGTCTCACACTGCCCAGGTAGCCGATGCTGCCACCGATGATGATCACTCTGCCGCAATCGCCTTTATGGGCTTCCTTATGGCGCTCCGGAAGGATGTATTTGGTCATGTGATAGCAGTTTATATAGTCTTTATAGCTTTCGGGAATACCGATGGGAATGGTGATCACTTTGCCACAGTAGCTCCGGCCATTTTCCAGAAGGTGCCCGTATTTCAGCTCTTCTATGGCCAGGGTATAGTCCATCTTGAGGCTGAAACCGGTGCCGGTGTGGGCATCGATGCCGGAGGGAATGTCTATGGCTATTTTGAGGGCGGGATACTCATCAAATCTCTCAAGCAATTTCTGCGTAAAAGCAGGTAAAAGACCATGAAAGCCGATGCCAAAGATAGCATCAATGATTATTCCTGGGGGTTTGGACCAACAAATGAGCTTAGCCTCTGGATCCGGAATCCCGCTGAGCTCTTGAATAGGGATGCCCAGCTTCTGGCAAAGCTCACGGTTATGTGCAGTCTCGGGGCTCATCTTGCCGCTGCCAAAGCTCAGAATAGCCAGGGCAGGACAGGCCTCATAGAGATGTCTGGCAATCACATAGCCATCACCGCCGTTGTTTCCCCGGCCACAGAGCACGAGCACCCCTTTAGCCAAAGCTTCAGCGCAGTTTTGTTTGATGAAATCTGCACAGCGGGCACCCGCGACTTCCATCAGGATGGGGGATGAAACACCAAGTTCTTCTATAGTGCGTAGGTCCAGCTCGCGCATCTGTTTAGGGCTGAGAACGTATCTCATGCTTTCTTCCTCTTGCTTTCTGTGGTATGCAGCTTGATCTCGATGGTAGTACCTTCATTGATAGCGCTTTGCAGCACACGGATGCGTCCCTGATGATATTCATCAATGATGCGTTTGGAAAGGCTGAGCCCCAGTCCCCAGCCCCGGGCCTTACTGGTCACTCCAGGATCAAAGATTCTTTTCCACTGTTTGCGGGGGATGCCTTTGCCTTCATCGCGGATCATCACATAAACGAAGGGGCTTTTGTGGGTGGCTGTCACGATGATGTTGCCGCCTTTGCCGATCATCGCATCCACGCAGTTTTTGATCAGATTCTCCATGGTCCATTTGATGAGCTGATAGTCCATCATCACCTCTATACCATCGATTTTACTGATCAGATGGATATCGATGCGGGAGCCCAGATGCGGCATGCGGTGCCGGAAATATTCCACAGTATCGTAGAGCACATCATGCAGGTTATGCGGCTCCAGCTTGGTGATGCTGCCCACTTTGCCGAAGCGGGAGGCGATGTTCTTCAGGTGCTCCAGATCTGCGCGCATAAAGTCCGTAATTTGCTCCATATTAGGGCGCTGCACGCCTTCCGG
Source organism: Candidatus Cloacimonadota bacterium (assembly GCA_020532545.1). GTDB lineage: Bacteria > Cloacimonadota > Cloacimonadia > Cloacimonadales > Cloacimonadaceae > UBA5456. Next base: position 13,496 of record JAJBAW010000037.1, on the reverse strand, counting down.
AGGCTCTTGCGAGATATAGTCTATCCAGCCCATCAGCGAAGTGATGGGGGTGCCGAATTGGTGCGCAGTTTCCTTGGCCAGTGAGATCCAGAGGGTATCTTTTTCACTGCGCCTCAGCAGCAGCAGTCCATAAGAGCCAAAGAAGACCACCATCAGCGCCAGAAAGAGCTCCAGAATAATGACATAACGGATATAAGACAGGGATTGGGGATTGCTAAAATAGATATAGCCCAGGGAATCCGCCTCATTGGAAAGCGGGACCTCCGTCATAGTGTTTTGCCGGGAAAGCAGATCTGCTTGCTGCGCCATGGGCAGGGCGTTGAAGCGGGTATTCTCACTGATATTGACGTTGCGCCAAAACAGCGGTTCCCGGTTGCGATCGGTCACGATGATCTCATAATCGATCTTTTTGATGAAGCTCTCAAAAGAGACGGGTTTGCTATAGAAAGCATAGCCCGTGAGATGCATATCATCGATCAAAGGGGTTTGGACCATCTTGCTCATCAGCCCTTCCATCATCAGTTGGGTATCGAGGCTCAAATCCTGATACAGAGAGTCATTTGATACCGGGATGTTTTTCCAGACCAGAGGGTACATATTCTCATCTGTGATGATCACCGGAATGGGGTTATCCGGCATGAATTCTGTGGAGATATAATCCCAAAGCTGTTGCTGAAAATCGCGCTGAGCAGTGAATTGGAGATACTTCGAGCTCACCTCGGTAAGCAATTGCGCATATTTCTCCGCAGCACGCAAGTAGCTATCGGTATAAGCGATATATTGCGCAAAGATGCGGGGAACAAACTCCTGTTCGGTCTTGGCTTGTTGGATCAGAAACTGGGTGTAAATCGCAAAAAACACAAAGATCGCCAGCGACCCTCCCACGATGTATAGTCTGAGGGTGTGAAAGCGATTACTGGTTCTTGGCGGTTTCCCAGTGAGAGTCGAGTTCTTCAAGGCTGGCCTCATGTATATTGGTTTTACTATATTGTGCTTCCACATAGCGGAAGCGGCGATAAAATTTACGGGTAGCGTCTTTTAAGGCTGTTTCAGCGTCGAAGCCCAATTTGCGGGACAGATTGACGATGCTGAACAGCAGATCACCCAATTCTTCTTTGATAGCTTCAGCATCGCCCTCAGACAATGCTTCATAGAGCTCTTCGCGCTCTTCATCGATCTTGGCCAAAACAGGCGGCAAATCCGGCCAATCAAAGCCCACCGAAGCGGCTTTTTCCTGAGTCCTGTGAGCCTGAATCAAAGCGGGCATGCTCTTGGGAACTCCGTCCAACACGCTTTCCCGATCGGTCTTTTCCACTCTTTTGATGTGTTCCCAATTCAGCTTCACGCCCTCGGCATCGGCTACGCTGAGATCTCCAAAGACATGCGGATGGCGACGCACCAGTTTATCGACGATGGCCCCAAGCACATCTTCCATCTCAAAAGCTTTCTTCTCATGCGCGATCTGGACCTGAAACACGAGGTGCAGCATGAGATCACCCAGCTCCTCGCACAGGGCTTCATCGTCCTGATCCTCAATGGCTTCCACCACTTCGTAAAGCTCTTCGATGAAGTTTGGCACCAGCGATTCCGGGGTCTGTTTGGCATCCCAGGGACAGCCGGTTTCCGGGTCTCTTAAGGCTGCGATGATATCCATTAATTCTTGAAACTTATTCATTTGTCGTCCTCATAAACGGGTTTTGGGCTAAAGCAATAGGCATTGATGCCGGCAAAATAGATCCAGATCAGATGCATCCACTTGATGGTGCTGGGCAGGGAGCTGCTGGCTATAAAAAGCAGGAGTGACACCAGGTACATCAGGCAGATGTTCCTTTCCCGTCCACTGCTGTGACGGTATTTCACATAAAGAAGATACAGCCATTTGATGTAAAGATAAAGGAAGCCGGCCAGGATTAAAATGCCAAAATTCCCGAAAATCTCCAGCACCCAATTGTGGGGATTGGTGATGCCAGCGGTGCGAAACTCGCGATCGGTATTCATATAATGCTCAAAATTCCCTCCGCCCACTCCCATGAAGGTGGATTCTGCGGCCAGATCAAAGCCTTCCACGAAAAGCTGTTTACGGATACCAATGGAGCTCATCCGCACCGTCTTGCTTTCTACCCCAAAGCTGGACACCTCACGGCCCAGCATCTTCAGCCCGAATCCCAGCAAATCCGGAACATAATGATGCAATGCCCCAAAAATGAGCGCCATCAGTAAAAGTAGAGCCATCCAGGTACGGGCTTTGGTGTGAAAGACCAAAAACCACGCCAGCACTGCTCCGATAGCCAGCATGGAAATACGTGCGCCTTGAATGATGATGACAAAGATTGTGGCCAGAATAGCTATTAAAGTTCCGATTTTCACCCAAAGCTTGGGATAGACCTCGGGCAGCAAGAGCAAAAACGGGAAAAGCAACGTCATAGCTGCCGCCAGGTGATTCTCGCCATAAAAAGGCCCGGTGGGGATGAAGTACTTATCCCCATAAAGTCTCGAGGGCGGCAGATGGTTCAGGGTCAAGATCTCCCAGATGGCTGTACCGACATAGAGCAAGGCAATAAAGGCCAAAAACACAGGCAATTTGCTCAAAAGCCGGCGATCCCGAAAAACTGCGGAAAAGAACATGAAGAGGAACAGGAAACGAAAGATGAGCAGAGAGTAATCCAGGGCCAGGAAGCGATCCTGAGCCCAAACATAGCTGCATAGCGAATATCCCAGCCAAAAAAACAGAAACAGCACCGGCTCAAATTCCTCTTTGCGGATCAGTAGAGTCTTCGGATAGATCAGCATCCAGGCGATTGCCATGGGCATCATCACAAAGGTCAAGGCAGAACTCAGGTGATAATTAATCTGAAAAAACTCCAGAAAAGCCAGCAAAGTTGCCAGTCCCCAGAGCATGGTGCGGGGGCTGATCTTGAAAGCCTGCTCTCTGAAATCCTGGACGCCTGTCATCATCTATATCCTGCAGAATGGATTATTGTTTTCCTTTGATGGCAGCAACGATCTTCTGCACCAATTCTTTATTTTGGTTCAGGCTTTCACAGATCATAGCGATCACGCAGGAGAAGATGAAGGCCGCCATAGTGATGATAATCACCACAATCGCGCGTTTAGGCTTGGAGCGCCTTCCGGCCTCAAGGGGCGCATCGATAACCTCAAAGGTCGGCATATCCTTGGCCTCTTCCAATTTGGCCAGTTCATATTGGGGATACAGGTATTCCACCACGGTCTGCTTGATCTTGAGATTCATCATGAGCAGCGCCAGTTTCATGCTGAGATCAGGGACTTTATCGATCTGGATCAGATAGGACGGAGCCAGGGTCTGGCTGCTATCTTCCAGCTCTTTCACCTTCCGGCCTAGTAGCTCTTTTTTGGCACTAAGTTCTGCCACCAAAGGTGAGGTCTCGGAATATTGGGTTTTGGCCAGATCCAGCTCGAGCTCAGTTTGCAAATACTTTGCCACCGTCTCGGCATAAAGGCCGACAATGGCTTCAGTTTGTTGATCCAGCGCTATGGACTTGTTTTTGGTCTGAAAATCACGCAGAGCCAGCCCCAATGAATCCACGTCCGCCATGTTTTGTTCCACCTGATTTTCCAGGAAGGCCCGCTTCAGGCCGCCCTGAGTCAAACGGCTGCTTTGATTGTACTTTTCCAGCTCGTTCAGATAGAAGTTCACCACAGCCTTAGACATGCTTTTGTCCTTTGTTTCTGCGCTGATACTCAGGATATTGCTTTCCTGATCAAAGACCAGACGGATCATCGAATTCTGCATTTTATGCAGCGCCAATTCACGGGCGTAATCGTGAGGTTTATTGATCTTGAAATATGAGATCAGATCAAATTCGTCGATCACCTTTTCTCTGAAGGTACGGCTTTTCATCACGGTGATAAAATCCGTGGCCAGCTCCACTTTTTGAGTCTTGATCATGCCTCCGCCCACAATATCCAGGAGGTTCGTGCTGAATCCACCGATGGAATTTGAGTCTGAGACGGGGATGATGGCAGCCTTACTGACCCAATAGTGCGGGGCCAGCATGGCATAGACGATGCTGCCAATCGCCGCCAAAACGGTGACGATGATGATCAATTTACGATGTTTGGCAAAAATCAAGGTCAAATCCAGGATTCCCAGGTCTTTAGTCATGCGATACCTCTATATCTTTCTTCCTTGCCCGAAGAATGCAAAAGGCATCGGGGCAGGGTGTATACCTGCAGTTCTTTGCCACCAAAGGACATAGCTTCCATGGGGCAGTAAGCAGCAGGGACTGTTTGAAATAATCTAAACATCAGATCTTAAGCTCCAGCCAGGGCTTCAGCACATCCGGCATTTTGAGGCTGCCATCAGCCTGTTGATAGGTCTCCAAAAGCGCAATCATCAGGCGCGGAGTAGCCACACCACTGCCATTGAGCGTATGCAGATGGCGCAGCTTGCCCTCGGCATCTTTGTAACGGATATTGGCACGCCGGGCCTGAAATTCGCCGAAATTGCTCACGGAAGAGACTTCCAGATACTTCTGGCTGCCGGGAGCCCAGACTTCCAGATCATAGGTTTTTTGGCTGGCAAAGCTGATGTCGCCGGTGCAGAGCGAGATCACCCGATAGTGCAGCCCAAAGGCTTTCAGGATGTCTTCGGCATCTTGCAGCATGTCCAGCAGCGCAGCAGCAGAGTCTTCCGGCTGCACGAAACGCACCATCTCCACTTTGTTAAATTGATGCAGGCGTTGCAGGCCGCGGGTGTCTTTGCCATAGCTGCCCGCTTCTCTTCTGAAACAGGGGGTATAGGCCACGAATTTTTGCGGCAAGTCTTTGTATTGCAGCACTTCATCGGCGTAGAAATTGGTCACCGGCACTTCTGCGGTGGGAATCAGGAAGAGATCGTCTTCATCGATGTGATACATATCTTCTTCCAGTTTGGGCAATTGCCCGGTGCCGGTCATGGTCTTGCGGTTCACGGCCAGAGGCACCATCAGCTCGGTATAGCCGTGTTTTTGGATGTGATACTCCAGCATAAAATTGATGAGGGCACGTTCCAGTTTGGCGCCATATCCGGTATAAATCGGGAAGCCGCTGCCGGAGATCTTAGCGCCACGGGGCAGATCCAGCAGGCTATTGGCAGTGGCGATATCAAGATGATCTTTGAGCTCAAAATCGTATTGGGGCAGCTCTCCCTCATGGCGAATCACCTCATTCAGGCTTTCATTCAGCCCGATGGGGACGTCGTCTTCCGGGATATTGGGAATAGCCAGCAAGAGGGCGTCCAACAAGGCATTGGCCTTGCTGAGATCACTCTGGATTGTCTTGATTTCTGCGGCCACTGTGCCCATTTCAGCGATCTCATCCGTGGCCGATTCTTTGGCTCTCTTCTTTTGGGCAATCACTTGGGAGACTGTATTTTGCTGGGCTTTGAGATTGTCAAATTTGTATTGCAGGCTGCGCCGCTCTTCATCTGCCACCAGCAGTGCGTCCAGATCGGCCTTTTCATTTTTATTCTTGATCGCAGTCCTGATGAGCTCAGGATTTGCTCTAATGTACTTGATGTCTATCATTTGCGGCTCTCCAGAGCGATATTGATCATTTGCAGATATTGATCTGCCTTTAGTGATGCTCCACCGATGAGGCCACCATCGATATCCGGCATAGCCAGCAGTCCGGCGATATTATCCGGCTTCACGCTACCACCATAGAGAATGGGAATTTCGTCTGCCAAAGCTTCGTTATAGCTGTGCATCAGCCAGGTGCGGATGATGCGGTGCACTTCTTGAGCCTGTTCGCCGGTGGCGGTACGGCCGGTACCGATCGCCCAGACCGGTTCATAAGCGATCATGATATCATCTGCATTGTAAAGACTTACATTACGCAGGCAGCCATTTAATTGTTCCAGAATCACCTTTTTGGTGTCGTCCGCATCCCGCTGCTCCAGGGTTTCACCCACGCAGAGGATGGGTCTCAAGCTATTATCCATCAACAGCAACAGCTTTTCCCGCACGATTTCATTGCTTTCGTTGTGCATTGCGCGGCGTTCGGAATGTCCCACAATGGAGTATTCCAGACCCAAAGAACTCAGCATCGCAGCCGATACTTCTCCGGTAAAGGCGCCTTCAGCATGGGCGCTCACGTCTTGTGCAGCTACTTGGACCGGGGTGTCGCTCAGCTCTCGCTGCATCAGGGCCAAAAAAGGATAGGCCGGAGCCAGGATGGGCAAAATCTTGCCCAAGTCTATTGTTTTCAAAGAACTTGCGATTGCTTTGCAAAAAGCTCGCACGTCTTCTAAATCTTTATACATCTTCCAATTACCAGCGATTACGATCTTACGCATTTCTCACCTCGAATCTTTTTTTACTTATCAAGCACCATATTGTAATTCGGCCAGATACGTCAAGAATTTTCGGGATTTCCACTTTTTCTGCCCAAAGCGATAGTGCTGAAAGCTATGATCTTGGGAAAATCCCGCAATTGCATTAATATATCTGCAGATCTTAGCTATAGGAGAAATGTATGCTAAAAAAAGCCCGACTTCAAGTGATCATGGAATTCGGCTCAAACTCTTTGAAAATCATGCAGAGCGCCAGCCCCAGAGCTCAGGCTTTGGTGGATTACCGTGTGCCTTTGCGTTTGGCCGCCCAGATTCTGCCCTCGGGAGATCTTTCGGAGCAGGCCATCCAGAGCATAATCTCCCAGATCCAAAAGCTGCACCGTGAATATGGCGAAAGCTCTGATCTTCGTTTATTTGGCACACAGGCCTTGCGCAGCGCCAGGAACCGGGAAGCCATAATAGAAAGAATCAAGCGAGAGACTTCTTACCAATTGCATATTCTCAGCGTTCAAGAAGAAGCAGAAGCGGCTTTCAAAGGCGTCAAAAGCGGGCTGAAACTGAGAGGCAAAGTCCTGTGCTTTGATCTGGGTGGGGCCAGCACGGAGCTCATCATCGGCAGCGGGGCAGGCATCTTGAAAAGCCTCAGTTTCCCCTTGGGAGCTGTGAACCTGAGCCGCTTGGTCAAGCATGAACCCATCGGCCTTTGTGAATACCATCTCTTGCAGGATGAGATCCAGAGGCAGTTGAAATTCAAATCCCCAAAATTCACCAGTCTCATCGGGACAGGAGGCGCCATTGTCACCTGCGCCATGGTGGCTTTGGGGCTGCCCCAGATGGATGAAAACAAAGTAAATTCCTTCCGGTTGCGTGCCTCTGAGCTTATGCGCCAGGTCCAGACCTATCGGGCTCTGAAGAGTAGTGATATCGCTAAAATTCCTGGGATGGATCCGTCGCGTGCAGACATCATCCTGCCCGCTTGTATGCTTATGCAGAGACTCATGGAGATCTGTGGCCAAGAGGAAATCATCACCAGCACCAAAGGGGTGCGGCACGGCTTGTAGGGGTTTTGGGCGAAAACCCTTTGACGCAGAGCCTTTCAGGTAGGGGTTTTGGGCGAAAACCCAGGTCCTGCGCATTATGCTCATCGCATTGTTTCGGGCGTTCGCCCAACGCCCCTACGGCATATCCCCAATCCTGTACATTCCGATGATCGCGTTGTTTGGTATGTGTTTCGGGCGAAAACCCTTTGACGTAGAGCCTTTCAGGTAGGGGTTTTGGGCGAAAACCCAGATCCCGCGCATTATGCTCATCGCATTGTTTCGGGCGTTCGCCCAACGCCCCTACGGCATATCCCCAATCCTGTACATTATGATGACCGGGGTGTTTGGTAGGGGTTTTGGGCGAAAACCCTTTGACGCAGAGCCTTTCAGGTATGTGTTTTGGGCTAAAACCCAGATCCCGCGCATTATGCTCATCGCATTGTTTCGGGCGTTCGCCCAACGCCCCTACGGTATCATATCCCAAATCCTGTACATTATGATGATCACGTTGTTTGGTAGGGGTTTTGGGCGAAAACCCAGGTCCTGCGCACCATGATCATCGGCATGTTTCGACACGAGACGGATCGAATCCAGCAAAGGTAACACCTTCCCTCTTCACCGAACTTGGGTTTAAAGGAACTTCGACTCGAGTTGACTCGAAACCTCAAGTCATCTCGAGTCAAAAACATGTTAAAAACAGGTCAAACGATCCAGCAAGGCAGCAATCTGGCAAAGGAGATCACCCCTCCACGGTATGATCTCCAAAATCAGCCTAGTGACCCCAAATAGCTGCCCACCACCTACAGGCCCTTATAGTCCTCTCTCCAAAGACAGACGAAGCACTACTTAGGTCTGCCAGCACTACGCCATAAGCGTGTGCCCTCAGTCTACAGACCCCGCGAGGCTCTCATCCCTTTGTACACCCAACCTTAAAACATATAGCCTACGGAACCTGCTATTATATAGAGCAGAAATTGAGCCAATATCTGTAGAACAGCACAACTGGCTGTTGAGCATAGAGATAAGGTGGTTTATTAAAAAACTGGCTGTGGTGAAATCTACCACAGCAGAGGGTGATTATGAGGGGAAAATGGAGAGTTTGTGGTATTATTTACGAGGCATTTCGATGCCCAGGGTGCTGAGTTTTTTCCAGAGGTTAGATTTATCCATCCTGAGATAAGCGGCTGTCTTGCTTATGTTTAAATCGTGTATTATGAGAGCCTGCTCCAGATAGGTGCGTTCGAAGTTCAGCACAATTTCACGGTAGGATAAAGACTCGATATCCTCCAAACCCTCCGTTGTGGTAAAATCTACCACAGTTAGGGTGTCACTTTGGGAAAAGACCAGGGCACGCTCCACTGTATTTTTCAGCTCACGCACATTACCGCGGTAGTTCTGTTCCAAAAGCCAGGCTGCGGCAGAAGGAGCCAGACCTTTGGGACTGACATGATTCCGGGCACAGAAGCTGTTGATGAAATGCCGACTGAGGGGGATGATGTCTTCCGGCCTTTGTCTGAGAGGCGGAACCTCGATCACGATGCTGCTGATACGATAGTAGAGATCATCTCGAAATTCGCCATCTTTGATTCTCTGGGGCAGATCCTGATTGGAAGCGCTGATGATCCGGGTATTTACTTTTTGGGGCTTGCCCCCCAGCTTTTGGATTTCCTGTTCCGAGATGGCACGCAGCAGCTTAGCCTGTTCGAGCATGGGCAATTCGCTGATTTCATCCAATAATATACTGGAATTTTCCGCGTGTTCAAAATAGCCTTTGCGCATGCCCACGGCTCCGGTGAAAGCACCTTTTTCATAGCCAAAGACTTCTGCTTCAAAGAGTTCGTGTGGGATGGAGGCACAATTCACGATCACCATTTCCTTGTCGCCGTCATCTGAGAGCCTGTGAATAGCCCGAGCGACAAGTTCTTTGCCCACACCGGTTTCCCCGGAAATGAGTACGGGGGTATCGAATTTGGAGGCTTGAATAATGGCGTCATAGAGCTTGTGCATGGGGGCAGAGCTGCCAACCATGCCGATGGATGATACTTGCAGACTGCGCAGATCTCGTTGCATGATAATGTTTTCGCTGAGGCAGGAAAGCCGGATAAAAAGATGGTCTTTGGCAATGGGTTTTTCGATGAAGTCATTGGCTCCGTATTTGATGGCATTCACCGCATCCGGAATGTGCCCGGAGCCGGAAATCATCAAAATAGACATCTTGGGAAAAGCCGCACGGGCCTCTTCCAGCATGGCAAAGCCGTCTTGCAAAGCGGGAAAACACATGTCCTGCATCACCAAATCAAACTCTTTTGCGTTCAACAAAGCGCGCGCCTCTTCGCAAGTGCTGGCGGTATCCACCAGGTAGCCCTGAGAACGGATCAAATCCGCAGTGAGACGGCAAAACATGTAGTCGTCATCGGCGATCAGGATTCTGATCTTAGTCATCATGCTCTCCTTTTAGCCAAAGCGAAACTGTGGTGCCCAGACCCTCTTCGCTGTGTATTTCAAAGATACCCCCCATGGAATCGAGGATCTTGCGGGTTTCGGGAATGCCGATTCCGGTGCCAAACTGATTGGTAGTAAAGAAGGGTTTGAAGATGTCATCCATGTATTTGGCAGGTATGCCTTTGCCGCTGTCTTCCAGCTCCACCAGGATGCTGCGTCCGGTTTTCGGACTTTTGCCGGGAGGGAAGGCTGTGATGGTGATTTGCAGGTTTCCCCCGGTCGGCATGGCTTCGGTGGCGTTGTTTATGGTATTGACCAGAGCCTCTTCAAAGCGAATGGGCTCGATGCGGGTGTGGATGGAATCGAGTTTATAATTCTTGATCAGAAACACATTATCCGGGATTCTTACCTGGTTCAAAGCATGCTCTATGGAGGGGACCAGGTCCTGCAGTTTCAGCTCATAATCCCGCATTTCGGTAAAGCGCTGGAAAGCGTGGGTAAAGATGCGGATCTTCTCGATCTCGCTTTTGGCCATTTCCAAATACTCTTTATGTGCTTCATTTTCGGTGGATTCCAGAGGGTCCAAAGCCAGGATCACATTGGTGATATGCCGGCGCACGTGATGCGACAAACGGCGGGCAGTTTCAGCCCATTCCAGGCTCTGTTCCTCCCCATCATGAAGGAGACTGAACAGACAGATCAAATAGCTGCTTCTCACGCCTTTGAATCTTTCCACGTGCACACGCATCGTTCTCCCCGCAATCTGCACCTGGCTGTCTTCATATTCTATCCATTTGCTACGAAAACTTTTCAGAGCATTGGACAAAGCCGGCAAGCTATCCTCAAGATATTTGAGATTGGCGTGGGGATTGTGCTCCAGAATCAAGGTTATGGCAGCTTTATTGATGTCTGATATCCTGCCCTTGCGCGAGACAAAGATCAGCCCTTCTTCCAATTGATTGACGCTCTCCACAAAGATCTTTCTCTGCTGTTTTAGCAAGATAAGAACATAGACCAGCAAGATCAGTAAAGCCAGGCTGATCAGAGGATAATATATCTTCAACTGCTGGTAAATATAGCTGCTAATCGGGATCGAATCCAAAGAATAAAGCATGAGAGTCTGCCGGGACATGACCGCAATTTGACGCTCGTTACCCCTACCGTTGTCAATCACTTCCAGCCAAAAATCCCGTTTGTCCGGGAATGGATTTCCCAGTCTGGCCAGCTCTTTAAAATTGTGATTTAGTACCACGATTTCATCTTTGTTGCTCAGAGCAATGATCGATTTGTATCCCTTTTGTTTGATATCCGCTATGGCCAATACAGCTTTGATATTGGGCGTTTTGCGCGGGGTAATATCCACCAGATGCTTGTCATACAGCATCAGTCCTTGCAGATTGTCGTTGATCACCAGGTAGTAATTTGCGGAGTTGTCCAGCCTCTGCAGACAGTAAACTGCGGGATTGAACTCCAGAGTATTGGGCAGATTCAATTCCTTGATTCTTTTGAGCTGACCTGAGGCATAGCTCAGGCGCAGGATCATATCCGCATCGGTATCTGCACCCTGAGTGCTGATGCGCGCGTAAATGTCCGGAAGGCCGTCCTGATCCACATCCCGGATCTGCAGCTTGGTATCTCCCAGGCCCACAAAGATCTTGTGCTGGCTCACGAGCTTACCCCGAGGATCTACTATTGTGATGTGCCCACTATTGTCATCTAAACCGTGCATAGTGTCCAGGGTGTTGTTAAGAGCGAGATTGGCAAAGATGAATTCGCGCTTGCCATCATTGTCCAAATCCTCAAAATGCAGACTGGTGAGATTGCAAGGAGTGCGGAAAAACCATTTCAAAGCGCCTGTTTCAAAATCGAAAGCTATTAACCCGCGCGGGTTTACGCTATAGTCATCCAGAGCCAGACAGACCAAATCAAGCTTACCATCATCATCGATATCGTCCAAAAACTGCGGGAGAAAATGCGCGGACCATTGATAAGCTTCCACATCCATAAGATCATCGTCCCGGGGATAGGGCTCAAAGCCCTTCATTTCACGCTTTAGCGGCAGCTCCCAGGTATATTGGGCGGCGTGTAAATATAGGTTTTTGCCATCATTGAAGCAGTAGAAGAGCCAAGAGCTGTTGTCGGTGGGATCGGCCAGAACTTTCAGACAAGAGATCTTGCCTTCGGAGATATTGATCTGAGAGATGGCTTTGCCATGCAGGTTTTGAAGCATTACGTAGCTTCCTGTGCCTTGAGCATGCGCAGTGATGAGCAGAGGCTTGCCGTCTGCTCTGAGGTCCGCAAAAATAGGCAGTGCTGTGGTGTCTGCAAAACGGTATGAGGATTGCAGCTTGAGCTCATGAGTGTGGAACTGGCCCACTTTCTGACAGGAGCTCAGGCAGAGCATCAGCAAGATAAAGAAAGCAAGGCTCAGGAACGCTTTCATCTGCCCTTTCATGATTCAGCCTTGATCTGAGCGTAGCCCTGGCTGTAGCCTTCCTTTTGGTGATTCATGCCCTTCATGCTATTCATGGTCAAAAGAGCGGTAAAAACGTTAAAAAAAACAAAAAACAGAGAAGACCTCTTCTTCATTGGAACCTCACATTTATAGTTAAAGCAAGAATTGCCAACCATGGTAATACCGTCAAGATAAAATGTTTCAGGGCCATTGCTTTTTCGCTTTTGCTGCGCTGAGCAGGGCTTTGGGGATGATGGAATATCGGGCACAAAAAAGAGGCCAGGGATATTCTCCCCAGCCCCGTATGTTTATAAGGGTTAATTACTTATTAGTGTTTCTCTTTGCAGAGTTCGATCAAAACTCCATTGGTGGACTTGGGATGCAGGAAAGCGATGTCGGCCTGGTGCGCACCAGCTCTGGGCTCTTTATCGATCAGGCGTACGCCTTGTGCTTCGATATCTTTCAGAGCCTGTGGAAGATCGTCCACAGCAAAGGCCAGATGTTGGATGCCTTCCCCTTTCTTTTCGATGAACTTCGCCACGGGGCTATCTTCGGAAGTAGGCTCAAGGAGCTCTATCCGGGTATCGCCACAGGGCAGAAAGGCTACCCGCACCATTTGCGAAGGAACTTCTTCGATCGCTTCCAGTTTGAGGCCCAGCTTTTCGTAAAAAGCTATGCCTTCTTCCAGGTTTTTCACTGCGATGCCGATGTGTGATATCTTCTTTACCACTTGCTGCTCCTATTTACCGTATTCTTCAGCGAGCTTAAAGCCCAGCTTCATCGCCTTGATGTTCAAATCCACAAAAGAGGGTTTGACGGATAGTGCGATAGAGGCTTCCAGCGATTTATCACTTACGATGCCGGTGATCTTGGTCAAAAAGGCCACCGAGAGCACGTTTGTGGAAATTGCCGAGCCCAATTCGCTCTGAGCGATGTCTGTAAAGGGCAGCTCATAGGTATTGTCTGCAGCCAGAGCCAGGTTCTTCACGAAGGTGGTGTCTATGATCAGGATGCCATCATCCCTGAGATCAAAGAGGTATTTATCACAGGCTTCCTGAGTGAGTGCCAGCAGGCAGTTGAAGTTTGTGGCTTCCGGGAAGAAGATATCGCGATCGCTGATGATCACATCAGCACGGGAATATCCACCCCGGGATTCCGGGCCATAACTTTGGGTCTGAGTCACCTTATGATTGTCCAGCACAGCAGCGCGGGCCAGGATGATTCCACCCAGAATGAGGCCTTGGCC
>JAJBAW010000095.1 GCA_020532545.1 Candidatus Cloacimonadota bacterium | reverse complement strand
GGCACAAAGAAGCCGGAAAGCAGGATGATGATCACCATGGTAAACCAGGAGAAAAACATCGCCTGCTGCTGGGAATCCACTTTGGTGGAGATCAGGATGCCCAGGCCCAGGGTGGTGAAAAGGTAGATCACGGAAAACAGCAAAAGCAATCCATAGCTGCCGGCCAGTTCTATGCGGAAGATGAGCCCTCCCAGCACTATGGCTACTTGCAATTGCACGAGGGTGATGATGAGATAGGGGATCAGTTTGCCCGCCATCAATTCAGATTTCTTCACCGGAGTAACCAAAAGCTGTTCCAGGGTACCGAGCTCCTTTTCTTTGACCAGACTGATGGCCGAGAGCATCATGGAGGTAACCGTGACCAGGATGGCGATGATGCCGGGGATGGTATTCAGGCTGCCTTTGAGGTCCGGGTTGAAGCTCATGCTGGAGATGAGTTCCACCTGGGTATTCAGCCGGGGCATAGGCGAGCGGCGCATGGTTTCTTGCATTCTTTTGCGGTGGAAATCTCCCACCACACCGGAGACGTAGCTATTGGCCACCGAGGCGGTATTGCCGTCGATGCCATCTACTATCACCTGCACATTGCTCTGCCGGCCCTGCTGATAATCCTCCCCAAAACCGGGCGGGAATACTATCACCACGCTGGCCTTCCAGGCAGAGATCAATTCCTGAGGATTGGCGGCTGTGTCCACTGGAACTATCCGAAAGCGGTCTGTGGAATCAAAGCTCTGGATCAGAGCCCGGCTGATGGAACTGCGATCGTAATCCAGAAAGCTCAGGTTCAGGTTCTTCACCTCATTGGTCACGGCAAAACCCATCACCAAAAGCTGCACCGCCGGCAGGGCAAAAAGTACGATCAGCATCTCCCGGCTGCGCATGATCTGCTTGAATTCCTTCTTGATGAAGCTGCCTATCACTTTCAGCGAGATCATGATAACCTCAGCTTGAAGCGTCGGGACGCTATCACCAGCATCGTCACACTCATGATGAGCAGGCTGAGGCCGGATTGGTACAGATGCCGTACGTTATTGCCTTTCAGCATGATCCCGCGGATGATCTGTAGATAGTAACGGGCGGGAATGATGTAGGTAATCTTCTGCAGGATCACCGGCATGCTGGTGATGGGAAACATATATCCGGAAAGCAGCAAGGTGGGCAAAAGGGTCATCCCCAAAGCCATCATCATGGCGCCCTGCTGGGTTTTGGCCATTGTGGAGACCAGCAGGCCCAGACACAGCGAAGTGAGTACATACAGGAAGGTGAAGCCCAAAAAGACGATAAATTCACCCCGGAACGGCACCTGGAACAGTAGCATGCCTACTGCCAGAATGAGCAGTGCATCCATCAGCCCCAGAAAGATGTAGGGGATCACTTTGCCCAGGAGAATCTCGGTGGCCGAAACTGGCGAGACCAGGATCTGCTCCATCGTCCCCATTTCCTTTTCCCGGCTGATGGAGATGCTGGTGAGCAGAGCGCAGATCATCACCAAAATCAGGGCGATCAGGCCCGGCACAAAGAAGAAAGAACTCTTCATATCGGGGTTGTAGAGGATGAGAGGCTGCAGATTGATGCCGGCGCCAGCTTGGGCAAATCTGGTATTCACGATGCCGGTGGCGTAGTTTTGGATCATTTGGGCGCTATTGGGGTCCGAGGCATCAATCCCCAGCAGCACGGTAAGACTCTCTTTGCCAAAGCCCTTGGGAATGCTGAGCGTGGCCTGAGCTCTGCGCTCTTTGAAGAGCTCGCCCGGATTCAGGATCCCTTCGCTTTTGGGCACCAAGCGGAAGTAATCCGTGTGGATGAAAGCATCCACCAGGGCCCGCGAACTGCTGTTCAGGGCGCTATCGTCCACCACCAGAGGTACTTGCCGGATCTCCATATTCATGGCGTAGCCGAAGATGATGAGCTGCAAGAGCGGCATGATGAAGATGATCGTGAGCGTGCGGGAATCCCGCAAGATATGAAACACCTCTTTCTCTGCTATCGCTTTGATTCTATTCAGGTTTGGCATGGTCTTCCCCCAAAACTTTCAAAAAGAGTTCCTGCATAGTGGCCGAGGAATGCTCCGCTTTGAGCTCTGCCGGATTGCCCAAAGCCACTTCCCGTCCATCCTGCATGATGATCACGCGGTGGCAATACTCCGCTTCATCCATAAAGTGTGTGCTCACGATCACGCTTTTGCCGGCATAGGCCAGATCGTTGATCACTTGCCAAAATTCACGCCGCGCTTGAGGATCCACCCCGCTGGTGGGTTCATCCAAAAAGACCAGAGGCGGATCGTGCACCAGGGACGCCACCAGGCTGAGACGCTGTTTGTAGCCCATGGGCAGGTCTTCTGTGCGGCTTTTGAGGATGTCCTGCAGGCCAAATTGCTCTATGATGGGCTGGATATTCTTCATGGCCTGGCGAAAGGGAATCTGATAGATGCCGGCGTAAAACTCCAGATTCTCGATGGCCTTCAGATCCGGGTACAGGGAGAACTTCTGGCTCATATAGCCGATCTTGTGCTTGACTTTCTCGCTGCCCTTGCTGATATCCAGACCGTCCACGATGATCTGTCCGCTGGTGGGCAGCACGAGGCCGATGATCATCCTGATGGCAGTGGTCTTACCGGCGCCATTCGCACCCAAGAAACCAAAGATCTCACCCTTGGCGATATCCAGATTGATATCGTCCACGGCTCTAAATGTGCCAAAATCTTTTACTAAATGCTCCGTGTGTATCATTGCATCATCTTCAGGAAGACGTCTTCCATCCCGGGCTGAATCTCCTCCCAGCTACTCAGGCTGGGAAATTCATGCTTCCAGGTATCTATTAGTTCTGCGTGCAGTTCATCCTTGCTGTATAGGTGAATCTCGGAGCCAAAGAGCTGTAAATCCGCTTTGTCCACCTTGCTTTGCAGGTATTTGTACAATTCCTGGAGATTGTCACCTTTGAGCTTGTACAGTTTCCCTTGCCACCGCGCGATAATCTCATTCGGACTGCCTTGGCCGATCACGCTCCCTTTGTGCAAGAGGGTGATCTGGTCGCACTGCACCGCTTCATCCATATAGGGTGTGGAGACTATGATGCTCACGCCTTCTTGCTTTAGTTCGTGCAGGATTTGCCAGAATTCCACCCGCGAGACCGGATCCACACCAAAGGTGGGTTCATCCAGGATGATCAACTTCGGGGTGTGAATCAAGGCACAGGATAGCGCCAATTTCTGCTTCATGCCACCGCTGAGGTTCCCCGCCAGGCGCTTCGCAAAAGGCTTCAGCCGGGAGAAGCCATAGAGCTTTTCCCGCTGGGCTATCATCTCTTTCTTGCTTACCTTGAAGAGCTTGGCAAAGAAGCGCAGATTCTGCTCTACCGAAAGATCCTGATACAAGGAAAAGCGTTGCGGCATATAGCCGATGCGGGCGCGGATCTGAGCGGACTCCGTCAAGGCATCGTAATCCAGTACCCGGATGCTGCCCGCGGAATAGGGCAGAAGCGTGCACAGGCTGCGCATCAGCGTGGTTTTCCCGGCTCCATCAGGCCCGATGATGCCATAGACCATGGCTTCGGGCACCTCAAGATTCACCTTCTTCAAGGCTTCAGTACTGCCGTAGAAAACGCTCAGGTCTTGTGCTTCAGCGGCATTCATGGCAATACCACATCCACTGGCATACCGTCTTTGAGGATGCCATCAGGGTTTTCGGCCTTGAGACGGATGGCATAGACCATCACAGTGCGATTGTCCGGTGTCAGTACAGTCTTGGGCGTGAATTCCGCCTTGTTGCTGATGCGGATGACGCGTGCATCCAGCGCAGCGGAATGGCCGTTTATTCTCAGTTTGAGAGGCATCCCCGGCTTGAATTGCGCCAGATATTCCTCGCTCACATAGATATTCGCTTCCAGGCTTTGGACATTCAGGACTTCGGCAAGCTGCCCCATATTCGGCAGCAACTCTCCTTCATCAAAGTAAAGATGCTCTACCCGGCCCGTAAAAGGAGTAGAGATCACAAAATCCCCTATCTTCTTTTGCAGGCCTTTGATCTGAGCCTGCACAGAAGCCCGCTTGGCTTCCACCAAACGCAGATTCTTCTTCGCAGATTCATGTTGCAATTCCGCTTTATTCTTCATGAGTTCGCCATCTTCCAGGCTTTGCAGAGGGATCACTTCTTCTGCATAAAGACTTTCGCTGCGGCCTTGCCTGCGGCTTTGATATTCCAGATCTGCAGCGGCGAGAGCGATCTGCGTATTGAACAGTTGCTTTTGGGCCTCAAGCTCTTGGAGCGATGCCTGCAGTTGCTCCAGAGAGAAGTGCAAATCAGAATCGTCTAATTGCGCGATCAGGTCACCGGCTTTCACTTCGTCACCTTCGGCCACATATATCTTGCTGATGCGGCCTCCCGCCAGCGCCGATACTCTATACAGATCAGCTTCCATCATCGTGGTCCAGATCTGTGCTTTATCCTTTTTCCCGCAAGCCGCTAAAATCAATAGCAGCAGTGTTAGTGTGATTATACGTTTCATTGGTCACCTCTTGTGCGTTCAATAATTCCATATTTAATCAGCTTAAAGATCTCTTCTTCCCGCTGAGCGATAAAATCCTTATTGGCAAAGAACTCCTTGCCCATTACCTGCTCCAGCAGCGGACGCGCAATGCCGGGATAGATGCACAGGGAGAGGATGTTCAGCAAAAACTGCTCTGCGGGATAGTTCTCAGCTCCCGCCTTGGTCAGCTTGGCCTGAATCTTTCCCAAAAAGATGCCCTGCATCCGCTCCTCAAGAAGCTCCTTAAATAGACGGGGCAGTTGCTTATTGCGTGCACTCAGTTCCCAGATCATAAACCGGGAGAAGTGTGGCCGGGACGTGATCTCTTTCAGAATGGTCTTGATCAGATGCCTCAGCCAGGGCTCAAATTCCTCATCGCTGCCAAAGATCTGCAGCATGGTGCCGATCATGCCGGCAAACTGAGCTTTCAAGACTATGTAATACAGCTTCTCTTTAGTATCGAAATAGTAGTGCAAGAGCGCCTTGTTCGCCCCCGCCTTATCGGCAATGGCCTGCATCCTGGCACCATCGAAGCCCGAGGCCAGGAATTCCTTGGTAGCCGCTGCTATGATCTGATCTTTTGCATTCTTTATAGTCATGTCGTTCAGTCCTTTATTATGTTGTTTTTAACCATATAGTTAAAGATAATCAAGTTCGTATATCTGTCAACTTCTTTATTGTGTACAGACTGTGGACAATTGGAAAAGATCGGGAAATACATGCCCGGTTTTGGTGATCTTAAAGCAGACTGTACAGTCCCATATCTCGCCTAAACGGCATTAACCCGTGATATAAAATCCATATGTCGTTTTGAAGGTTCCAACGTAACATATAGAATTCCATATATCGATTGCAACGACTCAAAACAACATATAGATTCCATATATCATTTTGAAGGCCTCAGAATGACATATGGATTAGGATCCGGCAGATACAAAAGAAAGATATTGACGGATAATTTGACTTTTAAATAGTATGATATCAGTAAAAATGATGACAAAACCTGCTGACATGTTTTTAGAAATATGAGAGAAACCGAAGCAAAATTCGCCCCCAATATTGGGACCAAACCTGAATGAGTCTTACTCATCGTGAATGCAGCTTTTTAAAGCTATAAAATATATAATGGAATAAGCTATGAAATTTGAAGATTTCGTCTCTGGAGTCTACCGGAATCAGTATCAATACAAGAGCTTCCTGCCCAGCAAAATCAACCAGGAATGGACCTGGGAAGATCCACGGATCAACGTTTTGCTGGAAAAAGCTACACAAGCATTGGGAGAGCTAAATGCCTTTTCCAGAATTGTCCCGAATGTTGACTTGTTTATAAGCATGCATATTCTTAAGGAAGCTAATACTTCCAGTAAGATAGAGGGAACCAATACAGAAATGGATGATGTTGTGCTAAAAGAGGAATCTGTGCTTCCGGAAAAGAAGGATGACTGGCAAGAAGTACAGAACTATGTCTCAGCGATGAATGAAGCTATTAAAGAACTGCAGAGCTTACCCTTATCCTTGCGTCTGATCAGGCAGGTGCATGCCACTCTGATGAGTAATGTGCGAGGCCGGAACAAGACCCCGGGAGAGTTTCGCAAGAGCCAAAACTGGATTGGCGGTTCATCCCTGGCGGATGCAGCCTATGTCCCACCTCACATAGATGATATGCAGCCCTTATTGAATGATCTTGAGCTGTTTTTACATGATGAGAGCATTTTGGTTCCACACCTGATCCGCTGTGCCATAGCTCATTATCAATTTGAGACCATACACCCATTTTTGGATGGGAATGGACGCATTGGCAGGCTCTTGATAACTCTATATTTTGTCAGTAATAATGTCCTCTTGAAGCCTACTTTGTATCTCTCAGACTTCTTTGAGAAACACCGTGGACAGTATTATGATGCTTTAACCCGGGTAAGAGAATCAAACGATCTCGGACACTGGATACGTTTTTTCTTGCAGGCAGTATTGGAAACCTCGGAAAAGGGAAAGCAGACTTTCGATAAAATCCTGATCCTGCATAGAAGCATCGAAAGCGACATGGTGAAACTTGGGAAACGAGCTGAAAATGCCAGGAAACTGTTGATGCGCCTCTATCAATCTCCGGTAACTTCAATCAAGGAAGTGGAAGATTCCTTAATGATAGGCTACAATCCTGCAAACGAACTGGTTAATAGCTTGGTAAAAATGAATATTTTGGAAGAAACTACAGGATTTTCAAGGAATCGGGTATTTATCTTTAGAAGATATGTTGACACTTTCGGAGAACAAGAGTGAAATATAAAAACCCATATCTCTACTTAGTGGCATCAACCTGAGATATAGATTTCCATATCTCTACTTAGTGGCATCAACCTGAGATATAGATTTCCATATCTCTACTTAATAGCATCAAACTGAGATATAGATTTCCATATATCGATTTCAAGGCTCCAACCTTACATATAGATTTTCATATATCAATTTCGCCCCCTCAAAACAACTTATAGAATTCCACATGCCCCAAAACAATCTGGCTTGTTTGGCCCGGAGCTATTTCCGGGTCAGAAAAACATAGAAATCCTCTCCAAATAAAAAAGCCCGTGCACTTCTGCACGGGCCATCTATCTCGGTCCCGATGAAATCAATCGATGTTGATCTGTTTCATCGGAGTCGGTTCTTTCTTGGGAATGCTCAGTTTCAGCACTCCATCGGCCATTTTGGCCTCGATCTTATCCACGTCGACGTTTTCCGGCAAACTCAGATTACGTCTGTAGCTGCCGCGATAACGCTCGCAGCGGTAAATGGTGCCGCGTTGCTCCTCTTGGCTGTCCTCGCGGGTAGCCTCAAGCATCAGTTGATTGTCGTGTATTGATATTTTGACGT
>JAJBAW010000039.1 GCA_020532545.1 Candidatus Cloacimonadota bacterium | reverse complement strand
GAAAGACTAAATGAGAAAGTGGTGACGTGATGTTGCTTGCGGAATTAATCAGGGACAAAACACCTGTTACAGAGCTGAATAGACCAAGGCTAACAAGGTTCATTGACCAGGATATTACTTTTTTGGATCCGATGATCACCGACAAGAAGGAGGAGGTGGGGCTCAAGGATCGTCATATCATAAAGAGCGGGAGCGACTTTCCTGCTCTGGCTGAACAGGGACAGATATTTATCAGGAATGGAACACCATACATCAAACGAGAGGAGGGATGATGGACATCAACACATACATCAAAAACAGGGCGCAGGAGCTGACGAAAAGGCACGGGTTTCTCAAAGAAGAGATAGTGCGAGTGGAAGCAGCATATAGAGAATTGGAACAATTGGCAGTAAAAATAAACGAAGAAAATGGAGGCAACAATGGCTTGGAAAGAACTGATCGATGAGAGTAAAATAGGGGCTGCCGGAGGGGTAGCCGGAATTGACTCTTCGGGGAGACTATCAATTCCTACTGGGGGATTTGATCGTAATATCGTGATAGCTGATCTGAATATCACGAAGGCGGATGTTGGCTTGGATAAGGTAGAGAACAAGAGTGCTGCGGATATCCTTGCAGAATTGACGGCGGGTGATATCCCTGATCTGGACCTTACCCAGATAACGGGTTTGACGGCTGCGTTGGGCAGCAAAGTGCCAACAACCCGGACAGTGCAGGGCAAGGCATTGTCCTCGAACATAACGCTTGATAAGGCAGATGTTGGATTGGGCAAAGTAGAGGACAAGAGTGTTGCGGGTATCCTTGCAGAATTGACGGCGCGTGATATCCCTGATCTGGAATTAATTCAGGTAACCGGCTTGGTAGTGGCATTGGATAGTAAGGTTCCGACATCTCGGACAGTGGCGGGCAAGGCATTGTCCTCGAATATAACGCTTGATAAGGCAGATGTTGGATTGGGCAAAGTAGAGAACAAGAGTGCTAATGATATATATAACGGGCTGACTACCGAGCATATTTCTGCTACTGGAGTTAAAACCTCAGATCTGATCAACATGGTCACGACACTGCCTGCAGTAGGCGATCCCGGAGAGATAGCAATGAAAGACGGTGTGTTGTATGTGTGGCGAGATTAGTCAGAGGATAAAGATATGCCTTGGCTAAACATTATAGATCAGCAGATGATTGGAACTCTGGGAGGAGTGGCAGCGAATAATCACATCCCAGTGATGATCGAGGACGATTTTGCAATCGATTCGGGAATCCGATATGTGATAGCAGATGCAGCTAAGAAGACCATAACTTTGACACTACCAGATCCTGCAAGTGCACTGGGATATGATCTTGTAATTAAAGTAACAGATGCAACAAATCAGGTGGAAATATATCCCTGCGATGCTGAGAAAATAGATGGACGCGAAGAAGCCATCAAGCTGGATATGGATTATTCATATGTGCGCTTGGTATCTGATGGGGTGGACTGGTACATTATAGGCTAAATAACATAGCAGCTTGGCGAGAAATCTCCCTGAATTGGCCAGATTTCTCTCTGAGCTGTCTTTTTTCTCGCCATTCTCCAGTGAAAGACCTCGGAAATCGAATTGAAAAATTGTTTGGCGAGAAATCTCTGTGTTCATGGCCGGGGATATGCCAAACCGCTCCTATCAAGCATCTACAAGGTTGGCTTGGAAAATTTCGGGGGGATGCGTGTAAAATTGTTTGGGGTTTAAACGTTTTAAGGTTTTAAGGTTTTAACGTTTTATCGTTTTATCGATGTAGGGGCTTGGTGTAGGGGCTTTGGGCGAAAGCCCTGGTTCTGGGGTTTTACGGTTTTAACGTTTTATCGTTTTATCGTTTTATCGTTTTAACGATGTCGGAGCCTTGGGTAGGGGCTTGGTGTAGGGGCTTTGGGCGAAAGCCCTTTCCATGCCGGGTCTTTGAACGTAAGCCCTGATCCACCTCACCACCATCATCACCTGAATATCCCTGCCCTTTTGCCCAACGCCCTACTCTGGCTTATGCAATCCAACAGTCTCTCCTCTTGCAATAAAAGTCATTGAGAGTTTTGTGTTGACATAAAAGATGGATAGGATATTATGTCTTTATGGTGATGAGATTCACATAAGCTATAAGCAAATGGACTCATCAGTTAATTAAACGCTATATATTTAAGTTAAGTAAATGTCGATCAAGGAGGTGGACATGTACAAGCTAACCAAAATCCAACCAATCAATTGTAAAATTGATATTAGCCCATTCTTGCTTGGAGTCGCAAGAATATTCGACTTCACCCAAAGCTTGGGACGTCCTGGTAAGTTAGAGCCTGATGAAGTTGACAGAGAAGCTCTTCAGAGCGATTGGGATGCTCTCGGTGATGATATGCACAAATCTATGAAAACCGTCATGGGGTGATAGATGGGAAAGCAAGACATACAAAAGGCTCTGCAGAACAAACAAAAACAACAACAAAATGGCAAGCATATATCGGCTATATCTTCTTCCTCCTATCAAGGGCCATTGCCTCCGGCTGAACAACTTGAGAACTATGAAAGAATACTGCCCGGTGCAGCCGATAGAATTATCACCACTTATGAAAAGCAGGTTGATCACCGCCATAAACTTGAAACAAGCTATTGTAATTCGGCATGTAGAGATGCAACTACCGGCCTGTATGCTGGCTTTTTTATTACTCTGATAGCATTATGCGTTTCTGGCTTATTAATCTACTTCGACAAAACCGTGGGAGGCACAATTATTGGCACCACATCACTTGCTTCTCTGGCCGGGGTGTTTGTTTACGGCTCCAGATCAAAAAAGTAAAGTTTTTTGTCTTTTATGTAAGGGCACTTGGTGTACGGCCTTTGGGTAGGGATTTGGGTAGGGGCTTGGTTGTAGGGGCTTTGGGCGAAAGCCCTTTCCATACAAGGTCTTTGAACGTAAGCCCAGATCCAGCGCCCCATCATCAACAGCAGAACCTTTCTGCCCTTTTGCCCAACGCCCTACTCTGGCTTATGCAATCCAACAGTCTCGTCAATAGTCTCTTTATCCGGGTAAATCCGTGTGATCCGCACAATCCGTGTGACTATTTCTTGCTTTACTGCACGCACCAGCTAACTTCCCTGTTTTAACTCTCATTTTTGGATGGAGAATTATGTGGAATTTGCTGCGATTATATGAAGATACAGGACAATCTGTAGCTTATCGGCCAGATCAAAAATGAAAGTCAAAACAGGTATCGAATGCTGTAGGCTGAAGCAGGAGTCCGCCACAACGCAAAAACACTTTGACAAAAACCCTCTCCCCTTTTTCTTTGCGAGCGAAGCTTGGATCCTGAGGATTTATCTACAAACACAAACAAGGAATCGTCCAAGCCCGGCCAAAAAGAGCAATGAGCAGGAATCTATCCAGCCCTTGCTTTACAAGGCCAAAGCTGATAGAGTGATAATTTGTGAGACGCGAAGCAAAGACACCCCCAATCCCAGCCCTGCCCCATTACCGATACAAGCACCAAGAATACATGTATCCCATAGGGGTCAATCCTCCCATCTTGCCACAGCAAAATACTGGCTAAATAAAATAATTATTAGCTTCTAAAATCTTGTTCATCAATGAACTATAACAGAGCAAACACCATGATCACAATAATTGGAACGACT
This sequence comes from Candidatus Cloacimonadota bacterium, assembly GCA_020532545.1. GTDB lineage: Bacteria > Cloacimonadota > Cloacimonadia > Cloacimonadales > Cloacimonadaceae > UBA5456. The sequence continues at coordinate 20,541 of JAJBAW010000039.1, read as the reverse complement.
CTTGCTTCATTGTACTGTCACATCCCCTGAGGATGCAAACATAGAAGTGAAAGACCAAAGAAAAAATAGCCCCAAAAAAAGGAGATCAAAATGGGAACACAACAAATTCTTCTCATCGTACTTAGCGTAATCATCGTCGGTGCAGCAATCGCCGTCGGTATCACAATGTTCAACAACCAGGCCTATAGTGCCAATAAATCTGCACTCGCAGCAGATGCACAAAGTTTTGGCACCCAGATCATTCAATATTATAAAACACCTACATCACAGGGCGGTAATGGAAGAGATCTCGATACAATGACTGCACCAAAAATTGCATCGTATATTGGTTGGACTAATGCGGCTGGTGAAACAGTAACTGAGAATGGAACGTATAGGATAACTGCTGCTGGAGCTAATGAAATAAAAATCAGTGGATTAGGCAAAGAGTTAAAAAGCACAAAATATCCTTTGGTTACAACAACTATCAAATTATCCACTGGCGAAATAACGTCAGTTTTAGGTGAAGCTACATTAGCAGAATTACCCGCTATAGCAGTAGCAGCAGGATAATCAGCTTAAATTACCCATTATAAAAGATGTGGCATGCCACATCTTTTTCTTTATCAATAAAGACAATGGTATCTGAATTAGCAAAATCGAGCTATGAACCTCATGACACAGATAAAATATTACCAAAACCCAAGCTTGTCTCATTATTGATACTTATATCATGCTAATGTGTCACTCAAAGGGGACGATTATTCTGACTGTTCCAGACTAATAACTGGAACAAGAAAAGATTATCAACCCTTAAGCCACTATTTTTAAACGGTTTATGACAATGCTGAAATCTGACCGAGATAATTGGAACGCCTCTTGCTTCATTGTACTGTCACATCCCTTGAGGATGCAAACATAGCAGTGAAAGACTAAAGAAAGAATAACCCACAAAAAGGAGATCAAAATGGGAACACAACAAATTCTTTTAATCGTACTTAGCGTAATCATCGTCGGTGCGGCTATCGCAGTCGGCATCACAATGTTTAACAACCAGGCCTACAGTGCCAACAGATCCGCACTCGCAGCAGATGCGCAAAGCTTTGGCACCCAGATCATCCAATATTACAAAACTCCTATATCACAGGGTGGTAATGGAAGGGTTCTCGCGAACATGACTAAAGAATCAATTGCAGGCTATATTGGTTGGACTGGTATGACTACGGGAGACACACCAACATATGATGGAACAACAACTACTGAAAATGGGAAATTTACAATAACTACTGATAAAGTAGATGCCATAGTAATCACTGGAGTAGGTAATGAGATAAAGGGTGATAAAAATCCTCAAGTCGTGACAACAATCACATTATCAACTGGCGATATCACGTCAGAACTATCAGAAGTAGCCATTCCTGTAGTCACCCCTTAAGATACAGTTAGACTAAACCTTATAAAAGATGTGGTTAGCCACATCTTTTTTTGTTAATCAATAAATGGGATCAATCTCCCCCAATTGATGGTGACATTTCTGAGGACCATTTTGGCTTTGATAATTTCTACGCCACAGCAGGAGTGCAAATTATAGATTCTTGGAGGGTATTCTGATTGGATTGCCATGTGCGGGCTGACTGCGGATTTGCAATGAGAATATCCTTTATGGGGTTTCTGCTACGGTTTGGGGAGAATTGCTGTCTTCTCGCCTTGCTCTTTAACTTGCTTTTAACATATCTTGGACTCGAGATGACTCGAATATCTAAGTCATCTCGAGTCCAAGACATTTTAAAGGCAAGATTAAGGGTTTAGAAGGTTGAGACGGTTGAGAAGGTTGAGAAGGTTTAGGGGGTAAAGATATTTCCCCCGCCATCCAGCTTTATCCTGTGTAAATTTTGGGGCTAAAAAACTTAGAAGTCCTATAGGATTTTGTGGGTTCTCTTTCGAATATACGGGAACATCGCCCTGCTAAAAAAATAGCTATATCCACGATCTGCCTGATCAGACGAAAGACGATAAGCAAATTGCTGGCTTGCAGACAAAAGCTATATCTACTATCTGCCTTGAAGGACGATTTGAACCTTTGCACTACAGGCTATTATCCGCCTTAAAAGACGAAAGGTGGGGGTTGAACCTTTGCACTACAGGCTATTATCCGCCTTAAAAGACGAAAGGTGGGGATTTTTAATCATTGCACCATGAGTTCATATCCGCCTTGAAAGACGAAAGCTGGGAGGTTGAATCTTTGCACAACAGGCTATTATCCGCCTTGAAAGACGAAAGCTGGGGGTTTCAACCCCCACGCCCGGGCTGCCATCCGCCACAAGACTTTTTCCCTGCCTTTCAAGGCAGGGCACCCGCAGCTCTATGTCTCATCTGGTATATAATCATGATTTGGCGGCAATAAAAGGATATTCGTCTCCCACTCCTTAAAATAAACCCAGCCTTGAAAGGTGGATAATAGTTTTTTGGAAAGGCGATTTCAAGCCTGTGGTATGTTTGTTCATATAGCTGCGGGTGCCTGGCCTTAAAAGGCCAGGAAATCGTCTTATCAAGAGTGGTAGCTTCATGGCGTGGGGGTTAAAACCCCCACCTTTCGTCTTTTAAGGAGGGTGTAAGATATAGGCTATCGTCATGTATTCGAGGAGGATGGGGGATATAGGCCATTGCCATGCCTTTTAGCAAATATAAAATACAGGCTATTTCCACGCCTTTATGCAAATATAACCTGTCGTTAATCCCTTTTATGGCTCTGGATCGCTCTTTGGATTATATTTCGCCGGATCGTGATATTTCAAAAGCTCTTTGTGAAAGTTCTCCAGCTCTTGATCCAGGCTACTATTCTGATGATGCTCTTCCTGACGGAAAATATATCCTTTTACTTTGTCTAACAAGGGTGGGCTTACGCTGAAGATGCTGTACCCACTCTGCCAATACAAACGGGGGATATTCTCCGAAAATTCTTTGTTATACCAATGCGAGCTGCCACCCTTCACTGCCTGCAGAGATTCTGAAATAGAGATGTGCCGGGGCAGAATGGCGAGAATGTGGACATGATCCTGAGTGCCATTGATCAGGATGGGGTTTCCCCCTTTTTCCTTGATTATTGCGGCCATGTATTGATACAGCCGCAAGCGGTAATCTGGATGAATCGTTAGCTGGCGATTCTTGGTAGAAAAAACCACGTGATACAAAAGAAAAGCATATGAATTCGTAGCCATGTTTATACTCCATAATTTTGCTTCCAAGAATACAAGGCTATGCTTATTTGTAAAGAGGAATGTTTGAGGAAGGAAAAAAGAGGCTCTATATTGTGTTTTGGAGGACTGCGGATGAGGTGGGTAATCCTTGAGCCACATAGGTTTATTAGCCCTGAAAGATGGCAGCTTATTTACCATTAACCATAAGCTAAAATCCGCCTGGAAAGACGGTTTTATCATTTGCATTGTGTGTCATGATTCGCCCTGAAAGATGTTGGATGCCGATTTTAATCATGGCACCAACAATCTAATATCCACATTGAAAGACGAAAGGTAGGAGTTGAACATTTGCACAACAGGCTATTATTTCCCTTAAAAGATGAAAGGTGGGGATTTTTAATCATTGCACCATGAGTTCATATCCGCCTTAAAAGACGAAAGGTGGGGGTTTCAACCCCCACACCCGGGCTGCCATCCGACACAAGACTTTTTCCCTGCCTTTCAAGGCAGGGCACCCGCAGCTCTATGTCTCATCTGGTATATAATCCTGATCTGGCGGCAATAAAAGGATATTCGTCTCCCACTCTTTGAAACAAACCCAGCCTTGAAAGGTGGATAATAGTTTTTTGGGAAGGCGATTTCATGCCTGTGGTATGTTTGTTGATATAGCTGCGGGTGCCTGGCCTTGAAAGGCCAGGAAATCGTCTTGTCGAGGGTGGTAGCTTCATGGCGTGGGTGATAGCTTCCTAGCGTGGGGGTTAAAACCCCCACCTTTCGTCTTTTAAGGAGGGTGTGCCGTGTGGAGTTCAAAGAGCCTTTGCTGGTTTCGAAATATCCACTGGCTTCGGGGCTCTTTGGACTTCATATGGAACTGCAGCGCTGTTTGATTCCAAGCCACTGGTCCTGCTCTTTGAAGTCCAAGCCGGCAGTATAATTAACTGTAAATGCATAGTTTATTTAGCCGGCTTGAACTTGACTGAAAACACATTTTCGCTACGGATTATGAAAGGCGTTGGAGTTCAATCCGGCTTCGATTATTTCAGTGTTAGCGTTAATAACAGGCCGGAATGGACTTCAACAGCCGTCGGCAAGATTTCCCATTGCCGCTTGAAGTCCAAAGTGCCGCTAAAGTTATGTTAAATTGATAGTTATCTTAGACACTTTGAATTCCAAGACTCACAGTTTTCATGTAAACTCCAAAAAACCGTTAGCATGTTTACAGCATTCTTTAGGGAATATCCAACAAATGAGTAGATAGGTATTTGCCTCGGGCCAAAAATTCCAAAACCGGTCATTTCGGTAGCAGCCTAATAGCAAAGCACTTAGAATCTAAGTATTTCATTTGACAAAATAGGTGTCAGGCCCGCTATCTTCTTTGGAAAGATAGACTAAGCAATCAAGAATATGGGATTATTTTTCGCCTCTGTTAATGAGATATATCGACAGACATTATAATCTTCTACCAAATTACATATCATACATTTAACAATGCAAGAATATGATTTCTACGACACTTAAAACTTCGGGCCTGCCACCCAAGACATGAAAAAACCCAAAAAATAGCTTGACCGATTTTTAGCATGCAGGTATATGACCATAGAAGCAAGAGAATTAATGATTTTATTTTATGGTTAAAAGCTGCGGTAAGTGCAAGAACTCACTTACAGAAAGGCAGCTTGTATGGAAAGTGGTTATTGCAATAAAGAGCTAGAAGAGACTTAAACATAATAGATATTTCCCGTAAGCAAAAATGCGCATAAGGAGACTTGATGACCAAGGAATATCGCTTTAAAGGAATCAGCCCAGAAGCCAAGCTGGTACAAGGCACATTCCTGGCGGCAAACAGCAAGGCCGCAAAACAGCAATTGGCCAAAGTGGAACTGCGTTACAAGCTCAAGATTCAATCCTTTGAGCAGAAGCGGGACTGGCTGTATAAGGTCTATATTCCTGGTAAAAAGGCGGTCTCCGGCCGACAAACTGCCTACTCCAAAGAAGAAGTTGCCAATGCTTTGCGCAGAATGGGACATGAGAAGTTCAAAATTTCCCCGGTGCTCTTTGATATACCCTCCAAACCCTCTCTGGCAGACGTGATGATGTTTATCAAGCTTTCGGCCACCATGCTGCGTGACAAGATGAGTTTTGGCAAGATTCTGGAGATGCTGGCAGAAGAGCAGCCCAATAGGGGTTTCAAAGACGCCCTGCAGCAGATCGAGAGTCAGCTCAAGGCCGGTGCCGAAGGGCGGGAAGTATTTATGCGCTTTGAGCATATCTTTGGCAAGTTCCCCGCTTATATGCTGGGGCTGGCCACCCGCAGCGGTAATATGGCAGAGGTTTTCGACGCTACCGGAAAATTTATCGAACGCGATATGGAGATCAAGAAAAACGTCAAAAAGGCCTTGATCTCTCCGATGTTCGCACTTTTAGCCACCATCGCCGCCATGATTTATTATATCGTGAAGATCTTCCCGGCTACAGCTCAGCTCTTTTTGAAGTACGATATGCCGCTGCCTCCACTTACGAAAAACACCTTGCTGGCCAGCGATTGGCTGAGCGCGTATTGGTGGGTCTTGCTGATAGCAGTAGCCGTGCCGATATTTGTAATCTGGCGTTGGTGGGCAACTCCCAAAGGCAAGATTTGGCGGGATAAACGCCTCGTCAAGCTGCCTATAATAGGTCATTTGCTGCACAAGTCTTCAATCGAGATTTATTTCAGAGTCTTTGGCACCATCTATGGCGGTGCGGGAGACAATATCGAAACCATCAAGACTGCAGCCGAAGCCTGTAGAAATGCCTGGATGGAGGAACGCATCAAGACGGTAACCATCCCCCTGATGCTCAAAGATGGTATGGGCTTTGTGGAGGCGATGACGGAAGCAGGAATCTTTACCAGGACTGCGCTTATGCGCATCAGGACTGGCCAGGAAACCGGTACCATCCTGCAATCCGCCCAGCAGATCGCCACGTTTTATGAAGCCGAAACTACTTATAAAATGAATAACCTGGTGGAATATATCCAGACCCTGGTGGGCCTGGTGGTAGCTATAGCCATCACCTTCCTTACCGTGGTCTCAGCAGAGATCGCCACGATCTCCCCACCGACGATGTGAGAGGCTGAGAAAAAACGATGCTAAGCAATAAATTCGCTCAATACCTGGTGGAAAACGAATTCTTCACCGTGGAAACCATGCAAAAGGCAGAGGATAAGATGAAGGAATACGGGGGCTCCTCGGCTGGCGCTCTGGCCAGGGTATTGGAGATCGAATTTGGCGCCCCGCATGATATGGTCTATGAAGCTCTTTCCGTGCACTACGCCTTCCCGGTGTACAAAAAGACCATTGAAGAGATTTCAGAAAGGCAATTGGAAGCTTGCAAAAGCGTATTGGACAGTATGCGGCGCGATAGCGATGAAGAATTTAAACGCAAACTGCTCTTTCATAAAATCCTGCCTTTCGGCTTGCAAAAAGGCAGCCGCGACATCCTCAAAGTGCTGGCTTCCGATCCCACAAATCAGGTGATCCAGGACATCACAGCCCGCACTCAATTCAAACGTATAGAGATCTTTTGGGCACCGCTGAAGACCATCGACGACATCATCGAACGCGTGGCCCCGCAAAAAAATGAATTCTTACAACTTTTGGAAGATGCCGGCCAGGTGCTGGGAGATCTGGATGAAAAAGACATAATCGAGCTGGACGAGCAAGAGCTGGATGAAGAGATCAATAAGAGCCTCCTGGTAAATCTCTTTGAAGGCGCTCTGATGGAGGCTGTGCGCAAAGACGCCAGCGATATTCACATCATTCCCAGTGGCAAGACTACCTGCGATGTTTACTTTAGGATGGATGGCAAATTGCAGCTCTGGATGCGGCAGGAAAATACGCCCCCGGAAGCTTTGATTGCGGTGGTAAAAGACCGCTCTACAGGTGTGGACCGTTTTGAAAGAGACTCGGCCCAGGATGGCTTTGCCCAGCGCATGGTAGATGAACATCTCATCCGCTACCGCATCTCGATACTGCCCATAGTATCCCAGGAATATGAACGCCGTTTTGAGAGTGTGGTGATCCGCGTGATCGATGACCGCAAAGTAGTTACGGATTTTCGCAAGCTCGGTTTTCAGAAGCAAGCCCAGGAGGAATTTATGAAGTCCATCAATACCTCCAAGGGCATCGTGATCGTGACAGGCCCCACAGGTAGCGGAAAATCCACCACCCTGATGGCGGCTCTCTACCATGTGATCCACCCCGGAGTGAATGTGCTGACCTGCGAAGACCCGGTGGAATATGTAATCCATGGAGCCAGACAGCTCAAGATCAGCCACAAAATGAGCTTTGACCAAGCGGTGCGCTCCATCCTGCGTCACGATCCTGATATCGTGATGGTGGGAGAGATCCGGGACCATATGACTGCCGAAACTGCAGTGAAGCTGGCCAATACCGGTCACCTCACCTTTAGCACGCTGCATACGAACGACGCCCCCTCTGCTATCACCAGGCTATACAAGATGGGCATTGAGACCTTCCTTTTGGCCTACTCCATCAATATCATCATCGCCCAACGCCTGGTGCGCAGGCTGTGTACCCATTGCCGCAGACCGCTATCCAAAGAAAGCTGGGAAGCGGCCATGCAGATCGGCATCACTCAAGAGGAACTGGAGAGTGGCATCATCTTTGAGCCGGTGGGCTGTCCCAAATGCCGCAATGGCTACAAAGGCCGCACCAGTGTGGCTGAAGCCTTGTATTTTTATCCGGAAATCCGCGCCGAAATCATGAAATCCGTGAGCGAGATCGATGAAGATCGCATCCGTGAAATCGCCGAAAGCAAGGGGATGCTCTCCATGCGGGAAAGCGGTTTGGAACGCATGCGGGAAGGCATCACAGACCTTTCTGAAGTGCTGTATGTGACCGCGGAGGATTAAAAAGTGAATATGATGGAAATGGTGCTGGCCCTGTTTGCAGTGATTCTTTTCTCCTCCGTAGCGCTCAGCTACAATCAGGCGATCTGGCGCCAGACCGATTACCTCTTTAATGCACAACTAGTGGTGCAGTGCAATCACCTCTGTCATGAAGTGCTGGATGAGGTGGATGCCAAGCTCTTTTCAAAGCAGCTCGGCTTCGACAATATCATAAGTACTTATAACAACAAAACAAGATCGGTAACGATAGCCAGCCAATCCGAAACTTATAATTTGCTCATTAAAGCTGCAGTCTGCGACTCCTTTGGCGTGGTGATGCCCGCTGATTCATTGAGCCTCTTTCGCCGGGTGGATGTAAGCGTTTCCGGACCGCCAGCCCTGAAACGACCTGTAAACATGTATAGGCTTTATACCCGCACGTATATGTAATCATGAGTGTACTCTTAGATATCATCGGCAGTGTTGTGATCGGCGGAATGCTGCTCATGATGCTCTTTACCTTTAGCACCCAGCTCACCGAAACCGCACAAAGAGCCATCTACACCTCCACCATGATAGACTATATGGATCAGGCCGGCTCCAAGGTCAATGCCTTGATAGCTCTGGCCGGAATCGGTATACCGGCAGATGATGTGGTGAAAACAGCCCTAAGTGACCGTATGGAGTTCAGAACCATGTGGAGCTATGACTTGGATGTGCTGACCCCGGACGAGCATATCATAGAACTCAAAGTGGAGCCGGGCATAAGCGACCTGGGCGAGGTGATCGCCATCAGACAGGATGGGGTGCTGCTCACAAACCCAGCCTATGTAGATTCCTTGACTTATGTGGAATCCGGTCTGGTAAAGTATTATGGTTATATCCTCTTTGTGGAATCGATGCGATTCAAGTATTTTGATAAGAATGATGCGATCACAAACAACAAGCCAGATATCCGCTCTGCAGGAATAGAGCTGGGCTTCAAACGCGATTCTGTGGGACTGGTAAGCAGACCTCTCAGAACCAGCTTATATATCAGATGTTTCTTCATGAATAGCTACATGAGAATGGGAGCGTAAGCATGGGTAGAGCGATGCTGATCTTTGTAATCCTGATGACCACCATCTTTGCCGGAGTACTCATCAATCTCAACCGCAATCTAAGTGACATGCCTACCGTCATAGTGCGTAATACCCTGATGCGCGAGGCCGAAAACGTAAGCGATTTTGCGCTGAGGAATGGGATTCGGAATGCAAATTCAGTTGCTTTTTTGAACTACAATTTCTCATTACAAGATACGATTGTATGGCCTTTCGTAAACTACAAGGTGGGCAATTGCACAATCGACAGCCTGAAATACAGCTATTTTAATGGAAAAACAAACTACATGGTGAGAAGCTACGTCACGGGTGAAATGCAAGGAATAAAGGTAAGCCGCTCGGCCGAATTAGCTTTTAAGTATCCCTTTGGTGATGCTGAAAAACCTAATATCCTGAACATTGATGTAGAGCGCTTGCCATTGACCATTTGGGACATTATTATAGGCGTGATCCATACGATTATCGATCTGCTTACAGGTCAAGAGGTAGGCTGTAAAACTTTCATGATGGATTCCTCTGGTAATGCTTATGATGCCATCATATATTCACGAGCCTGGAAGAGTGCCATCTCAAGTTCGGGAGGAGCGTTTAACAAATACTGCTTAATATTTTTGGGAGGATTTAATAGCTATCTTCAGGAGTCTGGGGCTACCCACATGTATGTGGCTCCAGATAACTCCGGGGTGGCAAAACCCATCAAAACTGGGAATTCATTTTCCCTGATGTGTTTTGCCAAAATCGATAAGATAGGCAATAAATTTAATCCAGACGAGCAAGGCACTTTGATGTGGGTGCCGAGCGACCCCTATGATGCCACTATGATAAACAAACCCGCCGCCGCAATCTGGTTTGACAATAGAAGCTCTAAGAAAAAGATGCACTTTACTGTAACGCGAGCAGATATGGATACGATGGAGATAGAAGTAACACACGATGGCGGCCCCTGGAATGGGACAAGAGGAGATATCTTTAAATGGGAACGATTCTTATGGATTGGTCCGTATTACCCAAAACTATTGGACCACACTAAGTATCAATGGAATTCTTACGGCCTTACCTATAGAATTGAACCCGTGGCTGGCGTGTCTAAGGGCGTCCTCAGAGCCTATATCAATGGCGTAAAAGTTGGCACCAGAATGGGAAACCCTGAACCGCAATATGTTTCGCCAGATAGCCTGGCTTATCCCTACGGATATGGGATAACTTTGGGTCGCCGCGACATCAAAACTGGAAGCCCAGGAGAACAACAATACAAGTATTTCATGGGCCTCATGGACCAAATTGCTATGAATGATGAGGCCTACGATGATGATCAGATGTCTGAATGGCACAATACAGCACTGGCACCTGCCAGAATCATGTATCTAAGAGATTAACGACGTGAAGAATGGGTAAAAAATTATGAATCAGACTTTTATGCTATCTGGAATGAGCCCTTATTGGGTTCTTGCTGCCGTGATTATACTGTGCAGCCTGGCCCTGATCATCTTTCTGGCACAGCGCAAAACGAAATACAAAGCGAAAACTGCTGCTTTAGAACAAGAAATCAACCAGTTGAAACAGGACTTAGACAAGCTCCGGGCCTGGGACTCCCTGATTCCGGAACTCCGTAAGATAGCCCATCTCGATCATGACATCAATACACCTTTGTGCGTGATCACTATGTCTCTGGGCCGGACTCAGAAAATTGCCATAGAGCAGAATGATAACATCTTGCAGGGCAACACCCGGGATATCCTGAGCGCTGTAAGCAGAATCGGAGAAATCATGCAGGCAGTGCGGGTACTCAAAACAAACCCGCTGATCTCAATCAAAGATAAAATACCAACCGCAGATGCAGGTAGGGAGTAGAATAATGAACGATTATAAGATCCTGGTAGTGGACGACGAACAGAACATCAGAGAAATCTTTCAAGCTTTTTTACGGGATATGGGTTACAAAGTAACCACCGCTATCGATGGCTTGGACGCTTTGGACAAGATAGCGATTGACAAATTTGATCTGTATATCGTGGACATTTATATGCCCAGAATGGGCGGTCTGGAGCTGATTTCGCGTCTCAAAGAGATTCAGCCTTCTGCAGTAATCATCGTAACCACTGGCTATTCCGGTTTGGATGTGGATTTTCGCAGCATCCGTCAATCCGCCTTCATGTATCTGGCCAAGCCCATCCAGCCGGATGAATTGATCCGAGCGGTGGAATCCGGACTGGCTCAGAACCAGGGCATGAAAATTGATAAACCCGCCCTGGAGGCCGTAGAGCAACCAGAAAGCGACAAACAGCCGGAGCTGCTTTTGCTGCGCGGATTTACCACAGATCAGATCCTGCACTTCAAGGGCATGGGCGCGGTGAAAGAATACAAGGCCGGAGAGTACATCCCCATGGATAAAGAAGATGGCGGCATGATCTTTGTGGAGCGCGGATATCTGAATGTTTATTACAATACGGACATGGTGGACAGCCTCAAAGCAGGTGACATCTGGGGCGAGGAAACTTTTATCAATCCCGGAGCTCTTTTTACCTCGCTGAGGGCACACAGCAACGCCGTAATCCGGTACTTCTCCCGTAAACGGCTGATTGAGTTTTTTACCTATAACGACAAAGGGCTTACAGACCGCTATATGATCAATATGATCCAATGCATGAACATCAAATGGCGGCGCAGCATCGTGAGATTGGGACTGCTGAGCAGAAACAACCCCATAGATGATGTGAAGTAGGATATAAGGCATGAGACTAAGCTTTTCAGAGGCACTGAGCCGCGAGATCCCGGAAAACTATCAGGGCGTGGAGCGTTGCGAGATCATCAGCCAATGGCTCACTCACCATGCCGAGCGGGAAACTGAATGCCGGGACATCCTGAAATACATCCTGCATAAAGCCCGTGAAGTAGGGGCTTCTGATGTGGATATAGGAGGCCCGGGCTGCAGAGAAAAAATCTGGATGCGCATCTATGGCAACAAAAGTCCAATGGAGGAGCTGGGGCAGTATTCGCTGGTAGATACCAATGCCATCATCCTCTCCTGGCTGTCGCCCATCCAGCGGCAGCGTCTGTTTATGCAAAAGAGTCTGGATTTCCCTCTTTCTTTTCAGATTGATGGGCATGAAGTCAGATTCCGCGGAACCTCCTTTTTCGATCAAAACGCTCTGGGCGCAAACTTCCGCAGCATCAATGATTCCATCCTGGAGATGGAGGAACTGGGCATCCCGGAAGTGGTGGCAAACCGCATGAACCTCAAATATGAGAAGACAGGATTGGTCCTGATTACCGGCATCACCGGCAGTGGTAAATCCACCACCCTCAATGCTATCTTGGATATGAACAACCGTCAGAATGCCGGGCATATCGTCTCCATCGATTCCCCCATCGAATATGTGCACCATTCCAAGAAATGCCTGGTGCGCCATCGCGAGGTGGGTGTGGACGTGCTCAGCTTTGAGCATGGAGCCATCGAAGCTCTGAGGCAGGATCCGGATATCATCGTGGTAGGTGAAATGCGGGATCCGCAGACCATCGCCACCGTGCTGGAAATCACCGATAGCGGGCACAAAGCTTTTACTACTCTGCATACCAGCTCCGCCATCGATAGTATCCACAGGATCATCGCCGAATTTCCCCCGGATTCGCAAGAGCGCGTGCGCAACCGCCTGGCCGATGTGCTGACGGTGTGTATGAGTCAAAAACTGGTGCCCACTGTGAATGGCAAACTCGCCCTGACCAAAGAGATCCTCTCTGTGGATCACAGCATACAGGCCGCCATTCGCAACAAAAACATCGGAGAAATCTACCAAATGATGGTGGAAGGAAGAAAAACGGGTATGTGTACCTTGGAGCAGGATTTAAAGTTACTTTATCAGAAAGGCCTGATTAGCCAGCAAACCGCAATTAACTTTGCTAATAACAAGAAGCGTATGCAACAGCTCCTGACCGTGCTGTAGAGATAATAGGATTAGTCAATGAAGAAAACAGCAAAAGACGCATTTGGAATCTATCAGGACGGACAGATCATCCGCATGGTTCATCTGCGTAAGGATGGGGCTGAAACCTATCTGATAGGAGTGGATAGCCTCAGCCTGGAAAGAGATTGGTACAAAGGAGATCAGGCAGGTTCCTCAATAGCCGAATCCGGATTTATCCCGGTGGAGGAATCTTACCTGGATGCCAACGATCTGGATATGGATATGTCTATCTCCATGGATGATCTGGATATCCAGTCTCCCATAAGCATGGACTCCAGCTTTAGCGGTCCCCGCATCGAGATGAGCCCCACCACCAAGATGTATGCCAAATTCCCTTTGCACCAGGGAGTGATCGCACTCAATATTCATGAAGAGCATATCCTAAAAGACAAACCGGGGCTAATCAGCAAAAAGGATCTCAAAGCTTTCCGCAAGAGCGTGCTCTCCCCCAGCCAGATCAAGGCCGCACAGTGGCACTCTTGTGTAATAAATGGCGAAGGTGACACTAGACACTGGCTGCACACCGGGCCGAATTTGCTTTTGGAATCTTTACAAGAATATGCTAAAGATGCCAATGCCAAGCTCTTCTACAAGCTTGCCGACGCCAATGATCTGGCACTCACGGATTATTACCTCTTTACCCAGGCCTTTGAAGGCTCGGGAACACATCTTCTGGCCTATCTGGGCCGGGAATATCGCAAGATTTTTGTCTTCCAAAATGGGGAGTGGACAGCCACTCTGCCCATCCATATCAGTCAGGATTATCCTGAAACCGATGTGATCTTTTCCAAGATCGCCCTGGCTCTGGATAGCGCTCAAGTGGGCGAAACCGAGAGCATCGCGCTGGCAGGCGATCTGGCGAATCTGCAATTGGTAAATTATATCAATTCCCAAAACGTCTCCATGAATGCCAGGCTGCTCAGTTTCTCCAATCTCACCGTAACCCACAGCCAGGAAACAGAGAAAGACGGCTCTGAAGACCAACTGCTGAGCCCCTACACCCTGGCGCTGGCTTTGGCTTACAAAGCTCTGAATAAAGACAATCCGGCCTTCCGCAAATGCAGCTTTCTGGCCATCAAAGTGCTGGACAATCAAAAAGAACTGAGGGTGGTCTGGCACGGCTTTATCGTGCTTACGCTGATCTTCGGCCTGGTGCTATATACCACCACCAGTTTCCTGGGTAAAGCGCAAAAACTGCGCCAGACAGAGCAGGATAATGCCGAGCTGAACTTCGTGCTGAACCGGCTGCGAGCAGAAAATGCCATCATCGAAACCTTGACCGCGGAAATCAACCGCAATAAAGAAAGCATGAGGATGGTGACTACCCTGCTGGAAGGCAAGAACCCATGGACAGAGACCTTTGACAGGATCAATACCGCCTTTGCCCGCTATCCCAAGAGCTGGATTACCAATATGAAACAGAGCAATGGGCGCATCGGCATCACCGGCATCACCGCCAAACGCGAACACGTGAGCCGCATAGCAGAAGGCCTGCCCGATAGCAGTATCAGACGAGTCAGCCATTCCAAGATCAAAGATCAGACTGTCTGGAACTTTGAGCTGGATTTTGCCTTTCCAGAGGTTAATTGGGATCATCTCCTGGCCAGCGAGGCTGCAGCGAACATGGAAAGTGAAAGCACGGAAAGCGTGAGCACAGAAACTGTGAGCCCTGCCTACCGTAGCAAACCCAAAACACAGCCCCAAAAAGCACCCCAAGAGAAGGTCACGAGCACCGTAAACACCTACGGCCGCCTGCCCGAGATCCTTTCGATCTACACTCCCGTCCCGGATGAGGAAGAGCTGGCACAGAACAAGGAATTTGCCCGCACCTTCCAGACCTTTATGGAATCCATCAACCGGGGTAACATGCTGGAGTATCGCTTCATCGCCTATGCCATGATCAAAAAATACCCGCAGAGCAGCCATTTGTCGCTTACCAGATGGTGGCTGGCTCATAGATTGTATCAGGAAAAAGAATACACCCTGGCCGAGGAATATCTGAATCCCAATCTATCCCAATTTGACCGCTATCATCCTGATGCCTTGCTCCTCAAAGCGAGACTGAGCTATGCGCGTTCAAAAACGGATTATAAGCAGTACTATGAAACCCTGCAAAATGAATATCCCCAAAGCAAAGCGGCTGCGCAAGCTGCAATGGATCAGAAGTATATCCAGGGAGGAAATAGATGACAAATTCCTCACGCAATACCATCGTTTTGGCCAGCCTGTTTTTGTTAACTGCTGTGGGCAGCTTTTTCATACTGAATCGCAACCAGAAGAAACTGGACGAGAGACAGAAGGAAAACTCAAAGCTCCAAGTCCAGATTAATAACTTTAGCTCCCTGGTGGCAAATCGCGATTCCCTGGAAGCAGAACATGAACTGCAGATATTCATGGCGACACAGCAGGGCAAGGTGATCTTGCAACAGGATAATCAGATAGTTACTTACGACTACCTTCTGAAGGCCTTGAATTGGCTGGGTAAAGATATTATTTACGATTTTGCCCTCTCTGGAGGAGACGAAGCCAAGACCTACAACGAATATGTGATCTCCGGGAAAAGTGACTACATGGATGTGGTGCACTTCACCCGCCTTCTGGAATATCAAAGGGCACTGATCACGTTGGAAGACATCTCCCTGGCAGCAGAGAACATCGCACACAGCGACACGGTAAGTTTCTCCATGATCCTCAGAACCCACTATTCAGATGTAGGGGTTCCGGCATCCAGTGTCTCCTACAAGCCTATGGACCGTAGTGTGCAGGAATTTCCGCTCTTCAAAGCCAAGGTCTGGGAAAATCTGCCCCTGCTGGAGGAAGAGGAGACCCGGCTGATCGATGTGGAGCTCTGCAACATGATCGGCATCAGCGAAAGCAGAGTCTTCCTGCGCGACGGACGCGGAATCATCAGGATCTTAATCCGCGGCGATAAGGTCTTGTGGGGACATCTGTGGAAGATAGACTACAGAAACGGCCTGGCTATATTTAAACTGAATAAGTACGGTTTTGAAGAGAATTACATCTTGAGCATTAACTCTCAAAATGAGGAATAAACACATGAATAAATACTACCTGATCCTACTGATACTCACCCTTTGCCTGGGCCTGTATGCCCAAGGTGAAAAGCTGGAAAAGATTTCCTTGAGCCCTGAAATGAAGCTGAATGAAGCGGTGCGGGTCCTGGAACCCCTGTTTGAAAGAGATTCCGGCAAGAAGCTGATCAATATGTCTTCCTACAATGGCGCGATCGGGGTATCTATAAACAATCTCCCTTATGACAAAGCTTTTGAGCTGATCCTGCTACAAAACTATCTGATCAGAACCGATGCCGTGGGCTACATTGCCATAGCCGATCGATCTGAGCTCACCGAAGCAGGCTTGGAAGGACGTGTTCCTACCTCTGGCGCAGGCAGCGCAGACCTCATCCTGGAGAAGCTCGATCCCAATGCCATCGATGGCAAAACTAAACAAATACGCATCAAAGCCGTGGCCATGCTGGCAGACCGCAGCTACCTGAAAGCTCTGGGAGTGGATTGGTCCACAGCTCTGAATGGAAAGGTAACCATCGATGCCGGCTATCAGGGAGCCTCACAGGTAAGCTCTCTGATGACTCTTTCCGGCTCTGGAACTGCCGATATAGGCAAGAACACCATGGAGATCAATACCTTGATCAAGGCTATAGAATCCGATCAAAAAGGCAGCATCATCGCCCAACCCAATATTCTGGTCTCCAGCGGCAAGACCGGCCACATCCAGGTGGGTCAGGATATCTCCATCAAATCTGTAGATGAAGCTGGAAATACCACAGATTCCTTCACCTCCACCGGTGTGATTATGGACGTTACACCCACCATCGTGATGGTGGAAGGAGAAGAATTGATCCATTTGGAGCTCAGTATAGAACGCTCCAGCGGCGTCCCTTCCGATGTCTCCACCATCATTACCAAGAGCTCCTCTACCACCGATCTCATCCTCTACAATGGTGAAGAAACCACCATCGCCGGACTTTTTGATACGGACGAGGTAGTAGTGCGTGCCGGGATTCCGGTTTTGAAGGATCTGCCCTGGTGGGTCTTTGGCCTCCGCTATCTCACCGGCTACGATTCCAAGGAAAAGAAGGAACGTGAACTGATTATCAGCATCCAGGCCGAAATCGTGGACAGCGCTTTGGTGCGTCTGCGCAAAGCTAAAGCTTTGGAGAAAGCCGCTATAGAATAAACTAAAAAAGGGGATTTGTATGCGAGTATCCAGTAGACTACTCATATTATTCATTGTAATCGCGATAGTTTTTGGTGGGTTCTTCTACATGTTTTACCATATCAAACATGAGGAGATGCGGCTATATCAGGAAGCTGATCTGGTCCAGCGCAAGATCACCATAGAGAGCATTATAAAGATAAACAACGAAACCCAGATGGATCAAACCCAGAATTTCGCCCTTTGCGACGAAATGATGGGCTACATACATAATCCGAATTCGAACTGGCCCCAAAGCATGTTGCAACGCAGCATCACGAGCCTGGGATATTCTTTGGTGCAGATCTATGATCCCCAGGGCAACAGCATGTTTAGTGCAGCCTGTGAGGCCTATCCAGGGCTCGCTTTGCTGCGTCTGGAGCCCAGCTATCTTGATTCCCTGGCTCACAGCCAAAAAGCCAGCTTCTTTTACGATTTCAATCACCAGATCTTATCTTGCACGATATCCGGTATCCACCGCGATGATGATCTACAGCTCAATAATCCTCCCGCAGGCTACCTGCTCATTGCCCAAGCCTGGGACTACAGCTTTCTGGGCGAAATGGCTACAGCCCTGAAATATGATATCCGCATCAGTACTGAAAAACCTGAGCAGACAAAGGATGAAGAGCAGTACAATACCAAAATCATTCGTCCCCTATTGGGGCAAGACCGCGACACAGTGGCCTGGCTCACCTTTTATAGTGCAAATCCCTTTTTGAACAGATTGCGCCATCTGGGCAATCTCATCCTCTTTGGCACCATGGGCTTTATCTTTATCTTCTTTCTGATGCAGTATTTCCTGATCCAGCAGTGGATCGCCACCCCTTTGAACCAGATCTCACAGAGCCTGAAACAAAGCATCCCTGATCCCATCAAGGATTTGACCAAGGGGAGGAACGAATTTTCGGATGTCGCACGCTTGATCGAAAACTTCTTCGCCCAAAAAGAGGAACTCTTAAATGAGATTAAGGAACGCATAAAAACCGAGATTCAACTCAGGGAAATGCAGGAGCAGACCAACAAGCTCTTGCTTACCTCACCGGAATCCATCATCGTTACCAAGCTGGATGGTAGCATCATTGATGTAAATATCGAGACCTTGAATCTGCTGCAGATTCCCGATAGGGACTCCTTTTTGGCAGGCAACCCCAATATAGAAAACCTGATCAGAAAAACAGATCATGACCAGATTCAAACAATCTTGAGCGACCTGAACAAGGGTAGCTATATCAAGAATCGCGATATCCGTTTCGAACTAGGGCCGGAACAAGGCTGCTATATCAAGAATCGCGATATCCCCTTGGAACTGATACCGGAACAAGGCTTTCCCGGACTTCTCAGCGCCTCAGTGGTTTTGGATAACGATGGCCAGGCCAGCAAGTTTATCTTTATAACCAGAGATATGTCTGATATCCGGAACCTGGAACAGCAGCTCCGGCAATCCCAAAAAATGGAATCTATCGGTACGCTTTCGGGCGGAATCGCGCATGACTTTAATAATATCATCACCATCATCGCAGGATATGTAGCACTGGCTTCGGGGAAGATCCGGCAGCCCAAGCAGGCAGAACATGATCTGTCTGCGGCATTGCAAGCCTGCCTGCGTGCCAAAAGCCTGATTGGCAAGATTCTCACCTTTAGCCGGCAAAGCGAGCAGGATATAGAAGACCTCTGTCTGAAAAACATCGTGGAAGAATCCCTGCCCATGATCAGAGCCCTGCTTCCCGCCAATATCAAGATCGAAACTAAGATCCAGAGCGAGGCCTATGCCACAGTGGATAATACAGAGCTGCAGCAGGTGCTGATCAATCTTTCCACCAATGCCTATCACGCCATGCGCCCCGATGGTGGGGAATTGCGCATCGAACTGGACGAGATTCCGGGTTTTAGACTGTTGGGACTATCCAAGGACGTCGATGGCAAAGGCAATTACCTGCATCTGTCTGTAATCGATACTGGCTGCGGCATTGCTCCCGAAATCATAGACCGGATCTACGATCCCTATTTCAGCACAAAAATCATCGGCGAAGGCACCGGCCTGGGACTTTCGATCGTGCATGGCATCATCGCCAGTTACAAAGGCTTTATCACGGTGCTCAGTGTGCTGGGCGAAGGCACGAATATCAATATCTATCTGCCCGTGAAGGAAAACCCCAAAAAGAAAATCAAGGTCGAAAAAGCAGCAGATGCCCCCTTTATCCCTGCCAGATTGCTGATCGTGGACGATGAACCGGCCCTGGTGGATATCTTCCGTGAAGCTCTCACGGATGCAGGATACACTGTGGATGCATACACAAATCCGCTCCATGCTCTGGATGCTTTTGTGAAAGATCCCCCTGCTTATGATCTTGTGATTGCTGATATCAATATGCCTGATCTGAATGGCATTGCCTTGGGCACTAAAATGAGAAACATCAAGGAATTACCAGTAATTCTTTATACAGGATTTCTGGATTCCAGTCTGCAAAAGAAGTTGGAAATAGCCGGCTTCAGACACATTCTGAATAAACCCATCATGCCGGATGCTTTGATCAAGGAAGTAAAGCTGGTGATCTACACAGAAGGAAGTGCTATCACCCGCTGATTCTGGCTGCTCTATCCCCGTTCGTTGTTGTGTAGATGACGTGTAGATAGTAGGGAAAAATACTCTTATCTACACGATATCTACACGACAGCCTATGCAGGAAGGACTGTGTAAGTCTGGAACCGTTAGCGACAGCACTACGGGAACACTTGCAGGATTGGATGCGTCCTGGCGTCCAGTAAAACCACTGACCTTTCCAGTTCTACAGGATTGGATGCGTCCTGGCGTCCAGTAAAACCACTGGCCTTTCCAGTTCTACAGGATTGGATGCGTCTCGCGTCCAGTAAGACCAAAGGTCTTAGAGAAAGTAGTTCCCTACTCTCAAAAAGAGCAGGTTCCCTGCTCCTGCAGGCGGGGACGCCTGCAATCCTGTGCTGCCAATTCGAGCTCTGCAGGAACACTTGCAGGATTGGATGCGTCTCGCGTCCAGTAAGACCAAAGGTCTTAGAGAAAGTAGTTCCCTATTCTCAAAAAGAGCAGGTTCCCTGCTCCTGCAGGCGGGGACGCCTGCAATCCTGTGCTGCCAATTCGAGCTCTGCAGGAACACTTGCAGGATTGGATGCGTCTCGCGTCCAGTAAGACCAAAGGTCTT
>JAJBAW010000050.1 GCA_020532545.1 Candidatus Cloacimonadota bacterium | reverse complement strand
TCTCAAAAAGAGCAGGTTCCCTGCTCCTGCAGGCGGGGACGCCTGCAATCCTGTGCTGCCAATTCGAGCTCTGCAGGAACACTTGCAGGATTGGATGCGTCTCGCGTCCAGTAAGACCAAAGGTCTTAGAGAAAGTAGTTCCCTATTCTCAAAAAGAGCAGGTTCACTGCTCCTGCAGGCGGGGACGCCTGCAATCCTGTGCTGCCAATTCAAGCTCTGCAGGAACACTTGCAGGATTGGATGCGTCTCGCGTCCAGTAAGACCAAAGGTCTTAGAGAAAGTAGTTCCCTATTCTCAAAAAGAGCAGGTTCACTGCTCCTGCAGGCGGGGACGCCTGCAATCCTGTGCTGCCAATTCAAGCTCTGCAGGAACACTTGCAGGATTGGATGCGTCTCGCGTCCAGTAAGACCAAAGGTCTTAGAGAAAGTAGTTCCCTACTCTCAAAAAGAGCAGGTTCCCTGCTCCTGCAGGCGGGGACGCCTGCAATCCTGTGCTGCCAATTCCGATATCCTCGATCCGGGACGGATCGAATCCTGTTTGAAGTCTCCTGATTCTGGCTGCGCTTATATACCCAGTTTCTGACAGGCCACTTTGGCAGCTTCCTGATGTGCCGTTTTCTTGGTATTGCCCTTGCCGGTGCAGCAGATCTTGTCGCCAATGCGGATTTGCACAGTAAAAAGCTTCTGATGCTCCGGTCCCTCTTCGCCTATAGTCACGTAATTGGGAGGTTCCTGATTGTGCCCTTGCAGGTATTCCTGAAGAATGGATTTGTAATTTACCAGTTCATCCCGCATCACAGTCTGCGCATAATCCACCAGTATATGGTTTTTGACGAACCTGGTGGCCGCAGCGATGCCGCTATCGAGATAGATCGCACAGATGAGTGCTTCCACACTGTCCGAAAGAATGGAGGCCTTCTCTGCACCTCCGGAGGCGGCTTCCTCATGGCTGAGCAATAGATATTTGCCCAGCTCCAGATTGTTTGCCTTCAGGGTGAGATAGGTTTCGGAGACAATCTTGGATTTCAGCTTGGAGAGTTTCCCTTCCTGCTCATCCGGATGCCGGTTAAAAAGCTCTTTGGACACTACAAAGCCCAGAATGCTATCACCCAAAAACTCCATACGCTCAAAAGGCGAGGGCAGTTTGTGATCGTTAAAATGCCGGTGCAGATAGGATTTGTGGGTGAGGGCAGCCTTGAGCAGGGTGAGATCGTTGAAGTTGTAGTCAAAGCGTTTTTGCAGGGTGACCAGGCTTTTTTCCCATTTGGGATAAACCTCAGGTATGCGGCTGCCGTTAAAATATTCCAGGATCTGGGAGATGATTTTCTTCAATTTCTTACTCATACTTGAGTTATGAACTCCCACCACAGCATAACCGGCGATGGGAGCCAATAACAATAACCGTTTAGTCTTTGTAGCGGGTGATAATTAACGCGCTATTGTGTCCGCCAAAACCCAGCGAATTTGAGAGTGCGGCATTCACTTCATGCTGCACTGCACAACCTGCGGTATAGTCCAAATCGCAATCGGGATCGGGATTAACGAGGTTCATCGTGGGGTGGATAATGCTGGTTTCGATACTCTTGATGCAGACGATGGCTTCGATGCCCGCGGCTGCGCCCAGCATGTGCCCCACCATGGATTTGGTGGAATTTATCTTCATTTTATAGGCTCTGGAACCAAAGGCCGTTTTGATGGATTGAGTCTCACCTTTGTCGTTGAGCGGCGTAGATGTGCCATGGGCATTGATGTAATCGATATCGCTCGTTTTCAGACCGGCATCCTTGATGGCGAGCAAGATCGCCCGCGCACTGCCTTCTCCATCTTCCGTGGGAGCGGTGATGTGATAGGCATCTGCACTGGCACCATAACCAGCCACTTCGGCATAGATCTTGGCGCCTCTGGCCTTGGCATGTTCGAGCTCTTCCAGCACCAGAATTGCGGCACCTTCGCTCATCACAAAACCATCGCGTTCCTTGTCGAAAGGACGGGAAGCGGTGGCAGGATCGTCGTTGCGGGTAGAAAGAGCACGCATGGAGGAAAATCCTCCTACTGCCAGAGGGGTCACGGCAGCTTCTGTGCCGCCTGAGATCACGATGTCGGCATCTCCGTATTGGATAGCGCGCATGGCTGTGCCCAGAGCATGGTTCGCACTGGCACAGGCACTCATCACGTTAAAATTGATGCCCTTAAAATTGTGTTCGATGCTGATGTGAGCTGCAGCGATATTACCGATCATTTTGGGAATAAAAAAGGGACTGATGCGGCGAGGTCCGGCTGTGTGACACTTTATGCATTCTTCTTCAAAAGTTTGGATTCCGCCAATGCCAGCTCCGGTAATCACACCGGTGCGGTCCGGATCAAAATTTCCGGGGACGAGGCCGGCATGTTTCACGGCTTCTCGTGCCGCGATCATGGCATATTGGGTATAAAGATCCATCTTGCGGGCTTCTTTGTGGTCAAAATAGTCTTCAGCTTTGTAATTCTTTATTTCGGCGGCTATCCTCACCGGGAGATTGGTGGTGTCAAAATGGGTGATCATACCCACACCGTTTACTCCACTGATCAAGCTTTGCCAAGTCTGAGACACATTGTGTCCCACCGGGGTAATGGCGCCATAGCCGGTTATCACGACTCTTCTCTTTGTCATATATACCTCGTATTTTTGGGGTCTGCCTTTGGCAGTGCAGCCTTTTCAGCGGCGTCTGCAAGTACAGAAACAGAAAGATCTATAATGGAACCAATCCTGATAATACTTTCTATCAGGATTGATTCCGCTGTGGTTCTCGATTAACCGAGTTTTTCTTTCAGGTAATCGATGGCTTGGCCGACGGTACGAAGTTTATCCTGATCTTCATCAGGAATGGTCAGACCAAATTCATCTTCAAATGCCATTACCAGTTCTACTGTATCCAGAGAATCGGCACGCAAGTCTTCGATGAAGTTTGCTTCAGGAACGACCTGAGCTTCTTCTACGCCCAGCTTATCCATTACTATCTGTTTTACTTTTGCTTCAATATCCATTGTTCCTCCTATGTTACTGAAGAGATTTTACTCTGTTTTATTTTGGGTAAATGCTGTTTAATGCATGGTGAGGCCGCCATCTACTGCGATGGTCTGACCGGTGATATATGAGCTGTCTT
Organism: Candidatus Cloacimonadota bacterium; assembly: GCA_020532545.1. GTDB lineage: Bacteria > Cloacimonadota > Cloacimonadia > Cloacimonadales > Cloacimonadaceae > UBA5456. The sequence continues at coordinate 16,073 of JAJBAW010000050.1, read as the reverse complement.
CACTGGCCAAAAACAGGCAAAGCTTGGCTATTTCGTCAGGACTGCCCATTTTCCCCAAGGGGATGGCTTTGGCGTAACTGGCTCGGACGTCATCACTGAGGGCAGCGGTCATTTCGGTTTCGATAAAACCGGGGGCCACTGCGTTTACTCTTACATTGCGGCTGGCAAATTCCTTGGCACAGCTTTTGGTAAAAGCGATCATACCACCTTTGGAAGCGGCGTAATTTGCTTGACCGGCATTGCCCATCAGCCCGATCACGCTGGCAATATTGATGATGCTGCCTTGTCGGGCTTTCATCATATGTTTAAAAACTTTCTGTGTGCAAATAAAGGTGCCTTTGAGGTTGATGTCCATCACGAGCTGCCACTCTTCTTCTTTCATGCGCAGCACGAGATTGTCGCGGGTGACGCCGGCGTTGTTGATCAAAGTATCGATAGCGCCGTGTTCTGCCACGATCCGGGCAAAAAGCTCTTCGATAGCTTTGCCATCGGTCACATTGCCGATATAACCAAAGGCTTTGCCGCCCTGGGCTTTCAGGCTTTGTACCGCCTTATCCACCAGTTCAGCATTGAGGTCGATCACGATCACCGTAGCCTGGGCGGAGGCAAAACGCTGTGCAATGGCCAAGCCAATGCCTCTGGCACTCCCGGTAATCACTACTATTTGTTTTGTAAGTTCGTGCATTATATATTCCTTATTCTAATCTCTTAGGTCTGCTGTGCTGAACACCATTCAGTTAAGAACTTCTTTTAGCGCAGCAAGATCCACGATGCGGTCAATAGAATTAACCTGCACTTCTTTGTCAATATTCTTTATCATCCCGCTCAGAACTTTCTGGGGACCAAATTCTATAAAGTGAGTAACTCCTCTGCTAATCATAAAGCGGACTGATTCCACCCAACGCACCGGAGAGATGATCTGCTGGCCTAGTTTTTCGCGGGCAAGATCGCCATCCAGGCTGGGCTGAGCATCCAGATTTGAGACCACGGGGATCGTGCCCTGCAGGAAGCTGAATCTATCCATTTCGGTAATCAACCAGCCGCTGGCTTTGCCCACCAGAGGAGTATGAAAAGGACCGCCCACTATTAGTGGGATCGTCCTTTTGGCACCTTTGGCTTTGGCCAGTTCTGAGGCCAGTTTCACCCCTTCTGCTGTGCCGGAAATCACCGTCTGCACCGGGGTATTATAATTCACCGCCTGCACCAGATACTGCTCGCTGATCTCCTGGCAGACAGCCGTAACCGTCTGGGCATCCAGGCCGATTATCGCAGCCATGGCAAAGGGGATATCCCCCACGGCTTGAGTCATAAATTCACCGCGTTTGTGCACGATGTGCATGGCGTCTTCCAGCGTTAGAATACCGGAGGCCACCAAAGCTGAGAATTCTCCCAGGGAGTGTCCGGCTACAAAGTCCGGCTTTACATTGTACTGCTCTTGAAACTTGCGTAGTGCGCAAATGCTGTGAAAAAGAATCGCGGGCTGGGTGAGAGAGGTCTGTTTGAGCAGCTCTTCCGGCCCTTCAAGCATCGCTTTGTAGAGTTCTGTGCCATGTTCGCTGTCAAAATCCAACAAGGTCTGTTTGGCAGCAGGGTCCCCATCGATATAGTCCTGAGCCATGCCCAGATATTGAGCGCCCTGGCCGGGAAACACAAATGCTATCTTCATAATGCTGCCTCTAATACCGGGCTAAGACGCTGCCCCAGGTGAGTCCTGCGCCAAAAGAAGTAAGGAGCAGGATGTCGCCTCTGCGGATTTTCTTGCTGCGAATCGCTTCATCAGTAGCCAGAGGAACCGTCGCCGAGGAGGTATTGCCATATTTTTGGATATTGATGATCACCTTATTGATCGGCACTTTCATCTTGTCTGCCAGGGCTTCGATGATCCTGAGATTGGCTTGATGAGGTATCACCCAATCCACATCGGCAGAAGTGAGATTGTTGCGCCTCAGCAGTTCATCAGACGAGGCATACATGCTCTTGACTGCGCTTTTAAAAATTCGGTTGCCTTCCATATACACGGTATGCTGATTTGCATCCACAGTTTCATGGCTGGCTGGCAAGCGGGATCCACCTGCCATTTGGATCAGATAATCTCCCATACTGCCATCGGCATCGAGTTTGATATCGATGATTCTGGAAATGTCGGTGGGCTCTGCTCTGGAGATCACTGCGGCTCCGGCTGCGTCGCCAAAGAGCACACAGGTATTGCGGTCTGTCCAATTTGTGATCTTGGTGAGGATTTCCACACCCACTACCAGGACGTTGCGCGCCCCGCCATTTTCCACAAATTGTCTGGCCACCTCGCAGGCATAAATGAATCCTGTACAGCCGGCGGAGACGTCAAAAGCGGGTATGTTTTTCAGGCCAAGTTTGTGTTGTAAAAGACAGGCTGTGGAAGGGAAGGGATGGTCTCCGGAGATTGTGGCTACGATGATCAGATCTATGTCTTTATACTTCACATCGGAGGCTTCGATAGCGTTTAGTGCTGCCTGATAGGCCAGATCACTGGCTGCTTCCTCTTTACTGGCAATATGACGTTCCACCATACCGGTGCGGCTACGGATCCATTCATCGGAAGTATCCACCATCTTTTCCAGATCCTGATTAGTTAGAATCTTGGCAGGAGCAAAGCTCCCGAAGGCAGAGAATTTAGCAAAATAAAGTCCCATTACAACCTCTCAAAATAATCTCTTGTATTTTCCACAAAACCTGATTCCGCTATGCGCGCTGCAATGCGGATGGCATTTTTGATCGCCTTGGCATTGCTGCGTCCGTGCGAAACCACGGATATGCCGTTGAGTCCCACCAAAAGGGCGCCGCCATATTCGGTGTGGTCCAGTTTCTTTTTGATATAGCTGTATACCGGGTACGAGAGCATGGCTCCGAGTTTCGCTATCCAATCTTTATTGATCTGTTCTTTGAGGATTTCAAAGATCGAAAATCCCACTCCCTCAATAGTTTTGAGCATCACATTGCCCACAAAGCCGTCGCAGACTATCACATCCGTGATGCCGCTGAGCACGTCTTTGCCTTCGATATTGCCGGCAAAATGGATGTCCTTGCTCTCAGACAGTAGCTGATACACTTCTTTGGACACCGCGTTGCCCTTGGCACTTTCTTCACCGACGTTGAGCAGGCTCACTTTGGGCTGGGGCACGTTGAAAAAGAATTCATAATACTTGGAGCCCATCACGGCAAATTGCATGAGATGCTGAGCGTTACAATCCACATTGGCACCGATATCCAAGATAACCTGGTGCCCGCTCTGGGTGGGAAATACTCCCGCAATGGCAGGCCTGAGCACGTTTTTCATGCGTCCCAGAGTAATCAGGGAGGCACTCATCATGGCTCCGGTATTACCTGCAGATACTGCCACATCCGCCCTGCCTTCTTTGTGCAAGGCGATGGTGCGCATCATGGAAGAATCCCGTTTTGTGCGCACAGAAGCCGCGGCACTATCTCCCATCTCAATGCGCTGGGAAGCGTGCACGATGCTGATGCGGGCAGGATCGTAAAAGTATTTGCTGAGTTCAGCGGAGATTATCTTTTCATCTCCCACCAAAATCACTTCTCTGCACAGGTCTTCTTTGATAGCCAGCACAGCACCCTCTATCTCGGGGAGCGGTGCACTGTCACTGCCAAAGGCATCCAGCGCTACGCGCAAATTTATTCCTTTACTGCGAGGATTTGTCTGCCATTGTAGCTACCACAATTTTCACATATATGATGTGAACGGGTGGGCTCGCTGCATTTCTGGCAAGTGCTGAAGCTGGGAACCGTGAGGGCGTCATGAGTTCTGCGCTTGTCTCTTCTGGTCTTCGATGTCTTTCTTTTTGGTACAGCCATTTCTATTCTCCTTAGGCTCTGTTCTAGCTGAACCGGATTCACCTTTGCTGCGTAACGGCATTAAACACAAATCCGGACCTTAGTTTATTTTATATAATATGTCAATCAGAACATGAACTTGCACATAGGCTTTTTTGTCAATCAAAAAAGCTGAGGAGGGTGGATAAGGGGCTGAAATGATGGTAATTGGGCAGTGTGCAGCTGTCCAACCCTGCGCTTTAAATAGTTACGCGGATTGGCTGGATCGGGCGGATTTATTTGTTGGGAGGTATAGAGGGTTTAGAAAGTTGAGAGGGTTTAGAGGGTTGAGGAGGTTCATGCCGCATAGCAGCCTATATAGAACTCTCTGGGTAGCTGGTCGTTGATTGGGATAAGCGATACAATTGTGACCAGCTCAATTGTCGTGACAGTGTAACGACAATCTGTTCATAGGGAAACAGGTCGGCAAATTGAATCATCATGCTGGCTGCCCGCGGCGCTGTTTTGACTTTCATTTTTGATCGGGGCGCCCTGCTTCAGATCCACCTTTATCTTCTTTTATCCAAACAAACTACCAGTCATTCATAAACCAAAAATGAGAGTTTAAACAGTGGAATCCTATGCAGCACGGCAGTTTTGATAGTCACGCGGATTGGCTGGATCGGGCAGATTTACCGGATTTCTTTGTCAAGCCAGACCGAACGAGTGCTGTAGGCACGGCATTTCAGATAGACCAATCAACAAAATACCTTAAAGAGTGCTGTAGGCACGCTATTTCAGATAGAAAACCAACGACGAAATACCCCTGAGTCCCATCGGGACGGCATTTTAGATAGCCTGTAGGCATGGCCTATTTGATAGAAACAACGTGCTGATCATGATGGAATATCAAGCCATCTCGTCACCATTACGATGTCAAAATATCCGATCAGCGTTGCTTTTGTTTTAACTCAAAAACGACCAAGGTAATCTCAGAGCAATCAACGAAGCTAAATGATATAGGCCAAACAAAACATAGCGGCAATAGGAGGAAAGATCGTTTTAGAGTCAAAACAAAAGTGGCGCCAGGCTCAAGACAATCAAGCAAGATAAAGGGTAGAGACCAGACAGCCCGGCACACCCTCTTTCACCTGACTCGCTTCTTACGAACTTTCGACTCGAGTTGACTCAGATATTCGAGTCAACTCGAGTTAAAGACGAATCGAAATCACATTGAAGGCCGAAGAGCGCCTTGTCCAAGACTACTTGATATCCGAACTTAAAATCTGCTCTAAAAGACCATGAGACTATAGACTGGAACTTACACAAATCTATAAAACTTGATAAACATAGCCTCCATACAGCAAAAAAACTCAATCTTGGCGCTATTTTTGCATCTAATATAATCAAATAGACAAAATCCGTTTGATTCGAGGTTAAAATGAAAGCATACCCAAAATTGTTATTTACTTTCGCGCTACTATTTGCCGCGTCAATCCTGTTTTCTGCCACCTACCGCTCTGTGGATCCGTTGATCCTGCCCCAGTGGCATTCCAGCGATCCCTGGAACGCCCGCTGTCCCGGAAATTACGCAAACCGTGCCAATGCCGGCTCTCATGCTCTGGCTCTGGCCAAAACGCTGAAGTATTGGGCTTATCCCTCCCTGGGTACAGGCAGCGTTTCCTATGTGGATGACAATTATGGGACTATCACTTCAAATTTTGCCCCGGAGATAAACTGGAGTGGGATGTCAAACACGCTGGTTTTTCAGGCCACACAACGCTTTATTTTCATGTGCGGCGCCTCGGTTTATACAGATTATGAACCGCAGAATTCCAGCTCTACCCTGAGCAATGTGCGCAATTCCCTGATCAACTTTTTCAGCTATGACACCAGCCTGCAGATCCGGGACCGGCAAGAATTCACCAACTTCTATTGGAAGGCGATGATCCGCCAGGAACTGGATGCCTCGCGTCCTGTGATCTATACCGCTACCTTGCTTAGCGGACGGGAAGTGGCCTTCATAGTGGATGGCTACGATGAAGACGGCCTTTTTCACATCAATTGGAGCGACGCGAATGTCCCGGATGCCTGGGTGGAACTCAACAACCTCTCCTACCAGGGAGAGCTCATCCCAGATACAGCCCAACAAATGCTCACGGGCATCCGTCCCAGCCTGGGCCCCATCAGTATAGACGAGAACTTTGAAACTGACTTCAGCAATTACAACTGGCAATTTTCTGGCCATGCCAATTGGACCATTTCCAGCGAAGCCTTCTTTTATGGCTCGCAATCCGCCAAAAGCGGTAATATAAACGACAACCAAAGCAGTTCAATGTTTATCCAAATCAACGTAACTGAACCGGATACCATCAGTTTCTACAAAAAAGTCTCCTGCGAATCCCAGCCTAATAATCTGTATGACCATCTGGCCTTCCTGATCGATGGAGTGGAACAGCAGCGCTGGTCTGGAAACGGATCCTGGGAATATCATGAATATCCCGTGACTCCCGGAGTGCATGAATTTCGCTGGACTTATAGCAAAGACGGCGCCACCACCTATTATGGAGATTGCGCCTGGGTGGACGCTGTGGACTTTCCCGCAGGCACCACGCCCCTGAACCCACCTCGCTTTGCGGAAGCGCAGATCATTGGCGGTCATGATGTTACACTTAACTGGGCAGCTCCTGCCGGGCCGAATTTATCGCTGCTCGGCTACCGTGTCTATCGCAATGGCACCCAGATCGTGCAATACAACAATCCCGCGCAGAACTTTCACAACGACTACAACCTCCCCAATGGGGACTACACCTATCACCTGCGTGCAGTGTATGCCGAAGGGCTCTCCGGGCCCGGCAATAGCGCCAGCGTGACCATCGAAGTTCCTTATGCGCCCACCAATCTTGTGGCAGAGCTCAGCGGCGTGAATACCGGCTATTTGAGCTGGCAAGCCCCTCCCCTGCTCAGAAACCGGGCTTTGATGGGCTATAAACTCTATCGTGACGATCTGGTGATCGCCGAGATCGAAAATCCTGAAGAATTGGATTACTCTGATCTTGGTTTGGCTCAAGGCACCTATTACTATAAAGTTAGCGCCATCTATGCCAGCGGCGAATCGGTTGCCAGCAATACTGTTTTGCTTGCTGTAGGCGTGCCGGAGCCTCCTTTTGGGCTTCAGGCTGTGGTGAATGGCTCGACCGTGAACCTGAGCTGGCTTCCGATCTCTCAGACCCAATTCCTCACCGGCTTCAAGATCTTCCGCAATAGCGCTCTGATCCACTCCTCTGAGGATCCACTCCTGCTCGGCTATTCAGATCAAAACCTGCCCAATGGCAGCTATAGCTATCAGATCAAGGCTGTATATTCAGATACCGAATCCGGATTTTCGGCACCTGTCACAGTGAGCGTGGAAGTGCCTTATCCGCCCACAGGACTGACGGTAGTGGTAAATGACGATGATGTGACGCTTTCCTGGGTTAATCCACTCTCCGGCAGAGCTCTGACCCACTACTATATCTATCGCGATGGCGCTGTGATCGCGGCTGTGTTCAATCCCAATACCACCAGCTATCAGGACTTGAATCTCCCCAATGGGGAATACAGCTACCAGGTCACCGCTTTCTATTCCGGTCTGGAATCTGTACCTTCCACTGCTGTTGTGGCTTTGGTAGAAGTCCTGTATCCACCGAGTTCACTTTCTGCTACAGTAAGTCTTGCAGACGTCTTTTTGAGCTGGAATATCCCTGCCACACACGGTGGATTGAGAGGCTTTTTGGGCTATAAAGTCTATCGGAACGGAGCTGTGCTGGCTACGATCGATGGTGGCAGTAATAACCATTACAACGACAACAGCGTGCCCAATGGCGTCTATGACTATGCCGTAACTGCACTTTACACTAGCGGAGAATCCACCCAGGCTACTGTGAACGGAGTGCAGATAGAGATTTTGTATCCCGTGAATGCGCTGAACTATCAGATCAATGGCGACGATGTCAACCTCTGGTGGAACGCCCCTCCCACAGGGCCAGGCCGGCTTTCGGAGGCCAACCGCAATCTACTGAACTACAGGATCTACCGCAACTCGGCTCTACTGGCTGAGACTGCCAGCACCAGCTATGATGATCTTGATCTGGCCAATGGCGTCTATCAGTACTGGGTGACGGCCGTCTATGATTCCGGCGAAGCCCTGCCCAGTGAGACCATCCAAGTGGAGATGGAAATCCTGTATCCACCCCTGGCTCTCCAACACAGCGTAACTGCTTCCAGCGTAAGCCTGAACTGGGAAATTCCCGCCACCAGCGGTGGACGTGGACTACTGGGCTATAAAGTTTATCGTGATGATCTACTGCTTGCCCAAACGAGCAGTAATAGCTATACCGATGCTGGACTTGCCAATGGTGTCTATATCTACAAAGTAAGTGCGCTTTATGCCGGAGGAGAATCTGCTTTTACAGATGCGATTAGCGCTACCGTGCAGGTGCTTTATACACCCAATCAATTGCAGCATAGTGTATTGAACCGCAATGATGTAGTGCTCAATTGGCAAGCTCCTCAAACGGGACCTCGCGGCTTGCTAGGCTATAAACTCTACAGAAATGACGCCCTCCTCATCCAGACTACGGAGCTCAGCTACACGGATCTGGCTTTGGCCGATGGCAGCTATAGCTATAAGGTCACAGCACTTTACGAGAGCGGAGAATCCCAGCCCTCAAACAGCGTGAACCCCTTTATAGAATATCCTTGGCCACCCACAGGGCTCTTGGCCGAGGTAGCTCTGGATGCCGTAAACCTCAGTTGGGACGTTCTGCCCGGCACCCAGGTGCGCTATCTGCTGTTCCGGGATGGAGTTCAGATTGCCGATCTGGCATTGAACAGCTATCAGGACAGCAATTTGCCAAATGGCAGCTACAGCTATTATCTGCAGAGCAGCAATGCCTCTGAATCTGGCATCTCGGACCCCTGCGCTCCTGTCACAGCCAGCGTGGAACTGCTCTATCCGCCCACAAGCCTGAGCTATCAGAAAGACGATGACGATGTGATCCTCAGTTGGAACGTTCCCGCCACATTCGGTGGACTGCGCTCTCTGCTGGGTTACGACGTTGCACGGGATGGAGTGATCATCCAAAGAACCAGCGATCTCACTTACCGCGATGCCGATCTGCCTAATGGCATCTATCAATACTATATCACAGCAGTTTATGATTCCGGCAGTTCACAGCCTTCTAATACCGTGACTGTGAATCTGGAACTACCCTATCCAGCCTCTCTGCTGAGCCATATTGTGGATGGAAACAAGGTCAGTTTAAGCTGGACAGCGGCTCCGAATTCGGGGGGTCTCAGAGACTTCCTGGGCTATAATATCTACCGCGATGGCAGTCTGATCGGGTCTGTGAACGCCCTGAATTACGAAGACTTGGGACTGACCAACGGGATCTATCAATACTATGTGACAGCTTCCTACAGCAGCGGTGAATCCACTCCCACAAATACCGTAACTGCTACCGTGGAAGTGTCCTATCCACCCAGCAACCTCAGCTATCAGATACAGGACGACGATGTGATCTTGAGCTGGAACGCCGCTCCCAATCAAAGCCGCGCCTTACTGGGCTACAAGATCTACAAAGATGGCAGTATTCTGGCCACACTTGATACCCCCGGCTATATAGACGCTGATCTTGCCAACGGCAGCTATCAATACTATGTAACAGCGCTTTGGGATAGCGGAGAATCCGAGCCTTCCAATACCGTAACTGTGAACCTGGAAGTGCTCTATCCTGCTACTAATCTCACACTTACAGTCAATGGTGATGAGGTCAGCCTGAACTGGACTGCGCCTGCCAGCTCCGGAGGTCTGAGAGCTCTTTCAGGCTACAAACTGCTGCGGAATGGCAGCCAGATCGCCCTGATCAATAACACCGAATATCTGGATGCAGACCTGGCCAATGGCATCTATCAATATAGCGTGATCGCCAGCTACACCAGCGGCGACGCGGCAGCCAGCAACATAGCAACAGCTATCGTGGAAGTGCTCTACGCACCCTCCAGCCTCAGCTATCAGGTCTATGGCGATGCGGTCAGCCTGAACTGGACCCCCGCCCCCAACCAGGGCAGGGCCTTTTTGGCTTACAATATCTATCGGGATGGCAATCTTTGGGCCAGCAGCTACGATGCAACTTACCTGGATTCCGGGCTCGCCAATGGCAGCTATCAATATTATGTGACAGCCAATTACGAGAGCGGGGAATCCGCCCCTACTTCCACTGTGACGGCAAACGTGGAAGTACTCTATCCGCCCACCAACCTGAGCTATCAGAAGGATGATGACGATGTGATCCTTAGTTGGACTGCGAGTGCCAGCTCCGGTGGATTACGTTCCCTGCTGGGTTACGACGTTTTCAGAGACGGAGTGATCATCCAGAGAACCAGCGATCTCACTTACCGCGATGCCAATCTGCCTAACGGCATCTATCAATATCATATCACTGCAGTTTATGACTCAGGCAGCTCGGAGCCTTCCAATACCGTGACCGTGAACCTGGAACTGCTCTATCCAGCCTCTCTACTCAGCCATTTGGTAGATGCAGACAAGGTCAGTTTAAGCTGGACTGCGGCTCCTAATTCCGGTGGTCTCAGAGACTTCCTGGGCTACAATATCTACCGCGATGGCAGCCTGATCGGATCCGTCAATGCCTTGAACTACGAAGACATGGGACTGGCCAACGGGATCTATCAATACTATGTGACAGCTCTTTACAGCAGTGGCGAATCCACCCCTACCAATACTATCTCTGCTACCGTGGAAGTCCTATATCCACCCAGCGGACTCAGTATCAGCACCCAGGATGATGACATCAGCCTCAGTTGGAATGCTCCCACAAACGGCCCGCGCAACCTGCTGGGCTACAAGATCTACCGCAACGGCGCTTTCCTTGCAGAGAGCCCCCTTAATCTCTATAATGACCAGAATCTGAGCAACGGCCATTACAGCTATCAAGTCTCAGCTTTTTACGACAGTGGCGAATCGATACTGATCGGACCCGTGAGCGCAGAGATCGAGGTCCCTTATCCTGTCACAGCCCTGTCCGCCACAGTTGTTGAGGATACAGTCACCCTATCCTGGACTCTACCCGCCACCTCGATGCCCAGGGCCTTCCAGGCTTACTTCATCTATCGCGATGGGGCGCTGCATCAGGTTTTATCTGATCCCAGCCTCAGCACTTGGACCGATACCGGCCTGGCCAATGGAGACTACAGCTACTATCTGCTCGCTGTCTATGATGCAGCCTTATCGATCCCCTCCAATACCGTGTTTGTGAACATCAACGTGATGCCGGATCTCCCTGCCCCCAGCTCTCTCAGCCTTGTTATGACAGGCACCAGAGACCTGAGGCTAGCCTGGCTGGCTCCCGCAGCTAACGTGATTAGCTATCAGCTCTACCGCAATGACGCCTTGCTCGCCACCACCACGGAACTTTTCTACCTGGAGACAGACCTGCCAAACGGCTCTTATCAATACCATGTAAAAGCTCTTTATGCCGGGGGATTGTCCTCCGCGTCGAACTCCGTGACGGCGAATATCATGATCGCCGATCCCGTAACCGGATCTGGTGAAATCAGCCTCATCGGCAATAGCGCCAGCTTCAGTTGGAACGCTCCGGGACAGGGTGAGATCGGCTATCTCATTTACCGAAATTCGGCCCAGATCGCCTATATCTCCGATCCCCTGAACACTAGTTATGTAGATAACAACCTGCCTAATGGAGACTACATCTACCAGGTGGCGGCAGTCTATCCCAGCTTGATCTCCGCACTTTACACCGCGGGAAGCGTCCGCGTCCTGATCGCCTACGCCCCCAATGCCTTGATTCTGAATGGCGAAGGAAACGGCATCAGCCTCAATTGGACTGCTCCGACAGATCCCGGCTTCTTCACTAACTATAAGATCTACCGCAATGGCAGCTTTCTGGCTCAAAGCGTTCAAAACAGCTACTCCGAAAGCGGGCTGACCAATGGAACTTACAGCTATTACGTCACTTCCCAATATCAAGAGCTGGAATCCTCTGCCACAAATACCCAGAGCTACACAGTGGGCATTGCCAATCCTCCTAGCGCTCTGAGCGCCACCGTGATCCTTGATAATGTGAGCCTTGCCTGGACCGGCGTTAGTGACTTCAGCGGCTTTACCCAATACCAAATCTATAGAAACGGCAGCCTTATCAGCAACACCTCCAGCACCTCCTGGCAGGATAGCGGCCTGGCAAATGGCAGCTACAGCTACCAGGTCAGCGCTCTCTACGGCTTTGGAGAATCCCTGCCCTCAAACACTGTGCAGGTAGATATCGAAGTGCTCTACCCCGCCACCAACCTCAGCTACCAGCTTAGCGGCAGCGACGTTCAGCTTGCCTGGAGCCCTGCTGCCAATAGTGGCGGACTCAGGAGCTTCCTGGGCTATAAGATCTATCGGGATGGTGCTTTCCTCTCCCAAACTGTCGCGCCCTCCTACACCGATCAGGCTCTGGATAACGGCAGCTATCTCTACCACGTTGTCGCTTCCTACTCCAGCGGCGATTCGGCCCCCACTTCGGAGCTGAGTGTGCAGGTGGAATTGCTCTACGCACCCAGCGAACTCAGCCTCAGCGTGAGTCAGGATCTGGTTTCCCTAAGCTGGACACCTGTTCCTGCCGCTGCTCTAAACTTCATCTCCTACAGAATTTACCGTGATGCTGAACCCATCACCACTACTTCCAGTGCTTCCTATGAGGATTCCGGCCTGGCCAATGGCAGCTACGTCTATATGGTCCGCGCCGTCTATCCCAATGGAGAATCGGCCGCCAGTAACAGCATGACAGCCCTAGTGGAAGTAGCCTACGCCCCGCAAAACCTCAGTTATCAGCTTGAACAAGGCGATGTCACCCTCAATTGGCAAGCGCCTGCAGTTTCAAACCGTGACCTGCTGGGCTATCAGATCTTCCGCAATGATGTGCAGATCGCCTTCAGCTCCGGCCTCAGCTATCTGGATGCAGGTTTGTCCAACGGCAATTACAGCTACCATCTCATCGCCGAATACTCCAGCGGACTTTCGGCTCCGGGAAACAGCATCGCAGTGCCTGTTTTCGTGCCCTACACACCTTTGGGCCTCACTGTCAGCGGAGAAGGGAATTCACGCCTGATCACCTGGAGCCGGCCCAACCAAGGTGAACTGGGCTATCGCGTGTACCGAAACGGCAGCTTGCTGACAAGCATCGCGAATCCTCTGACCACCAGCTATAGCGACAGCAATATCCCCAATGGAAACTACAGCTATCAAGTGGCCGCCCTCTATCCCTTGGACCAGGTTTCTGCGCTTTCGGATGCCGTACAGAGCACGGTCTTGATCGCAAATCCGCCTGCCGCTGTGACTGTTCCTTCTGGCAACACCACAAACACAGTCACGGTGAATTGGGTTAGCCCCAGCGATCCTGGCTTCCTGATTGGCTACCGGGTGCGCCTGCACCAGGACAATGTGCTGATGAGCACCATCACTGTGCCCCATCCGGATTCCAGCACTTGCGTCTTTACCGGGCTTTTCAATGGCTATTATCAGGTTTATGCGGAGGCCCTTTATGGCACTTTGGCAGATCCCGTAATCTCGACTTTCGTGGGCCCCATAACTGCCCGAGTGAGAGTGCTATACCCTCCCACCGGAGTTACCGCCACTATAGTGGGGCGCGATATCCAGGTGAACTGGAATGCTCCTGCCGATAGCGGCTTGCTGATGCACTACACCCTTTATCATAATTTCAACGCAGAGCCCCAGCCCTCCCTTGAACTGCCGGTTTCGTCCACATCTTATCTCATGCAGAATCTTCCGAACGGGATTTATCTACTGGCGCTATCTGCCAAATATGGAACCGATTCCGATTGGGCCTTATCAGACTACAGCAACATGGTCACCCTGTCTCTGGAAGCTCCATATCCTCCCAGCGAGCTCATGGCCCAGGTGGAGGACAACGATGTCAGCCTGAACTGGACAGCCCCCGCCACCATGTATGGCTTCCAGCATTACGATGTTTTCCGCAATGATCTATTGCTGGCTACCTGCGCCACTAATAGCTACCAGGACAATGATCTGCCCAACGGCCAATACAGCTACAGTGTCGTGGCCGTATTTGGAGGAGGTACTTCGACTCCCTCAAACGAAGCCTCAGTAAATATCATGCAGGTTTTTCAGCCCCAGAGTGCTGAGTTGACTATCTCCGGAAACAATGTGCAGATCACTTGGACCCCGCCTACAGACACCGAATTTCTCAGCGGTTATCAGGTCTTCAGGGATCATCAAGTCCTGGCGGATTTAGGATTACAACTGAACCATACGGATGCGGATTTGCCCAATGGCGACTACTCCTACGGGGTGAAGGCAAACTATGCTGGCAACTATTCAGAGATCACCAGCGCCGGCACAGCCCACGTGGAACTTGCCTATCCGCCTTTCGGACTGGAGGCTTCTGCCACTGGAAGCTCCATCAACATCAGTTGGAATCCACCCTCGGATCTTGGCTATTTCCAGCACTATCGGCTGTATCTGAATGACGATCTCATTACCGAGCCCTCCACTACAAATTATACCTTTGAAGGTCTGCCCAATGGAGATTACGTGGTGGGCCTGGAGTCTGTGTATGAAAGCACTACATCCATCCGGATCAGTGCCCCGTCTTTGACGATAACTCAGGCCTATCCTGCCCAAAACTTCGGCCTCACTGTCTTAAACAACAATGTGACTCTGACTTGGGATCCGCCCCAGGACAGCACCGGGCTGATAGGATATGAAATCTGGCGAGATAACAGCCTTCTGGCAGCTCAGGAGCTTACCGGTTACCAGGATCGGGAAGTAAACAACGGCGAACACGTCTATTACGTGAAGGCTGTATATGCCAATGGCCAAAGCGCCGACACAGACCACTTCTATACCAAGGTCATGCTAGCCTATCCTCCCTCAAATCTGAGCTATCAGATCAGCGGGAATATCGTCCAGCTACTCTGGCAGAAGCCCAGCGACAGCTATGGTCTGGAAGGCTACAAGGTCTATCGCAATGGGCAATACTTGAATGATCAATATGGACCGGGCTTTACGGACGGGCCTCTGCCCAATGGGCTTTACAGCTATTGGGTGACGGCTGTCTTTACAGATTCTCTGGAATCCAGCCCTACCGCGACGATCTCGTTCAGCATCCAACTGGCGTATCCAGCCGTAGAGGCTCAGGCCTTGGTTAGCGAAGCGGGATATCTGATCTCCTGGCAGGCTCCGGAAAGCGGAAACATCCCGGATACCTACAAGTTATGGTTCCTCACAGACGGCCAGCAAAGCGATCCCGCAAGCTGGGTATTTGTAGATCAGACAGATGCGCAAAGCCTTGTGGACAGCGTCCATGGCGGCCTCAGCCACGGAGAATTCCTCTGGGCTGTGGTGGCTGTTTTTGGTGAACTGGAAGCTACGCCCTGCTTCACAAACATCCTCAGCGTGGGCTTCACTCCGCCCCTTCCAGAAGTCACCAAACTGCTGAGCAACTACCCCAATCCCTTCAATCCCAGCACCAACATCCTCTTCTGGCTCAAACAGGATGCCCGCGTGAGACTGGAGATTTTCAACTCCCGCGGCCAAAGAGTGCGGACTCTGGTGAATACTTCCATGCCAGCCGGCCGTCACACCGTGCCTTGGGATGGACTGGATGAATCAGGGAAACGCCTCGCCTCCGGAGTGTATCTATATAGACTGGAAGCAGATGGCTACAGCAAATACTATAAGATGACCATGATGAAATAGTGTCATTAAAGATGGAATGTTTTCGATCGGGTCGTGATAGGCCCGCTCGAAAACACCATCTGACACCCCATAACAGCCGCAGCAATGGACTTGCTTCTGACTTGTGTTCGACTCGAGATGACTTAGAATTTCGAGTCATCTCGAGTCGAACACTAATCGGAAGCGAACCGAAGGCACAAGTGCCGGTGCTTGAAGACATGGCCTGCAGTCAATCCCCGGAGAAACAATTAAACCTTCTAAACTCTCTAGACTTTCTAAACACCCAATCAAATATCCCCCCATTCCAGCTCACCCCCCCAATTATCCATTCTCAATTCTCAATTCTTTATTAATTCAGTATTATGACTCTGTGGCAAAAACTCAAGAACTGGACAAGAAGTATATCTATATAATTGGTAAAGAAAGTACTTGACAGATATAATCTCCCTATCATTATGGCACACATGACGATAGTGAAGGATATACGATG
>JAJBAW010000094.1 GCA_020532545.1 Candidatus Cloacimonadota bacterium | reverse complement strand
GGTCTCAAAACCTTCCACGAAGGGGAAGCTTGAGATGGTAGGATCGGCCATGGTGGTGAAGCTGCGCACAGGGCTACCTGTGGCATCTCCAGTTCCATTATAGGCAACAACCTTCCAGTAAAGGGGGCTATTCCATGGCAAAGCTGAAGTTACAGTATAACTAAGGGTTGTGCTTGTCCCCAACAGTGTAGTAGGGGGATTGTTTGCGTCGCAATATACCTTGTAAGCTGTGGGTACGCCACCGAGGGTAGGTGCGGTCCATGTGAAAGTAGGATAGTTGCTTACGCCTGTGGCTAAATCAGCGGGAGCGGTGAGTGTGACAGGACCAGGCGCTTCCGGGGTCATTTCCGGACCGAATGCTGCATCAATATAGTAGCTGGCAGATTGTAGTCCGGTGCGAACACCCAGATAGTAGTTGTTCCCAGCTAAAGTGCTGAGATCAGCCACTGTATTGTACCAGGTATAGGTGGCTGCGTGGGTAATATTACCACCAAGCTGCGTCCAGGTTACCCGGTCTGGTGAGTAAACAATCTGCAGAGTTCCGGTTGTGGCAGAAGCCAATGTCCACAGATCCAAGGTGCTGGTGCTGGTGATTGTAACCCTGGGGGTGGAAATAATATATGCAGTAGAAGTGCTGCCATACTTATAGGCACTGGCTGCTCCATTTTTAGCATAAGTTGTGCTGCGGCTCCACGTACCAGGATTGGCCCAGCCCGCAGGCGGGAATGGGGTTACGTTTTCAAAGCTCTCTGCTACTTGCGTGGTGGAGGGGGTTTTGAAGCTCCAAGTGGGTGAGGCTGGGGATGTACCGATTTCGTTAGTTGCCACTACCTTCCAGTAGTAGGTGGTGTTTGCGGCAAGGGTGGGCGTATAGGAGCTGGCAGTTTGTGCGCTGCTCACCAGAGGAGGTGTGGCAGCGGTTCCAAAATATACATCATAAGTTGCGGCATCGGCTCCACCTGCGGTGTTGCTCCAGATTAGCTTGCCATCTGTAAATGACCAGCCACCATTAGCAGGGGCCAACAAGGTGGGGGCCAGAGGAGCGGTAGTATTGGGGAAGGCGAATTGTACTCTGGCTATCGTGCCTGTTCTACCACTGGAAGTCGGAGGTGTAGCAGGGTCAGGATTAACGCTATCACTTCTGTAGTAAATACCTGTGTTTGTGGCGCTGGTAAAGGCACCCCAGCTCATGGATGCATAGGAAGGAGTGTTTTCATCCACTGCTACGATCAGGTTATCGCTGTTGTTGTAGGGGAAAGGAGTATCGAGGGTAATCTCCATCCAGTTATTGCCAAGGGGAACCATTGATGTAACATCACCGGCAAAAACCTGAGTAAGGTTTGTCAGCGGTTCCCAATCCGTCGTGGTAGCGAAGGTTGTCTTGGTGCTGTGACCCATGTAGATGACCCAATCTTTGTTAAGGGCTATTGGGCCGGAAACATAATAGAACCGGATTTTTGTAATATCTCCGGATTTATTGATTTGGGCTTGCGTATAGATTTGCTGAGAGTAGGTAAAACCCCAGCCAGCACTTATTGGTAGGGTGCTGCCTGTGGAAGTACCTGTGCCGATCGTTACGGTATCAGCAAAAGCTATATTGAACATTGCCAGCATCAGGGCCAGCAAAGTAGCTATCATCAGTAACTTTTTCATAATAAGTTCTCCATTTGAACTGGATTATGTGAATGTTGGTTGAATATAGGAATGGATCTATCGGCCAGGTGGGCCACAATCCTCTTGATATCGAAGGGTGGATGGTGGGTCGAAGCATTGCCAGAGACATATATTCCGCGGTTTTGGTGATAATGTGCGACGATTATTACTCAGAGTGCGGATAAGATGGTGCCGGTGATTGCTTCGGGATGAGATTGGTTTGTTTTCTTCGGATTTGATGGGGAGTATGAGCGCAATTTCCCTATAGGAGTCGGCGGGCTGGGAATGGTAAGGCCCGAAACCTCGTATAGGCACTGCCACAGCAGTATCTGGAACACGCTCTTGAGAAAGTATGGGGTCTCCTTAAGCTTTGCAGCTTTCGCTATACTAAAATACTCTGGTATGGTATGACCTGAACTTAACTCAATGCGTGCAGTTAAGTTCCTGATATACAGGGAATACGATGCTATATGTTATATACAACATCATCGCTAGATGCAGATTGGATTTACCCCAATAACTGTCAAGAGAAATAAGCATAAAGCGTGATTTATTTTATTCAGCGCCGGAACGTGGATCGGATTGACGCGCCAAAACAGGAACTTAAACCTAAAAAGCGTGATCTATTTTATTCAGGGCCAGAACGCGGATCGGGCGGGTTTGCGCAGATTGTCTTACCACCGAGAACACTGAGAACACTGAGGGGGAGATGGGGGAGCTGTTGGATTGCAAACGTCCCCGTTTGCAGAGCACGGGAGGCGCTCGATTTTTCAAGTCTGTCTCCCTTTTATTAGGACTTCCGGCCTTATTCGACATAAGCCCAAGTGGATTGCAGACGGGCTCTCTTTTTACTTGAGGGATGTTCCTCTTTTTCCAAGGCCAGGCCTTGCTGGACGCGAGACGCATCCAATCCAGCAACAGCGATCTGTGTTCTATTGCCTTTTCCGCAAGAACGGCGTCTTGCGCTACTATAAAAAACCCCCGGCCGAAACCGGGGGTGTATTTTGTCTGCGGAATATCCGCAGGGTTAATTGTTAGTTTTTGCCGTGTGCAGCTCTGTCTGCTTCATCTTTCAACAGTTGTTGTTCCAAAGACAGAGGTCGTTGACTTATTGTTCTGCTAATTCCGGTGCTGGCTATTACCTTGAAGAACTTCTTGCCGGTGGCAGAAGTGCTGTAGGTGTTGCCAGTTACCGTAGTTACCAGGGTGTATGGTCCTTCGGGGGCATCAGCAGCATGGATTTGGTAATTGGTGGCATAGGGGATCAGATTCCAATCCAAGACTACGTTGCTGCCAGTTTTACTAATGGTTACTACAGGTTGCGTGAGGCTCTCAGGAGTGTAGATGGGAGGACCTACGAAGTCATCCACATACAAGTACCAATCGAATGCACCCATGTAGCGTACAGCCAGGTAAACCACGGCATTGCCATAGCTATCCAGGTTGTAGCTCTTTTGTACATATTCGGCCAATTGTCCGGTTCCTTCATCGATCATGGTGAAGGAAGCGGGATTGGTGTCGGTAGTGGAGATCAAGACCTGCCAGGCATCATCAGATGTAGCAGAGTATGTTCTCATCCAGAAACTGATCTCATCAGTTGTGCTGGATGTAACTTGCAGTGGAGGTGTGATCAACCAGTCATCGTTATCCAATGAGCTGGTTTCGTATCTTACACGGGCAGAATAACTGCCGGTGTGAGGATTAGCAGTTTGAGCATTCCACACCTGAGTACCGCCATCGGCATTGATGACAGTCCAATTTGCAGGAATTACTCCAGCTTCGAAGCCTTCCATGAGGATTCCTTCCTGGTAAGTATTGAAGGCCATGATGTCTGATACGTTGTTAACTGGAACTACATCACCAGCCAGCACAACTTCACCGTAGATCTCAAGCGCACCAAGTGCACTGGGAGCCCAGGTGAATTCGATTGCTTTAGTGGCTTCAGGAAGCAATTCTTCGTTGATGGTTTCACTAGCCAGAACGATACGGCCATCTACGCTCTTCAGGTAAACGGTGTAACTATTCTGTGAACTTGTACCGTTATTCTTCACGGTTACAGTGTGAGTGACATCGGTATTTTGGAAGCCGTAGTCGCGTCCGGTAAGGGATACTACAGCCAGATCGTTTGGCACCAGCTCATCCATAGTGACATCATCGATATAGATGCTGCGATAGGTTCCGCCCAAGCCATGTTTGAAACAGATATTTTGATCTGTGCCAGCGTAACCGGCAAAGGATACACTGTAGGTTTCATGACTTGCAGTCAGGTCAATGGATGCAAGTTGAGTGAAGGTTCCGGTTTCATCCAGAGCATCCACAGTTCCCACCCGCAGGTTGTAGCCTGTGCTGCCACCGCGGGCAGAGAAGCTGAGCTTGATGCTGTTCATGGGCACAGTGATATCTGGAGTGATCAAACGCAAGTCTGCTGTAGCATCGCTGCTATTGGTGAGATATACGCTGTTTGGTTGGCTTACCGGGTATGAAGTGGTGGTGCGTACGTAGGCAGACGTGTTTGTAGAGCCTATATATCCAGTCCAGCCGTAGGGCAAAGCCGGTGCTGTCACATCATCGAAGTTCTCTTCGTGAGGCAGGGAAACTATGGCAGGATCTTCGATTGTGGTGAAGTTCCACACCATGAATTCAGGATCGGTGGGATCCGGGGATTCACTACCAGCATTGAAGGGTAAGACAGCCCAGTACCATCTGGAGCTGTAGCCCAGATCGATATCTGTTTGAGCAGATAGGTCGAAGTTGGTGCCGGTGCTTTCGTAAAGATATTCACCGTAGTAATCGTTTCCAGGGTCTATGGGGTCTTCTCCCACATAGATCTCGTAATAAGTAGCTATGCCTCCGCTAAGAGAGGACGCCCAGCTTAATACCACGTCTTCGGGTAAGACACCGGTGACATCATTCTCTGGAGAGAGCAGGGTCACATGGTCGGGCGGGCCGGTGGGAATATCACCAAGCTGCATCCTGATATTGGGATAGGCAGACACCAAGGTTCCTGTAGGGGGAGTTGCCGGATCTGGATTGGTGCTGTCACTCTGATATCTTATGCTTACTGAGTTGGTGCCAGTGCCTGTAGTATAGAAGTAACAGCCTGAGGCATCATAACCGGAAGTATTCTCATCCACGGCAATCACGAGGTTATCGGTGTTGTTATAGAGGAATGGAGTTTGCAGGGGTATTTCGATCCAACCAGCGGTGGCCGGGATGGGCACATTGCCGGTAAAGACTTGAGTAAGCTCAGTTAAGGGGATCCAGTCTGTAGTGCTGGCAAATTCTGTGGCTGAGGTGTGTCCCATATACACAGTCCAACCACCGGTATTGGTGCCTACACCAGCGCCATTCCAGTAATAGCTGATCTTTTCAATGCGTTGATCAGCCAGATTGATGGAGGTCTGAGGGTAAATGGTCTGTGAATAGGTGTAACCATAAAAGGCGTTTACAGGCAGGCTGTTATTAGCAGTGCCATCTCCTAAGACAACCAAGCCTTCTGGCACAGTCTCGAAACTGAAGATAGTACTGGCATCAGCATCACCGGAACTATTGTGGGCAATTACCTTCCAATAATAGGTGCTGCCATAAGCCAGGGGAGTTACTATCTCGTGAGAGGGCTCAGTCTCTGTGGCAATGAGGGTGCTGGGATCAGGATTGGTATCCAGATAGACCTTATATGAGCTTGGGGTTCCACCAGTGATGGCAGGAGTCCAATTCAAGGTAAAGCCTTCTACGGGAAGATATGTAGCTTCATCAGCAGGGCTGACGAGGGTGACAGGATCGGGGCGTCCGATCGGGGTTTCGCGAACCATTACGTTATCTACGAAGAGGTCGTTATCGCCATTACCGGTAATTGTAGATTCACCATAGAAGGCAAAGTACTTATCTCCGGTATGGCCGGTAAGATCAATGATCACGCTGGTTCCGGTATGAGGAATACTGTTGAACACATACTCAGAACCGCTATTATTCCATTCTTGCAGGATAGTGGCATTGCTCATATTAGCACTGTCGCTAACCAGAACCATGAATCTATCATCTTCCTGCGCTGTATTGTCTTCAATGGGTATGCTATTGTTCCACTTGGTCAGGCCGAGATCAAATCTCAGTTCATGGCCATCCGCAGGAATAGCGATGGGCGGAGTTATCAGCCAGCCATTACGGTCGGTGCCCCAGATGTTGATCTTGGCAGCGTTGTTTCCGGTAGCTCCATTCAGCCAATTTCCTCTGCCCCATTGGGAACTTGTTCCGGTGGTGGTGGGATAAAAGCCACCGAGTTGGGTCCAGCTGGTGGGTGGGAAGGCTTGCGAAGTGCTGGTGCCAAAATCTACCAAATAAGGCAGATCGTAGATGGTGGGATCACTCATCACGGTGAAGCTACGCACAGTGCTGGCATTACTGGTGCCGGTGGCATTAGTAGCTTCCACTTTCCAGTAGTATGTGTCGCCCCAATTCAAGGCGGTGTTCACATCATAGCTGGTGGTGGTGCTGCTGCCGATCAGGGTTGTAGGCTCCGCATTTGTATCCAGATAGATATTATATCCGGTGGGGATGCCACCTGTGGTCGCCGCAGTCCAGGTGAGTTTAGGATTAGGGCTCTGGTTTGGGGCGGCATCCGAGGGAGCGCTCAGAGTGGGAGCATCGGGAGCAAGAGGGGTGATGTTTGGTCCGATTACGTGGTCAACGTAAATGCTTCCGCTGCTCGTCTGAGTGGGGGTTTGGAAGCCGATGTAGTAGTCGGATCCGTTTAAGGTGCTGAGGTTGATGCTGACAGGGTACCAGATGCCACTGGCATCGTAGGTTACATCTTCGCCGATCTGAGTCCAGGTACTGCGGTCTTCAGAGTAAACTACCTTTAATACTTGCGATACGTTTGAAGCACGGGTATAGAAATCTATCGTGCTGTTGCTATCGATAGTGAGCATTGGGGTTGAGAGCACATACACAGCAGAGGTGGAAGAACTTTTGTAAGCAGACGCCGTTCCCTCAAAGAGTGGGGTCGAGGTGCTGCGCGTCCAGTTTCCACTGCTGCCATTAGCCCAGCCAAGGGGCGGGAAGGTAGTGGGTTCAAAACCTTCAGCCAATTGGTCAGTCCCGGGTGTGTTGAATGTCCAGGTGGGACAAGTGGGGTCAGAGCCATAGGCGTTGGTGGGTAGTACTTTCCAGTAGTAGGTCTGGCCATAGGTCAGGCCAGTAGTCTGATACTGCAGGTCTTCGCCTTCATACACCAGATCGTCTTCGCTGAAGATGCCGCCTTGGTTCATGTACACCTTGAAGCTGCTGGCAGGTTCACCAGTCATACTGGGAGCCCACTGCAATTTGGGGTTCAAGAGCGTGGTGCTGCCATTAAGAGGGAAGGTTGCTATAGCAGGTTCAGGAGCCACGGGCTCGGGGAATTCAATCGAGATGTCATCGATGGAAACGTACCAAGGGGCAGAGGTTATCGTAGCGAGGATACCCAAATAATGGATACCGCTGGTCGCAGGAGTAAAGGTCCCGCCCAATCTTTGGTATTCGCCATCCACTAAGCCTGTGGCAGCCAGAATCGTTTCTGTCATGCCAGCTGCACTGGCCTCGGCGCCATAACTGATGGTGAGGGTGGCGTTAGCAGCAATTGCCGTATTCTGTCTGGCCCATACGGTAGCGCGGTAAACAGTTCCTGCCTGCAATTGTACAGGCTTGAACATCCAGCGGGTGTTGCCATAACGCAGATAGGCATTCCAGTCTCCGCTCTTGGGCTCGCGGTTGTAGGAGGTTTCAGTATCGTTTGCGGTCCAGGCATTGGTGCCGGTTATGCTTTCCTGCATCCAGCCAAAAATAGCGGTATCGTTGACATTATTTTCTTCAAAGCCTTCAGTCCAAGGGATGGTGTAAACTGTAGGATCAAGGCAGTCACCGCTGAGGGCAATATTGCTTAAGCCGCGGTTGTCGTTAATGGCAATGTTTCCAGTGTGTGCGCCTGCGGCTTGGGGATTGAAGTTCACCGTGAAGCTCACGCTTTCGTTTTCCAGCAAA
>JAJBAW010000021.1 GCA_020532545.1 Candidatus Cloacimonadota bacterium | reverse complement strand
GGATCGAGATCATAGACGAAACAGAAAAGCGGATTACCAAAGGCGGAGCGGCCGTTCGCAAGCCCACCGCTCCCAAGAAATTCAAAACCAAGCGCTTTTACGACGATCCTGTGCGCATGTATTTGCGTGAGATGGGCAGAGTCCCTCTTTTGGATCGCGAGGGCGAGGTGCGCGTAGCCAAAAAGATCGAAACCTATCAGAAGATGATCAATCAAAACGTCTTCCAGGCCGGCTCCACCCTGCGCGAAATGTATAACTTCCTGCATCGCTATCGGGAACGCCGGGTACGCCTGGATCAGATCTTCAAGGTCGATATCGGCACCTGGATCGATAAAAATCAGGATGTTAAGCTCATCGATCGTTTCAAAGAAATCCTCAAAGAAAGCGATGAAACCCTGGATAAAATCGGTGGTATCTTAGACAATTGCGATTTTGATGATACCGGCACCGCCAGCCGCCAGGAAGAAATCGATGCCCTGCGCGAGCACCTGGTGGGCTCTTTTATGAGCCTGGCCTACAACGATAAACTCATCAAACGCATGGTTTATCGCATCCGCAGCCTGGTGGAAAGGATCGAGGAAAGCTATAAATCCATCAATGAGCTCACCCGCATCAAGCGCTATACCATCGATGAAATCTGCACCTACGGCCGCCGCGCCAAGAAAAGCGACAAAGACTTTGAAGAAGTAAAAGCCGAAACCGGTATGGACCCCAATGTCTTCGTGGAAACCCTGCGCAAGATCAAAAACGCCCGCCGCAAGATCCGCCGCGTAGAGCTGGAAACCAAGATGACCGGCAATGAACTGGTCTTCCTGCTGCGTGAGATCGACCGCGCCGAACGCAACAAGGAAAAAGCCCAGAACGAGATGATCGAAGCCAACGTGCGCCTGGTAATCTCGATCGCTAAACGCTATAACAACCGCGGTCTGGAATTCCTCGACCTCATTCAGGAAGGGAATACCGGACTCATGCGCGCTGTGGAAAAATACGACTATCGCAAGGGCTATAAATTCAGTACCTACGCCACCTGGTGGATCCGTCAGGCCATCACACGCGCCATTGCGGACCAGGCCCGCACCATCCGCATCCCCGTGCACATGATCGAATCCATCAACAAGATCAACCGCACCTCCAGACGCCTCATGCAAAAGCTGGGACGCGATGCCTATCCGGAAGAGATCTCCGAAGTCCTGGATATGCCCGTGGAAAAGGTGAAAAACATCCTTTCCATCTCCAAAGAACCGGTTTCGCTGGACAAACCCATCGGCCATGATAACGAAGATAGCCTTTTGGGCGACTTCATCGAAGACCGCACCATCATCTCTCCGGAACGCCTGGCCGAACGCAGCCTGCTCAAAAAGCAGGTGGATGAAGTGCTCAAGACCCTCACCACCCGTGAGGAAAGAGTGATCCGCCTCCGCTTTGGCATCGATGACGGCTATCACCGTACTTTGGAGGAAGTGGGCAATATCTTCCAGGTCACCCGTGAACGAATAAGACAGATCGAGGATAAAGCGCTCAAAAAACTGCGTCACCCCAGCCGGGCTGTGATCTTGCAGCAGTTCTTGGATAATTTTCATGTGAAATAGCTGACGATTAATTACAGGTATAGGGCGTACATTGTTACGCCCTTTTTTCGTAGCGCAGAACGCCGTTTCTGCGAAAAATCGCTGAGCTATGCTTCGCACATCTGATTCTCTTAGCCAAAATTGAGAGCTTAAACAGTTATTCAGAAGGCCCATAAATGCCATATTATGGGGGTATAACCGAGAAATATAGGCTTTTATCTCGGTTATGACCAGGTCATCTTATAGAATGGCGCAAATTCTATTTCTTATCTTTCGGTGGACAAGGATCATTACCAAATGATCTTTTATCCTGTATTTTCCCGTCTGCTTTGTGGATTACCAATTCAGCCTTTTGGTTCTGAGCTAAAGCTCTGCCATAATGCAGAGCACCCTGCTTCGTTTCAAAGATTTTTACCGCTCTCTCTGCATTTGCTTCTTTAACTTTCCATACGGATGTATTTTTAGTGACGTGATATTCCTTGTAAGCCATGTTAGTCTCCTATAATGTAGTTTTGGATATCAATATGTAATTCAAGATTGATGTCTGTTGTTGGAATGCCAAAAAAACCATTTTGCTTCATTTCTTCAAAGCAACTGATAAGCTGTGCAGCTTCCAATAAACAAGGATTCCTTTGGTGGAGCAATTGCAACAGGTTTGCGGTCCACAGACATTTCACCCCTAATTTCTGCAAAGCTTTGTGCGTAGCTTTATCGTCTGTGCATAACACCCTGTCCGCAGGGTATTCCAGCAAGTAGGTCGCTGAGAATAGTTCTCCAGCATCCAAAGCCATGAGTTGTGCAATATGAGTTATGGGTAACAGACTATCATCAATAACTTTAATCGCAGCACCAATGTGTTCGTTAAAACGCTCCAGGTTACATCTCTGAGGGTACTTCTTAGCCCCGTTCACGTATTCTTCGTAAACCGTATTAACGATCTCAATGTCATATGGATACTCAGCCAATTTTTTTATTAGATCCACTGTTTTGCACCTGTCTATACAGTTCATCATCACAGTACTATCAAGCAAGAGAATCATCTATGCCTACTCCTTTCCTAACAAGAGGCAGATTTGTCTAAATTCATCGTTCACTGTTTGGATATCTGACCGCAGGTATTTGCTTGCCTTTGATATTGACAAATCTCCATTGTTCCACGCCACATATACGAGTAAACGATAAATGGTAGGGAATGCGTCTATGGTAATCTCATCATTGTATTCTCTCACGGTTTGTTTGATCCTGGCCACGCCATGGCTATTATATTGAAGTATCTTTGCTTTAACAAGATTGTAAGTGATGCATTCATAAGACACATTAAAATACTCGGCTAAGCCTCTAATGTTTTCTGCTGATAATGTTTCTGCCGACATGCCATCCCCAAGTTTATCCCTAAGTAAAGCGACGGGCACAGTAAATCTTGACGCAAAATCGTTCGCCTCCTTTTCTTTGGGGTCGCGTGATCCAAGCCTGGATACTATAAATTCATCCGTATCAAGGTGCATCAATACATGTCCAAGCTCGTGAGCCAGGGAGAATAGATTCCTCTCGGTGGACTGACCCTTATTGACAAATATACAGAACACACCATCCCGCCTAACCGTCATCGCAGAGAGATTTCTGTTAACAAAGGGTAGCTCAAATACGACTATTTTCCATTGCAGCCACAAGGCTTCAACAAGACTTTTGTAATCGACCACAGCGGGCAGTTCAAGGTTTGTTTTGATGTTGCCGATGCCCTGGTCTGATATCGCTTTACCATGAAAATCGTGTGGCCCTTTGTAAGTTAGATCAAAGCCAGCAAGATTAGCAACATTTATCAAATGATCCACAATTTCTTGAAAAGATGCCACTTCTTCTCTTTCTTCTTTTGAGATATTGCCCTTACCACGATAAGCCGAATACACAACATAATCCTTATCAGTGATGAAATACTCAATTGGCACTTTTGTTATTTCCGAAATCTTCACAAGAGTTTTTAGTGGCACCTGCCTTGAGCCTTTTTCATAATACGAGACCATAGCAGGGCTTACTCCCAGTCTCTGTGCAAGTCCTTTACCTGAAAGATTAATTCTCTCTCGGTACTCTCTTATTTTTCCTCCAACGTACATCTCTCACTCCTTCATGATTCTCATTTGTATTAACTATATGTTAATATAAGCAGCTTAGTCTTCTTGTCAAGTTCAAAATATTAACAAATCACTGCGTGCTATCTTTAGCCACATTGGGAGCCTGTGTATCTGTGCATAAGCTGATTTAGCCAAGTTCGATTTGAGCCATTTAGAATGCACACAACCGGACGGAATTCAGAGTGTGTGCCCCGCGCATTTGTGCTTGGTCGCAGCATTCGCTGGATTATATTATCTAGATGTTGTCCATAGCAATGGGCAGAATTAGGCTATATTAATTAAAGAATGGATGTAAAAATGAACAAACCAGAAACCTCGCCAGAGGCTTATCGCCCCAGACCGGATGTGCTATGAACAGAGCTAAATACCCTTTATCAAAAATAGGAGTATATATGTCAAAAACCGCCCTGATCCCTCTGCTGGTCACGCTTTCCCTGCTTTTACTACTGGCTTTTGGCTGCAGGCGCGAAGCACCCAAAATGCCCCCTCCGGAAGATGCTGAGTCCCCCCAAGAAGCCTTCACCATACCCTCCAGCCTGGAGGAAGCCATCTATCTTTACGAAAACCCCTCCAGTCCCCGGGATGCCCAGGAGTCTGTGAAAGTCTTTAATGCCCAGGCCTA
Organism: Candidatus Cloacimonadota bacterium; assembly: GCA_020532545.1. GTDB lineage: Bacteria > Cloacimonadota > Cloacimonadia > Cloacimonadales > Cloacimonadaceae > UBA5456. Next base: position 40,837 of record JAJBAW010000021.1, on the reverse strand, counting down.
TAGCAACGATCCCGAAGCCCAATATTACCTCGGTCTGGCCAGACATGAAGGCAAAGGCGCAGGGCAGAGCGATCTGGAAGCCTACGTTTGGTGGACCATCGCTGCCCGGCAATATCACCTGAAGTCCATGGATCGCATCGAAAACATTAAAGAGCTCTTCGGAGAGGCAGATCTGGCTGAAATCATTAACCGTGCCAACGACTGGGAAGAAAAGGTCCGCAATACCCCGGAAATGCAGTAAGACTCCTGAGCAATTGGTCTGAAACCTTCGCCACTGTTATTTCAGGATGGGGGGCTGTACTTTGCTGCAAAAAGCAGTCAATATGATCAGCAGATTTATACATCCCCAATAAGGCAACTTTATATATGCATAAGATAATTCTTGACGAAAAATCAGGACTTGAATTAATATGCCAGAGGTTGCTTGTGATGTTTGCAATCAGCCATAAACATAGATTGTGTAAGGTGAAGGCCTATTGACAGGTCTTCTGGAAACCTGATGGATATTGACTTGGAATCTGGCCCAAACTCTGGGCTCCAGGCATATTCACCAAGTCATTTTTGGAAAGCAAGCATTAAAGGAGTCGAAAAATGAAAACCAGACTAATCTTTATTATCTTGATGATCACACTCATGTTTCTAGTAGGCGGTTGCAAAGAGAAAACCCCTAAAAACAAAGATTTGACCACCGTGGCCGCTCTGAACAATTACTGGCAGTATCAGGCCGATCTCAATGGCAGCCTTGATGCCAGGGAAGCCACCGGGGACGCAATGGTTAGCAAGATCCAAAACCTCGGTTCCAAGGGCGAAAAAGATGGTTATGCCGAGATTAAAGCCCAGGTTGATACTTATATTTCGCAATCCGAATCCGCAGCCGCCGGCTATGACAAACTGCTCAAAGCCGAAAACGCTATCAAAATCTATGGAGATAGCAAAGGGCTGTTGTCCTTCGGATCGGATTGTGCCAAAGGCATCTATTATTTTGGCCGTAACACCGTGGTAGGCGGAGCTCATCTGGCTCGCAGCACCTTCCGTGTGGTTACAGGCAACAAAACACTCCGGGAAGTGTGCAACGATCCGGATTCCGGCATTCCTTTCTGTTCCCGCGCTGTGGAAAAGATGCAGCAATACGTTGCTGCCGGAGACGTTAGGGTGAGAGAAATCATCATGGGTTATCATCCGGAGGATCTTGGGACCTTCCCATATAGCAGTATTCCCGGAATCACTCCCCAGGAAAAGCTGAACAATTTTAACAATATGGCAGATGACGATCCCATCAAAAAAGCAGTCCGTGGCTCCTTGCCATATTGCGATCCGGAATCGAGAACCAATTGGTCGAAACTGTTCCGGGATGTAGCCGAAGTGGGCGTCAATACTGTTGCCGATGCCTTTGGCAGTGGTGTGGTAAATGAGGTGATAAATCAGCATATAGAAAGCGGGCAGCCCTTGACCGACAAAGGCACACTGAAAATCCAGGTCAATCAGCAAGGCGGGAGCGATCCTGCTATTACTGCGCCCAAAACCATCACCATCTCCAAAGCCAATAAACCTGAAAATGACGTGCGCATCACGGTCTTTACCGATGCTCCCAACACTTTTGAACAGCCTCTGCCCACAGGCACTTATAACGTGATCGTGACTGCGGAAGGCTATATTCGACAGGTATATGAGAATCTGCAAATCGTTCAGGGTCAAGTGAATTCGGTGGTTACCAAGATGCTGAAACTGGCGGATAACCCCATCCTCATCGAAGATCTCACAGTGGATAACGATTGCATTGCGATCAACGAAGCTGTGACCGCGCGGGTTTCCTGCATCAGCACCATCGGCCAGGACCTCAGCTTTGCCTGGACAGTCACCGGTGGAGCCTATACCGAGATGAGCCACCAAGGCACCCGGATGAGCTTCACGCCCTCTGAACAACAGGAATATACGATCTCAGTGACTGTGAGCGATAAAGACGGAAACACCAAGATCCGCAGTCTGGCAGTTACCACCCTGGGCGGGAAACTGGCCATTGACGAGTGGACGATCGCCACAGAAAATTTCCCGGATAACAAACTCAATCCCGGCGAAACAGCCACTGTAAAACTCATGGTATCCAACACCGGCGAATTGCCGCTTACCGGTATCCAATCTGCGGTGGGCAGCCCGGGCATCTCTGTCAATCTCAGCCCCTCCACCGTCACAATAGCCGCGGGGGAGACCAAGGCAGTCCAGGTTCCCATCGTCATCGCCACTGCTCTGCCTGATGGCAATGGCTGGCTGCGCTATACCATGCAAACACAGAATGCCAACAATATCCCTGTCCTCATCAGCGATAGCGTGGAATTTCCCATCGAGCTCAATGTGAGCATCGATCCCATCGAAACCGTGGTGACCAATCGGGTGCTGCAGATCACGGGAACAGTATCCAATCCTTCGCTCACCACCGCTGTACTGCTGCTCAATGGAGATATCGAGCATGGCTATGATCTCACCCTTTCCAATGGCAATTTCGCGCAGCAGATCATCCTGAAAGGATCCTCGAATGTCGTTACACATAATGTCCGCGTCATCGCCGTTTCCGGCGCCCTGGCCGCGGAGGGGACGATGAGTTTCGAGTCCCACGTGCCTTTGATGGCGCTGCGGGCTACTCTCACCTGGAATACCTCCGGCACCGATGTGGACTTTTGGATGACCGATCCCAATGGGGAAAAGTGTTACTATGCCCACCGCAATACGGCAAGCGGCCTCGTCCTGGATGTGGATGATACCAACGGCTACGGGCCGGAAAATATCACTACCCAGGTAACGATCCCCGGTGATTATTTGGTGCAGGTTCACTATTATAGCGATCACGATTCGGAAAACGCGATCAGCAGCGATTGCCAGGTGGTGATCTATAAGGATGAAAACACGAATCTTCCCCCAATCAACTATTATGGCACCCTGGGCGATTCGGGAGATATCTGGACAGTCACCACGCTCAGCTATGATGCAGAAAGGGGCTGGAGCGTGAAACCGGCTAATACCTATGGCAAAGTGGATCCCTCCACTCTTCCTGTTAAATAAATAGCAAAGAATACTTGTGAGAGAAGGTGTGGATGGATTTCGCACCTTCTCTCATGAGGCTAAGGCTGCGCCTATGTGTTTGTCGTGCTATTAAGGTGCTTTCGCCTCGAGATGACTTGAGGTTTCGAGTCATCTCGAGGCGAAAGCACGTTGAAATCATGTTAGAAGATAGAGGAAGGGCGGAGGGGGAGCCGTCCTGAATGTCTTGAGATCCAAGCCTTTTGTTTTGACCTTATCATGACTTTTCTTGCCAGGCTGCATTAGATCTAGCTCCGCTTGTTTTGACCTTAAATCGATCCTTCCCGCATCTGCTATACCCGCTACTCATATCCTATATCTTCTCTCCTGCCAGCTTGTTTCACATTTACCTGGGGCGATTTAGGGTTAAAACAAGGACTGTGGCGGTCGGAAAGTTTGGCATCTTAATGCAGTGATGTTCCTGTGATAACTCTCAATTTTGGCTGAGAGGATAATATCTAACGAGTTTGCCAGGGAACAAAGAAGGAGAATTGCTGTAGCTTTCTTGGCAAATCAAAAAGACAAGTCAAAACAGGTATCGGTTGAAAGTTAAAGAATATAATCAATGACTGCATGGGAATTGCAAAATAATTTAGCCATAAGTCATTCACATCTTTGCTGATCGAGATATAATTAAAGAACGCCCTGACAGGTTGAACATGGTTTTGATTACTATACTATCAAAAATGATGTATCATGGGCTCTCCAGTAAGCTACTCAAAGTTTATAATGATGCACTACCGCTACCAGTAAACCTTTGTGCATGCAGACATTCTGACATAAAATCTTTTTTACCTTGACATAATTTGCACTATCTTCTTGTATGCGTGCATCAAGATATTGGAGCTTGGATGGTTTTAAATATGTGTGACGAGAATGTAGTGCCAGATTTTTTATTAACAAGAGAGAGTATGCTAAACATTTGTAGTTCAGGTCATGAACAACCAGTGTGCAATTACTATTGTAATCGCTGTGGCAAGGTTATTGACCGAAAGTACACAGAGCTTTCATGGGATCAGATAAAATTCAACCCAAACGAACCTTTTAGAAGCCTGCATGAATTCGATTCTATGAATCTTAAGTCTGCATTCTTCTCTCTTTTCGATTCTCATCTCTTTGTGCTTACTGAGGATCGGCAAGCCCACCTTATACAGTATATTTTCGACTCAGGGAATTCTAAGCCAGCAGTTCACTCTTTCAAGCTCTCATCTGCTAAGCAGCCCATTAAAAAAATGCTGACCGACAATAGATTCATCTACATTCATTCAGGCCATCAATTGTATGTATTGGACTGGGTCGATCTGATCAGCCTGAAAGCAGAAGCCACACTGATCAATTGTCCGGATAAGGTAGTAGATATCCTTAGAGATAAGTATACCTACCTTATCACCGAAAAATGTGTGATGAAGATTCAAGGCACTGATTCTCAAGAGCTCTTTAATGCCCCAGCCTCAGAGATTCTATTGGCATTGGCCACGTGTGGGGATAATATGATCATTGCCAGCACCACTGAATCTGGGCAAATAGCTCTTCGGGCAAATGAAATGTTCGACCACATGAAGATGGGCCAAGAGATTATCTTGGATTGCGAATGGGATGGCGTTAAAGCCCAAACGCTTCTATCTTTGGGGCAAAAATACTATGTTTTGGGTCTCAATCAGAGAACCATCTACGTAGGAAGGCTTCCGGGACTTCGCTCAAACCAGGCCCCCAACTATAAATGGGATATGCCGGAGCCTATTGTTCGGGTGTTTTTTGTAAAAAACCTGCTCTATGTGCTGGCTGGTGCCACACTTTCCCGCTGGGATATGCCAAATTATACTGAAGATCCGGACGCAACACTTACCAGTATTAACCTTGGGAATCACTGCCCCAGCATAAGCGCAAATGGCATAGCCATGTGTGTGCCAGTAACACACATTCAAAAAGACTATATCGCAATAATGGATTTATGGCTCAATCAACAATCGATTTCTGCAGGTTTTGCCGATCCACTTATTGCATATTCGGTTTTGGACAATCACTTGTTTGCTCTCACTCAAGGCATCCAAACTGCAACAATATATATGGGATAACACAATGAATAAACTTAAGATTACTCTGCTTGCCATTGTCTTGTTTATTGCTTGTTCTGCTCTGCTGGCCAACGATATAGCGATATTGGTAGATGGCAGTGGAAGTATGCGTGGCTTTGCAGAAACCGGCAGTATCCAACAAGTACTGGAACTCTTTCAGTCGGCAATATCAGAATCAGGGCTCAGCAGTTCGACTACTCTCTTTTATTGTGTAGCCGATAAGAAAAACATCAGCTATGAGGCCCTACCTTCTTTAGGACAGCTTAGTTCCTCAACTTTCTATGGAAAGTATACCGTATTGGATGTCCCTTTGATCGAATACAGTACCAAACATCCTGCTGTGATTTTCATAACAGATAATGTAGACAACAGCACCGGAGAGATCAGTACTGATCGGTTTTACCACAGCATTCAGAATACAGAAACAATGCGGCAGCTTAGTGTAATACCACTAATTCGGTCATTTTCTGGTAAGCCCTATGTAAGTGGTCAGAGCTACTATAAAGGCAATCGGGGCATGATGGCCTATATGGTGATCTACGAAGATAATTACGATCGTTACAAAGATTTGGGGGATCGTTTGCGAAAAGATGGTCTGGAACTCTTACACTTTTTCCCCATCACAGCAGATCATCTTAAAATTGGTAGGCCAAAGGAAGCTGATTCGGGTTATACCTTGCAATCTGAAGACCAAAAATACATCCTCACCAAAAACCAGAAAATGCAGCTCGCCAGATCAATTTCCACTGGCAAGCCCAATGATATTGCCTTCAGTTTTGACCTATCTTCTCAATACGACCATTTCTATCTTAAGAAGGACACAAAAGTAAAAATCGTGAATCTTAAGATAGTGAACGATTCCGGAGAGCATATCCCCATAAAAGCAAGTAGCAGCATTAGCCCCACAAGGCTCCTCAACGACCTGAACCCAGATGGGGTGACTCAATCCTTCAAGGGAGTGATAACAGTTAAACCTGAACCCACTCTTTGGCAGGAATTCAAGCTGGTTTTCCTGCGTCCTAACATACAGGTCAGCTTCGATATTCTGCTGGAAGCACAAGAAAATGGTTTGAGTCTTACTCCGGGTTTTGAAAGCGAATACTTCACGGAGAACCCTTTGATCCTGGACAAGATATACAGTAAAAACGATCTTCTCTCTTTCATCAACCCTTACTCAAACAAGATCGCACTCTCCGTGCAGAACTTAAACGATAAAAAGAGACCTGAATCTACAATCGCCATCAGGTCCACCCATGAAACTCTAATCATCCTGAGCTTTTTGGGCATTGTGGCACTCCTCTTTATCCTTGGCTACACTTTTATTCAGTTTGTTAGTGTGCGGGGCATTGTCATTTATGAAGATCAAGAGGAGCATAGTATCGTTCCGCGCGATAACTATAAGTCGCAGTCGCAAGTTTTCAAGATCACAAATAAAAGTAGAGTCAGGCTGAGCATCCTGGACAATGGATGGCAGCTCACAGGGCATTCCAAATTTGAATCCACCCATACCATTCTACCGGGTATAAATTATGAATTGCACAATCAAGACTACACCTGTCAGATTACAATAAGATACATCTATACTTGAATGATAAGGAGATCATCATGTCTGTAAAAAAAGTTGTCATCACTTTTATTGTTGCATTATCACTCTTGGGATGCCTATGGGCACAGGAACCTGTTGCGTCAGAAAGCTCTGGCCAAAGAGTCCCCTTGGTTTATATGGCTATCGTGGGCTTGATTCTTGCCATCCTGCTGCATTATCATATTTTGAACAAGAAATTCATGAACTATCTCGAAAGCAATTACTCTCCGCAATCTGCAGCAGCCAGCTGCCTTATATTCTGGCTCACCTGGGTGGGTCTGATATTCCTGATCCTGATTGGGATTGATGTTATTAATATTGATTTTTATCATATCGGAGATCATCTCATTGGCTCCATAATACGAATTGCCGTTATTGTAGTAGCATGGATTGCAATATATCTGATCATAAGTCCCTACAAAAGAAGTAGCAACAACAAGCAAGGAGGACAAAATGGCTGATTTTTATTTTTCAGGAAAGGACAATGTAAAGGACAGTGCTTCTGTTCAAAAGAAAAGAACTCTGATGATCGGAATCGGAGGTAGTGGGAAAGAAGTGGTAATGCGGTTCCGCAGAAAACTGGCAAATATCTATGACGGTCTTGAAAATCATCCCTACATTGAATACCTTTGGATTGACACCGATAGCAGGAATACTAATATCCGCAATGCCAACTTCGATAAGACTTTTTCTCATGCCCAGCTCAGTAAAAGCGAGAAGGTTGATGTATCTCTGAGTGTCAAAGACCTACAAAGTTTTTACGACAGTTTCAATAACTTTACAAGCTATCACCATTGGTTCAATTTTAATGCTTTGAAGGATATGGGAGCGACTGTACTTCAGCAAGGTGCCAGTGCCATGAGGCCCTTTGGTAAGCTGGCTTTTTGGTATCATGCAGATAGTATCTATGCCAGTATCTCCAATGCCATAACCAAGCTTAAAAACCCAAATTTCAAAATTGACAATCTTTCTTCTGCAAAAGATATTGACGTTTATGTGATTGGCTCTTTGGCAGGAGGAACCGGTTCGGGAATGGTGATAGATATCGGAGCCATGCTACAAAAAATAGATGCTGATCTCAACCCTACCGGCATATTTCTCCTCTCAGATGTTTTTGCCCATGATAAAGCAACCCCGGTTAAGGGATCTCAGACAGAGCGGGATGCAAATTGCTTTGCCGCTCTGCAGGAGCTTGATTTTTACATGACCCCTGAGAACCAGCAGATTAAACAAAAAAACAAGAATCTTTTCGATTTTTCCTGGAAGCCAAACCTCAGCCACTCAGTTACCTTGCCGATATACAACAAAGTAAATCTGGTGAGTAACACCTATGAAAATGGGCAAATAGAACCTTCCTTGGAAGAAGCTTTTAACATAGTGGCCGAATATTTGATTTTGGGTTACAACGACACTGGGTTCGATGCAGATGTGAGATCAGCGCGAACAAATGTGATCAAAGGCTACAACAATAAATTCCACTTTGTGAACGTGATAAGCCAGAACGCTAAAAACGGGAACAGGAAGATATCCAATGCTTATTCCACCACTTACACAGGCCTGGGCTTGGGTCTAATCGAGTTCAATAAACGTAGAATCAAGAACTGGGCTAAATATAAGTTCTTAGCCTCTTTTTGTGAAGCTTTGTCCAGCTCAAGTGCTGTGGATGAATCTTTATACACTGATAAGAGTGGAAATATCAAATACGATCTCCTGGACCCTGAGAAGCTTTGGAATATGCTTGAAACAGGCGCCTCTGGAGTGTCTCCTATAGATGATATGATGCAGGATATTACCCGCAAACGGGCCAACAAAGTGCAGCAGCTCTTGGAAATGCCGGATGTAAGAAATGGTAATTTCCATAAAATAGATAGTATAAAACTGAAAATCTCCGCAGAATTAGATGCCTTTTTTGCCGAGACACGCGAGTTGGTACAGCGAGAAACCTGTGACGATACTAACTATAAGGGTGAGATCATTTCAAGCTTGCAAAACAACCTAAGCCAAGTAATGAAAGACCTACCTCTAGGGCTTATAAATCTCTATTACAAAGTATTAGGAGCAATAGCACAGGATGGAGTCGGATCGGCTAAAAGACTTCTGGAAGAAATCAGGAAAAATAGAATTACCCTGATGAAGAACTATTTGCGAAATAAAGCACCGGGAGATTTTATCTATCGGGCCCCAGAAGACCTCGAGCTACCTGATGCGACAAATATCCAGGATATTCAAAACTATGCCAGAGAAGCAAGTGACATTCCGCTATTCTTTGTGGGTTACCGGAAAAAGGCTGAACGGCATTATCAGAACAATTTGGAAGGGGCTCAGGCAAAATATACCAGCCAACTAAAAAAGGCCATTGAAGCCTATGCTGGCGATCATGAAAACCAGTTAAAACAACTCTTAATTTCAAATTGCTATGGAATTATTTGCCAAGGCTTTGATACATCTCTTGCGCTTATCGAGCATACGGTTGATACACTTAGCAACAATGAGCACAATATGGCTTCCATGGCCCTAAGAGATTGGAAGTTAGAATTTGAAGAGTATGCCAAAGCCTTTGAATTCAAGGGAGCTATTGCAGCCCAAAGAAAACTTGTTTTGGACAACTACCTGGAAGCAGAAATCAAGCAAGATCTTGACATGATTGTTCAAAAGGAACAAGGTGGAGGCTATGAGAACTTCTTGGCTACTCTGGCACAACAACTGAAGAACAAATTGGCAAACAAACTGGATGATCACTCTTTGGGACAATCACCTTCCATGCTCTTTGTCTATGCCTTGGCCAATCACCAGACGCTTTTGCAAAGCGACAGTATGGATCTCAAGGCACTGCTGGAAGAATGCGCAGCAGACGTTTTTGGCAGTTTTATAAACGATAGAACCGTGGACACTGAGTTGCTGAAGCTGCTAAATAATACTGTACATAGAGCTGAACTGGAACAATATATTAGAAAAGTATATGAACAATCTTCTATGAGGCTAAACTTCATTTCCAATCCCGATGTGAAAAGCAACATGCAGTCTGAAGAAATACCTGTGAATGGTATCAATGCTAAAGCTAGCGATCCACTTATCAATATGCTTGACGGTATCTTAGGCGGGGGTGTCGGATTCAACCGTAGCAATCTGGATGAAAGCATCGTATTCTTCAAAGAGGGAAGCGGTTTCCCGCTTGTGGCTCTTACCCATGTGGAAACTCTGAGATCTGCCTATTATACGGACATTTCCAAAAACCCGGGTAAAATCTATCAGCGCTATACTACCAAAGACTTTGAGCATCTCAGAACCTTGAAATGTATGGATGATAATCAGTTTAAGGAGTTTAGCAGCTCTTACCTCACCGCTATGAAAGCCCTGCTTTTAGGGGTGATCTCCTATGAAAAAATAGAACTAAGCAACAATCAGAGTGAATGGAGATTCCGCTATTGCTACAAAGAAAGGGGCATAGATATATATCAGGATTTACTAAAGCAGATTGAAACTATTGCAGACGAGCTTCTTCAGCCAAATTATGCCCATGTTCTCGAGAGAATAAAACAAGATGCAGAGCTCGATGAACTATCGGTGAAACAACTTCGTAACCTGATTGGTGCTGTAACCCTGAACCTCCGACAGCTTAACATGAGCGCGGTTGCTCCCAATTCTACAACTATGGGTACATGGGCTATGGAAAGAATCCGGGATATGATTGAAGCCCAGCTTAAACAGAAAATGGCAATTGAGTACCCTGAAGAAAAGGACATGGCTAAGTATATTGACGACTTATACAATCAGGAATTTAATCCGCAAGATTACCAGCGCCTCGATTATTATACCAGTGAGTTTGTTAATGGCATACTGGTAACTAAGACCCGTAATCCATAAATAGGTAATAGCATGCAGTGTCTCAAATGTGCATATCAGAACCGTAATAACTTTATGTACTGCCCTATGTGCGGCACAGATCAGATGGGCGTCACTCTCTACCCACCTGCTTTTGTCATACTGGGGGTGCCTTTTGATATTACAATCGGCAAATCAGGGCAGATTCCCCTTACTTTTACCGGAGCAGACTACTCAAACCACCCCATAAACACGGAAAAACAGATTATTGAAAATGGGGATGTCATTTGTTTGACAATAAATGAAATCCCCGCCTTCAACAGTAAGGTTTTGGGGCTACACTTCGCAGAGTACCCCTCAAAAGAGATCAGCTTTGATGTTCTGGACCCTGCTTGCATTATATTTAAGGTTCAGGGGCTTTATGACATCCAGCCCTTCTGTTCTGGAAACAAGAAGACTTCCTTGCTCAGCTTCAGCCTTTACGATGATTTTGAACTCGAGCTCATCAGCGGGAATTCTGGGCTGCATGATTGTAAGCTGGAATTGGAGGTACAGGAGATAGTAATCAGGGCCAAAGAAAGATCGAACAAGTACAGCTTTAGCTTCGAGGACCTTGCTAAATACTATAGTGCTGAGCAACCCATTTCTGCTTCCCTGAGAATGATAAGTGGGAATAAGAATATTATGGAAACTCCCATCCAGCTCGAATTCAATAAAATCCCCCATTTTAAGATCATCAACGAGCAAGAAATCATCAAGACAAACTTCAACCTTGCCAATCTTAACTCTCCATTCGGGAATGTCAGCGTGAAAATTAGTTTGGAGAGGCCCAAAAGGACACCGAATGGAATTGAGGGCTCAGATCTTCATTCTTTTCGTATTGTAGCTCTAAGCCCTTGTCTGAATGTCAATCCCAAGATGAGGTTTGAAAGCCCTGAGGATTTAAACGTAGAATTGCACTACACTCCGAATAAGCTAACTACGGTCGAGCAGGAGAACTTGCGTAACGCGGGTAAGTTTGATTTTGCCATAGATCTGGAAATCAGAGCAAACCGAAGCCTATCCTTCAAGCCCATAAAACGCTTCCATTTTGCTTTCCCTGTGATAAATCAGCCCTTTAAGGGGGGATTCGGTGTGATAGATTTTGGCACTACTAATTCCTGCGTGGTGGATGAATCAGGAGAAGCGATACCCATTTCAGGAGATTCAGAGAATATCTTGGAACACAAGACGAGGATAGACTTTGTCAAGATGGATGAAATAGGGGATAACGATCTATTAAGTTTCCCTCAATCTGATGTCTTGCAAGGTCTAGAGCGGGCTCTAAACTTTAAGAGCATGTTGCTCAATCACGCCAATCAAAAGTATATGTTCAAAGACAGCTATGACAAGTTTAAACCATTTACCCCCGTAGAACTTACCAGAATCTATCTTAGGTACCTAATTGGTAATTTTGAGCCGCATACTGGCAAAAAGCCAGAAGAAATAGTAGCCACCTATCCGGCTATATTCAGAAAAGAAACCAAGCGTTTGTATTTTGATCAAATAAGGGCCTTGGGGTATCTTGTTAATGAGGATGTTTGCATCACGGAACCGGAAGCCATTGCCTTCTATTACCTAAATAAACATGAAAAAGTTACAAATCACGCTATCAAGCATGGAGATGTGACCATTGCGGTCTTCGACTGCGGGGGCGGAACCACAGACTATGCCATTGTCAATTATTCCAGCAAGAATGGTGACCCAATAACCAACGTGGTTGCATCTTGGGGCACGGAGAAGTTTGGCGGCATTTACCTCTCTTTCGCACTGGCCAAGTGTGATAAGGCCGATGCCGACAAGCTTCCTGATGCATATTCTCAGGTTTTCGACCAGTCTCCCCAAGCAGACTTCTTCCGGGAGAAGTACACCTATTATGAGAAAGCGAAGCTTGATCTTTCCAGGCTAATAGCCAGCAAACAAGGGAAGAAAAGTATCACTGAGGTATTCGAGGGTCAAAAGTTGGACCCCAAGTCCCCCTATTTTAAGGTTTTTTCCGAACCTTTATCCGAAGATGCCGCGGAAATCAGAACCATTAAAGATCAAATTGGCCAGATAAATTCCGTTATGCAAGAGCTCTTCGAAAACAAGCAAACAAACACTCCTCTTGTGGACTTTCTTATATTGGCCGGGAATAGCTGTAGACTCCCCCTTTTCAAACAATATGCTGAAGAAGAATTTAGCAAAGCTGATCAAGTAATCTTGGATATTGACACCGTAAAGACGTCCGTTGCCTTGGGTGCACACTTATTCAGGTCCAGAGGAGACGGAACTATGTTCATGGGCTTAAGACGAAGCCGGTTTGTATTTTACCGATATCTGGCCTTAGGAAAGCGGGAAGTCCTCTTTAAACGCTGGCTGGACATGGAAGAAGAAAACCATTACCCTATCAATGATGACTCTAAAAACCTGTTCTCTGTGCCGCTCAGAACTCCATTGCAGGTGTTTGTAAGCGAAAGTGACGCAGAAGAGTTACCGGCCTTCGAAATACCTATGCCAAAGGGGATTAAGTTTAAGCAAGCTCGTCTTGAGATGAAATATCATGGGTTTAATATCTATTATAAATGGCATTTTTCTCAAGTTGACTGTGATACCCAAAGCACTGAATGGGAGAAGGTTTATGATCACGAGTAAGCACAATGTGAGAGTAGTATGGCCAATGCCCGCAACCACAAACAATGGAGATAGATATGTTTAATGATCTCATGAAGCAACAAAGGGAGCAGAGTACTCAAACAACCATGGGAATGGGAGGGAAAATAAACCGGATCCTTTCATCTACCGTTGTAATCGTTATTCTGCTAATACTCAGCCTTTCATTCTCGGCTTGCAAGAAGAAAACCAAAGAGATTCCCAATGAGGAACCAAAGCAGGAAGAGGTTTCAACCGGAACTAAGAAAACACTCGATGCTCCTGAAGATAGTTCCCGAATACTTTCCAAAAATTCCGAAAAGCCGGATAGCTTGAATGTAGCATCCATGGTGCCATCAGACATTCAGGTGGCCCCGGAGAGATATATGCCAGCCGATTCCATATCTATGAAGATTACGCTTATTCAGCGAGGCATCAAAACACACAATCTGCTATTGTTGATTGCCGTAATTATACTTGCTGTGATCTTGGCCCTCATGGCTTGGAAAACATTCTTTATTAAAAACAAGGCCTTTGTGTGGCCAACCAACAAGCCATCTTCTCCAGACGACAAAGAGCGTATTCCCCCTAAAAAACCCTGGAAATGGGAGGACAAATGAAGCAATTCCATTCATATACCAGAATAATCATTATTCTGCTGATTCTCGGCATTTCATTCTCGGCTTGCAAGAAGAAAACCAAAGAGATTCCCAATGAGGAACCAAAGCAGGAAGAGGTTTCAACCGAAACGAAGAAAACTTCTGATATCCCTGAAGAGAACCTCAAAACACCTCCCCAAAGCGTCTGCAAGTTGGATAGCACACTAATCGCATCTATAATGCGTACAGAAATCGATAACGCCCAGGCCTTGCAGGAACAAAAGAATATACTCACCAAGCTTAAAAAACAAGGCAAAAATTATTTGTTGGCTCTCATGGGCTGGGTCTTACTTTTGATGATGGCGCAGTTATTCTTGCTCTACCAACTGCTGAACAACATCAATCTCGCTCTTGCCCCCAAAGATGCTTCTGACATAGGGCGCATCAAGACTGGATTAAAAACTGTGGAGGAGCTCTTAACGAGTCAAGGCAAAGGAACAAATAAACGCATCGACGAAAGCGATGTCCAAGAAGCCCTTACTTCAATCAAAGCTGCTATAGAAAAATCAGATTTGACCGATAGTGTCAGAGCGCTCGCGCACTTAGTGAACAATCTGAATAAAGAAGTTGAACAAATCAAGGCTTCTGCAAAAAGCAGTGATACTCAAAATGAGCATACACAAAAGTCTCTTGAAGAGCTTCAAGCACTGATGAATCTTCAGTTTGAGGAGCTTGGTAAGACCACGCAAAAGGTTCTGAATAAGATTGATTCTGCCACTGATGCCCGTTTCTTGAATCTCCGCATTCATTTCCGCGAGCATTATGAACTTATAAGCTTAGCCCTAAATGTTTTGGATTCTAATCCAGGCGACCAGAAAGCAGCCATGCAAAAATTCATCCGCGATTCTTCGAAGATCCTTGGCTTACACTCTTTATCTGATACTCCTGAACGATTGAGCCTTGCCTATATAGCCTTATCAGACATTCTAAAAAGTTATCAAACGGAACTCATTGCTCCAAAACCTGGAGACAGTTTTGATCGACAATTTATGGAGCAGGACAAGGCATATGGGGACACCAAAACCGTAATGAAGGTTATCTATCCCGGCTTCAAACTTGGTGAGCATATAGAAAAGGCTTTGGTAGATGTCAAGTAACGATATTTATAAATACCAAAATGGAGCCTTTCAAGATCTAAGCTCTCAAGACTTCTCAAAGCTGATTCCTGCAGGATCATATTATACGGCTTTGTTTGATGAGTTAAAAAATAAACTTAACCAATATACCGGTTTAGTTGAAGTCAGGATTGATACCGACAGCATCAAATACAAGACTAAAGGTGAATCATGGAAAGAGCTAATTTCCTTGAAACCTGAGAGTCCGCCGCCGGACATCCCTGTTCTGCTGCATTTACCGAAAGATTCTTATAAACTTCAGTTCAAAGCAGATGAACAAAGTAAGGCAAATAGGACTGAGCCATTTGTTTACAATGTAACAATCAACCACGCAAAATATGAAGATGTTGATAGGGATAATCTGATCCCTGAAAAGATCAGTTTGTGGAAGTTAGCAAAGTGGCTTCATAGTACTTGTCAGGTAAGCGAGGAACATCTATTCTCCGCACTTGCTCAGCTTGATATTGGGTCCTTCCAGATTGATATAGCGAGAGATGACAAGGGCTCTGCCTTCTGCATCACAAGGCTCTATCAGTCTCAGGCAGTATCACAGCGGAAAGAAGACAAAAACCAAGCGGAGCTTGATGTTAAAACATTAACAGCCGAAGTTAGAAAACTCACAGGAGATAATGCCCGATTATCCGCTGAATTAGAGCGAAAAGAGCTCGAGCTCCAGGATATTGTCAGGCTTAAAAAGATAGAGGAAAGCTACAATGATCTCCGCAAAAAACTAGGCCTCAATGAGAATAAACAAGATAAAGAGCGCATCAGTCTATTGAGTACTGCCGGCAAAAAGGAATCCGTCATGAAGCTTTTCCAGACAAAAATCTTCCATTTTGTAGAGTCAGACCTCAAAAAACTGGATTTTAGCAAAGAAGAAATTGGGCTTACAATTAAGAAGATTGAAGACACTGTCTCTGCTATTCTCTCCAAAGCAACAGAAATCGAATTGAATAAACTTTTAGATTGGCCGAATGCCAATCCTCCCAAAAAGCTCAAAGATGTTTCGGCTTACGCTTTAGACCTCTTTGATGATATCCTCCTGGTTATAATGGATAGAATCCTTTATGCTTTTAGTTCATCAGAGCGAAGGCAGACTCAAATGAAGAACGAAGCGAAAGCAACCCTCTCAAAGTATGATCTGGAGTTGTTCATCATTGAGCCTGATACGATAGTTTCCACAAAAGAATCACGTTTTGTATCCGTGCGTGAATCTGATTATGCCAGAGGTGCTTGCGTTGAGACGCTTTCCCCAGGGCTAAGAAGGCTAGGCTCTGGTTTGATAATTTATAAAGCCGACATCGTAATAAGTAGTTAGGGAGCAAAACTATGCAATTTGTAGTTATCGCATTAATGCTGTTAATCAGTGGCTTATTATTGGCAGCCATTGTATGGGCGATCACCATACTGTTCAAACAACGAGAAGGTATCAAAAACTTCAGTTTGTCCAGCTATGTTCAAGAGCGGGCCTCATATTACCTGAAAATGGGTTCTGTCTCTCCCAGCTTTATCGAAAATGATCTGCGTATGGATCTGGAAAACCGTCTTGATCCTGATATAGGTCTTATCAACCTGATCATAGGCAGCTTGAGTATCCTGGGTCTGCTGGGAACTTTTGTGGGACTTTCCGGATCATTAGGTTTACTCAAGGATCTCTTGAATGCCATTGGCGCAGGGACTGGCGGCGGTGAAATTGGTGAATTAACCGGGCAAGTTGCCTATGCTTTTGGGACCAGTGTTTTGGGCTTATTGGGAGCCCTCCTTTTAAATGTCTGCCAGCGTTTCAACCACAAACGGATAGATAGTATTTTTATGGATTCCAAGGAACAGGTGTTTTCCACTCTCATGAAAGATGGTGGTGAAAGAACTCTGGATCTCAAAGACCTTGCGCAAAGTATCAAAACTGCCTTCATAGATGGGATTAATAGTGTAAATGCATCCCAGGACGCTGCCTTCCAAAAGTTCACCGAGTGGTCTAAAGATATCATAAAACATAGTGCTGATCAGATCTTCACGATGGTCTCCAGCAATGAAGCTAAGCTTGAGGCCGTGATTGAAAAGCTCAATGAGGAACGTAAATCTTTGGATAGTGTGAAGAAAAACTGGAATTCTGCAATTTCCCAGCTACACCAATCCAGCGTAAACATCAAATCCATGATGCAAAATTTGAATAATTTTGCTGCATTGTCTGAAAAGCTGATTGATCAAATAGGCGAATTTTCCGCTGCCTTCCACACTCAAATTGCTCTGATCAGTAATCTCCACGCGCAGCAGACTCAACCTTCGGAGATGATTAATCAGCTAAGCATGGTGATGAGTGAGAACCTCAACCAGAACAAAAAGGCATACGACCTGAATAGTGCTAATCAGGTTATGATCGAGAACCTTGTTGAAAAAATCATCACGGATGTAGATGGGCTGATGCAAGGCATGAAAGACGTATTTGAAGGCGTGAATGCAAGCTTCAATAGCCAGTTGAAGATGATAGAAACTTCCACCGCAGAGGGCCAGAAACAATTGCAGGGAATTCTGGATTTAGCAAACAGCCGTATGCTGAAAGCCTTTACAGACCTTGCGGGTGTATCCGGAGAGCAGATGAAGAATGCTTATAAGGAATTGTCCAAAGTGATGGGGGAAACCACCGATAAGATCGGAGAGTCATTCCCCAAGCAGGAAAACCTACTTACGACACTTAACACCAATACAAGGCAGCTGGATGGGAATCTAAAGCGAGCCTTTGAAGAAATTATCAACAAAGGAATCACGGTGCACTATGCTTCAAAGAGATCGTAGACAAAATAGCTTCAATGTTTGGACCGTCTTCACCGATGCATCTCTGTGCTTCCTCATCATCATTTTGATGGTCTTCATTGTGAATACAGTCCGTTTGAATTCCGAGATAAAAAAATATCAAGAACTGGCAAAATACGCTGAAACTGCGAAAAAGGACAGAAACAAATTGATCGAAATCCTGCAGCAAGACCCTGATCTCAGCAAGATGATCCGTGAGGTAAAAAGGGAAGATAAGGGCAGCGATGCCGCGGTAGATACAGTAATTGTGTTTTCCCAAAACATGATCTGGAAAGTAAATAACCATTATATGATATCCCAACTTGAACCCTCTGCAGTAGAAACCGTTCAAAAATTTGGAAGAGTGCTCAAGGACTTTCTCAATGAAAATGACGGTAAAGATTCATCAAAGAAACGCTATGAAACCTACACTATCCTCATTATAGGACATGCCAATACGGATGGTGATGAATACTCAAATTATGCGCTCTCTCAACGCAGAGCAGATGCGATAAGGTCCCATTTTTTTGAGAGGGTATTTATTCACACCAATGATAGAAATAAGTACAAAATACTCGCCTGCGGGTATGGCGAAAATCATCTGATTACATCTGAAGATAAGATAAGAGGAGACAGGTGCATCGAGATCGTATTCAAATATGATGAGATGGACATGGTGAAAGGAATTAAGGAATGATTGGGTACGTTTCAATTCTAATGTCATTAGGTTTTCTCAGTCGACCAGACTCAAGAACCAGAACAATCCTTCCCGGAAAATCATGTTTGAGGGACGCTGAGATTTCAGGAAGATCAGAGATAACTGCATGAAGTCATGACATCTTGTCTTTAGACATCGCATCTGTGAGGCTAAATTCTCAGCCATACATTAGCAACGCCCCAAAGATACACCTAATGTATGAAAAATATCTTGCCACAAAATTAGTGAATGAATACCTTGCTTCTAACAAAGATATTGTCCTGATATGAAGAATAAGAGAGGTGTCTATGAACATTAGCTGGGACCATCAAACTTGGTTGGTTCACTTTGCTGCCCGAAGCACTGGGCCAAATTATTACCGCGACCTTAGAAAAGAGGTATTCCACAACACTGTGGAAATTATCCGGGAAAGGTGCTACAAATCCATTTCGGGAAATGAAATAATACTGAACAATGACAAGCATCAAAACTCTGTATTCTATCCAGATACCCGCTTGATTAGCTTTCCCACTTCAAGCGCTGCCTATGATACCAAAATCTACACACTGGAAGCAGACTGCCTTGAAACAAGCAGATTATTGCAATTGATGGGTTATAATCCGGCAGTTTTGAATATGGCGAATGCTTACAATCCAGGTGGAGGCGTAACAAAAGGTAGCGGAGCTCAGGAAGAGAATCTATTCCGCCGCTCCACAGCTCTTTTATCTCTGTATCAATACATGGGCTATTGCCAAGAGTATGGAATTGAACGTAATACGGAGTTTAGTTATCCGATCCCGGAGGAAGCAGGCGGGATTTATTCACCTGATCTGCTTGTGTTTCGCTCTTCGGAAAGGACCGGATATTATTTGTTGGACTCCCCTTATCCTATGCACATGATTAGCGTGGCAGCTTTTTCTCACCCCCCTTTGGAAGTTTTTGGTGGCAAGCTGCGCATGGTAGAGCGGATGATCTCCCCGACCCAAGAAAAGATCCGGGCGATCTTGAGGATTGGGAAAGCCCATGGTCATGATGCTATGATTCTTAGCGCCTGGGGCTGCGGAGCATTCAGGAATCCACCTGAACACATGGCTGAGCTTTTCCGGGAAGTACTATCAGAAGAGAATTTCTGCCATGCCTTCAGACTGATTGTTTTTACCATTATTGATGATCATAATGCCCATAAACAGCATAATCCCTTGGGCAACGTAATCCCCTTCCAGGTTGTCTTTAATCAATGAAGATGAAATGAAAAAGCAAATATGCCACGTTGTGCGTCCAACAACGTGCTTCCAATAGTGAGGGAATTGACTATGGGAGAAGCAATCGGATTTACTTTAGGGAAGTATTCCCCTTTCCACAAAGGTCATGAATTCCTAATTAAGGTTGCCTTATCTGAAATGAATAGAGTGATCGTAATCATATATAATGCCAGTGAGGTCACATCAATCCCAACAGAGATACGAGCGAACTGGATCAGAAAGATATTCCCGATGGTTGAAGTACTAATTGCTGAAGATGGTCCGCAAATGGTTGGCTACTCGGATGAAGTTAAGCGAGTTCACGAAGATTATCTAACGCACTTTCTGAAAGATTACCATATTCATTCCTTTTATTCCAGCGAACCTTATGGAGAACATATCAGCCAAGCACTGAACTGTGTAAACAGAATTGTTGATCCTAACCGGAACAACTGTCCTGTATCTGCCACCGATATCAGGGCCAACGTTATTAAATACAAACACATGGTTTCCGATATCGTGTACCAGGACATCAAGCCAAAGATAGTATTCATTGGTGGTCCATCATCAGGGAAAACGACCTTAGCAAAACTATGCTCGGAAAAGTTACAGGGTGATTACTGCCCTGAGTACGGAAGGACTTATTGGTTCGAGCATCAAAAGAACCACCGCTTGAGCATCAGAGATCTGGAAGTGATAGCTGAAAGGCAATTGGAATCAGAAGTAAAGGCATCTTGTGGCTCAGGCGACAGACTATTTTTGGATACGACTATCATTACTACCCTAGCCTATGCATTATACTACTTTGGTAAAGCCTCGTCCAATTTATTAGAATTATTCACCCGCTCGCTCTACACACACAGCATCTATCTATTGTGCTTGAATGACATCCCTTTTGAGGACACCTGGGATAGATCTGGACCGGGATCCCGAGAAGAGCTGCAACAGCTTAATTTTGATCTTCTTGATAAATACAGAATTGAGTATCAGGTTATCGGTGGTAGTCTTGCTGAACGAGTATCAGCAGTACAAAACATATTGGAGGAAAATCAGTTATGATAGATCTACTTAGTGTAAACAAGATCATGTTGTCGATATGGGGCTATCCCCTCAGCTATATTGAGTTCGTTGGAACCGTGCTGTATTTTGCTTCTGTTTACTTGATAGCAAGAAAGAATATTCTAACTTGGCCCACAGGCATCATATCCGTGATATTATACGGGTTACTGTTCTATCAGATCCAGCTTTATTCGGACATGATGGAACAGATTTACTATCTGGTTATTAGCATTATCGGCTGGGTCTTCTGGCAGAAGCAGAGACATGATAAAGGGGATATCCCAACTTCCTGGAGTAATATGACAGGGGCTTTAACATTGGCAATTCTCACATTAGCTGCCACCTCTTTGCTTGCCTTTTGTGTTACCCGCTTTCACATTTGGTTTCCCACCATCTTTCTGGCACCGGCATCATACCCGGTTCTCGATGCACTAACCACCGTTATGAGCTTTATAGCGATGTATCTGACTACCCGACGACGCATTGAAGGTTGGATTTATTGGATCATTGTAGATGTAATCGGGATCGGGCTATATTGGGTAAAAGACGTGAAATTCATTGCGATTCAATATGTATTCTTGCTCGGAATGGCCATATATGGTTTGATATTCTGGATGAGACATAATAGATCTACAGAGGTAATATAGTTTAGTCAAGATTGAGTTCACCTTTGATAATTATTGATGGCTTGCGATGGATTACCTTCATGGGTTAGCAAAGTGGCACTTACGAAGAACAAGCTCCACTACTGCAGTTATTCGATGATGATGCGTATCGAGTCGAGTTAGGTTTTATCCGTATGGATGTCGTTGCTGAATAATCTATGCAATTCAATAGTGGTGATCCTCCCATCCTTTTTCAGATTGTCCACTTATTTGTTTTGCTTTCTTCAGAAAACAGTTTTTTTTCATAAACAGCGGGAATTTTCTCTTTGTTCCGCTATAGAAATGTGCTAAGGTGAAGATTCTTTTTTGAACCGGCTCCTGGCATTTTCTGTCTTCGGCTCCTTTTTTCTAAAAACGCTAATCTTATCTAATTAGACATGTGCAATTCTTTTAGCCCGAAAACGAATCCAGGCGGGACGAAGAATGCCCTTACACAATGCTCAGATGCAGAACATACTGTTATTACCCATCCGCCAAATCCTGAGAAACAGGTCCAGTGGATAGCGGTTATTGTTGCCCTGTGCTCTGCCGGGATCGTGTAAAAAGATGTAGTCGGGTGAAATGCCCACCACGACCATAGCGTGAAAGGTTTTGATTTCCGGATTCATCTTGCGCTTGACGGTGACCATCACTGGCTTCCCTTGTCGTAAATAATTCACCAGGATAGGGAGATTGCCTCTTTCATTATATAGTGGTTCCACTCCCTTAGGTTTTAGAAAATCTCTCGCTTCAGCACCAGAATACCCTTTTTTGTTGCCGCTGTATCCATTTATCGGTTTTCCGTTGGTCAGCTCTGCCCAATCATCGAATTCTTGGATCATCTTTTCGGTGGGTGTGATTCCTTTGTAATAAGAATAGAGCATTGCCGTAGAGGCTGGCAGGCAATTGCTGGTATGTTTCCACTCTCCGGGTGGGACTTGCGCTTTGAATTTTACCTCCAGCTTGATCGTGGGTATGCTTTCCCGGGGAAGTGAGGCGTCCAGATCTATTTCTTTAGCTTGGGCTGAGGCCGGTTTCTCAAGTCTTGGACTTATTTGAAATCGGTTGAAGATTAGCCAGCCGCTAATTACCAAAACTACACATACTAGTGCTGCAACCGCTATTCTGCCTATCGTCCTGTACATAACGCTACTCCTTAATAGTTTGTTAAATCGAGACTTGGAGGTCATAATCTCCTTGCCTACTCATAGAATTCTGTTTAAGCTAAGCACAAAGCCGGTTGGGTTTAGATGACCAACCGGATGAAACCGGAATGTAAATTCAATCCCGTTTTCCCGTCAAGGACTATTTGTTTTCTAAAAAATAGTAGAGAATTCTTTGGTTGATAGGCACCTACCGAAAGTGACCTCCCAAAGCTTGGTGTACCCGATCTACTCTAAATCGGTGATGGATACTTTGATGGCGGAGGCTCATAAATCCCCAGCTTAAGCCCAAAGTTATCCAATTAGACGTTTGTAGTCTGCTTAAAAAAGGTAGATTGAAAATAAAGAGCTTGACTGAATTAGTGAAGATAAAAAACACTATAAACAGTCCTATGACCTTAGATACAATGCAAGAAGCGGTAACTTATCATGTTCTCAAATATCCGTGAAAATACGGGTTGGGACTTACGCCAAATTTGAGACTCAAGTTCCCAAAGGCATTGTGATTAATAGAATATCAGATAGATAGTGCAGTAGATATAGGTAGGTAGATGATTATATATTTTCAGGCAAAGTACCATGCTTACGAGCTTAGCCCTCTGGGTGGAGCCGGGGTGGATCGTGTGGGCAGAGCACTGTTTGATGCCTGTGTAGATCTGCATCCCCGCCAGATCGAAGCGTCGCTATTCAGCTTGAAATCTCCCAGCTCAAAAGCTGTCTTATGGGCTGATGAAGTGGGCTGGGGCGAAGAAGAATTCAGACAAGGAATATAGGATACTATAAAGGCAATGAGATGACAACAAGAGAATTGAGTATGAAAAGTGAAATTCTGCTTTATCAAGGAAAAGACGGCAAATTGAGATTGGAAACCAGGCTGGAAAATGAAAGCCTGTGGCTTACGCAGAAGCAACTGGCAGAGCTGTTTCAGACCACCGTGCCAAACATTAATATCCATATCAAGAACATCTTTGCAGAGGGAGAATTGGAGCCGGAACCAGTTATTAAGGATTTCTTAATAACTGCCACAGATGGCAAAAGCTATAATACAAAACACTACAATCTGGACCTCATCATCAGTGTGGGCTATAGGATCAAATCTACTGTAGCCACGCATTTTCGCAGGTGGGCTACAGAGCGCCTGAGGGAATACATCGTCAAGGGCTTTACAATGGATGATGAACGTCTGAAAGAAACTGGTGGTGGCAAATACTTTGAAGAGTTGCTGGCCCGCATCAGAGACATTCGATCTTCCGAGAAAGTGTTTTGGCGCAAGGTGCTGGAGATCTATGCCACAAGCATGGATTACGATCCCCGGGCAGAAGTATCCAGAGATTTCTTCAGAGTGCTCCAGAACAAGATGCACTGGGCCAGCCATGGGCACACCGCAGCCGAAATAGTGTATCAGCGGGCAGATTCCTCAAAAGCCAATATGGGGCTGACAAATTGGTCTGGCAGCTTGCCACGTAAGGCAGATATTGGGGTTGCCAAAAACTATTTGGAGGAAAATGAGCTCAATATCCTCAACCGGATAGTGATGCTATATCTGGATTTTGCCGAATTGCAGGCCTTGGAGCGCAAAGCCATGTATATGAAGGACTGGATCATCAAATTGGATGACTTCCTGAGGCTGAGTGGCAGAGATATTCTGGAACATGCTGGCAAGATTGCCCACGAAGATGCGCTGCAGAAAGCGAGAACTGAATATGAAGAATGGCATCAAGAGCAGCTTGGTAAGCCCACTGAGGTGGAAAAACACTTTGTAGATGTGGTGCAGGAAGTGAAGCGGCTAGAGAAAAAGGATAAGAAGGACAGATAAATGGCGAAAGACCTGACAAATTCGAATGTAGATAGACAGAATATATTGAACAATCAATACGCTATGGATGAAATTAGCAAAGCAATAGATATATAAGGCATCATCTTTGAGGGCAAGATGGTGTTTTTTTAAGCAGCAGGTAGCTGATTTCTTTGAGGTAACATATAGAACTATAGAATCTTAACCTCACAATACGCTGATGAGCTTTCTCAAAATGGTTATGAAGTACTTAAGGGGAGGCGTCTTAAGCAATTAAAGTTGCTCATTAAAGAAAATCATGTCACCGAAGTCAATTTCGGTGACATGAAAATACTACAAGTGGGGGTATGTGGCTTCAAATCATTTTAAGCCTGGCAATGCTGATAATAGAGAGTGATAGAACAAGGCTTTTGCGGCAGGCTATTCTGGATGTCAATAAATCAGATAAAACGAATCTAACGCCTTAAAAGGACATGATTTAGCAAATATCTGTATTAATGCTCGGAGAATATTTGAGGTATGTCTGTTTAAATGTCTTGAAATGCCTGATGCTTTGATTGTTAGAACTGTGAAGATGAGATATCCTTAAGATGATGTTTTGGGCAGTAGGGTAGCGTCTCAAGGTTTGTTAAAGATTCAGAAACATTACTCAACATAGAGCTGAGTACCACGTACTCCTATTTATATAACCGGCGCGTGGAATTATCTTTTTGCTTTGTTTGTGAGGATGGTGTCGATTAACTCAGGTCCTTTTATTGTGCATTTAATGAATTCACAGAGGGTTGCCACATCAATGTCCAACACTTTGGACATCGCACGCAGCGTGCCTTGGGGAATTTCTCTATTAGCTTTTTGAATAGTGACTCTGCCTATTCTTTGGCCTTCATTTATGATCCAGCAGTTAAGCTCTTTACCACTACGAAAAGTCACGTTTTTTTTCTTCTCAAATGCGTGACGAGTCATTGATGTGGTAGGCATTCGCTTAGTTATGCCTTGTGCATGTGGCTCAGCAGATTGCTTTTGACTCTGAGCCAATCTTCTGAAAAATCATCGTTTTCAGATAAGTCATCAAAAAGACTAATGATGTTTTCCTCAATGTTTTCGATAGCTTCTGCGCGGGTGTCCCCCGATGAATACAATTGTAATGAAGGGCACTCAATCAATATAGAGCCATCCTCATTCGGAGTTAAAATGCACTCGATATCGCTGGTAATATTATATCCTGGAAGTTTGCTTATCATCATGGCATCCTCTTTTATCATACTAAATGCATCCTGAAATATAGATACATTCTGTTAATTCAAACTTACAAATCTGCACTGAGGTAGCCACTCGCGAAAGAGCTCTGAAAGGATTTAACTATCTGAAATAATGATAGGTAGCACAACAAGTTGGATTCCTAGTCCCGTTTGCAGATCAAAGAAGAAATAGATCTGCGTCCTCTGGATTAAGGTTAACGAGGCGGAGATATCAGAGTCCAAAACAAGCAAAATAGTGTCTGTGGTTTTTTGTTCTTGGCATGGATTCCCACCTGTTAGTTTTCAAGATATGCAGCTTAAGTCAGATGTCCCGGCTTAAAAGCGATAATTTGTCCAGTGAGTGTCCACATTAAGTAAGTGAGGGGTGATAAAAAGCCCAGGCAAATTGACCTGGGTAGCTTAAGTTCTCCCTGTCACATTTCCCTGATTCCGAATTGAGCTGTCAATGGCAGTTGAAATCAGGTATTCCCCCATTTTTCACGAAAGCCTGATTGAACTTTAGTTCTTGGGTTCTATCTGAAATGCCATGCCTACAGCATTCGTTATCTTGATTTCTTTCATGGTGTGGGGTTCAAAATGTCAGATCCGAATCTCCGATTTGTCTCTATGAGTGATCCTCCTTAAAAGACGAAAGGTGGTGGGTTTTAACCCCCACGCTACGAGGCTGCCACTTGGATCAAGACGATTTCCTGGCCTTTGAAGGCCAGGCACCTGCAGCTATATGAACCAAAATGCCCCAGGCTATAATGGCGGATTCTCTATTGAAGGATCAGGTGTCGTCCTCCACATGCGTTCCGGACTCGGGAATCCATCTGTCAGCCGCCCCAGCAGTCACCTGCTGGGCTATTGGCATTCGCCTTTCGTCCTACCGGACTTGTTCTCTTCTATATGAAATACCATGTTTATGGCACTCGTTAGGGAAGGTCGCAAGCTTCGCTTTTTCAAATGCGCTAAGGATACCGGTGATTTCATCGTTGCCACCCAAGGGTTTTACGATGAGCAATTCATCTGTGGAATCAGGCAAGCAAGACGAGCTATTCTCTGGCAGTTGCATAAGCGAGGGTGCCGAAGGAGTATCATGAATCTATGGTCATCAATCGTCATGCTCAGCGGTCAGTTCCTCAAGGCTGAGATACCGGTATTCGATCTCGTAATCCGGATATTGACGGATGAGTTTTTCTGCCTTACGCACCAGATCTTCCTTGCGAATGTTCTTTTTTTGCATTTTGATTTCTGCTAAAACCATGAGCTTCTTTTCGTCATTGATGGCCACGAGGTCTATTTCATTTTTGAAGCCACTTTCCCAGTAGGAGCCGATCAGATTATATTGCCCGCTTTGTTTGTAGATATCTGCGTAAAGCCGCTCCAGCCAGTATCCCGCAAACTGAGGATAATTCTCCAGAAAGCGCTGCTTTACATAAGCAGTATTTGAACTTTCGATTGCGCTGCGATATCTGTGGAAAAAGGCAAACCAAAAGGCCAGAAAGGGTTCATTCAGCTTATATTTCACGGATCTGCTCCCCTTTTTGGCATTGAAGGGGCGGAATTGGGTGATGAGGCTGTAATCATTTTCCAGCCGGTCAAGATAGCCCCCAATGCTGGTTTGCAGGATGGATTCGATCTCCGTCCGGGAGCTTTTCCCAGTGGCGATGAGTTCCAAGATAGAGAAATATACTCCATACTCCTTGCCAAACTCCTCGATCAGAAGGTTTTTCCCTTCATCGGCAAAGACAGAATAAGTGGAGAATACCTGCTCTATGGCTTTTCCCACGGTAAGTGCCTGATTGTCCCGCAAGATTTCCAGATAGCGGGGAACCCCTCCGGTAAGGATGTAGCAGGCCAAAAGATTCTCTGGCGAAAAGGCATTTTCCTCTTCCAGTATCTCTTGGACGGTCGCAATGGGGAAGGCCTTCAGATTCATGACAAGGTCTGCTCTGCCATACAGCGGCTGCTTATAATCCAGAAAGATCTTATGCATCATGCTATAGACTGAGCCGGAGACGATTATGTGCAGTCGGCTTTCCTCCTTACGGCTATCCCAGAGATTCTGAAAGTCCGAAAGGAAGGCAGGGTTGATTTGCAAAAGCTCTTGAAATTCGTCTATCACCACGATCAGGCTTTTTTCTTTACCCAAGTCAAAGAGCAGGCGGAAGATATCAATCAGCCTATCGATCTTGCCGTAACTTTTGATCTTGAGAGTGTCCTGGATATAGCCCATAAATTCTTCGCACAGTATCTCTTCACTCTTGCGGGAGATGAAGAAATACAGGCTTTCGTTAGAAGCACAAAACTGCTGGATCAAGCGAGTCTTGCCTATCCTGCGTCTTCCGGTAATAACCGATAAACGGGATGAGGTCTGTACCTGCTCGTGCACCTTCTGAAGGGCGCTGAGCTCAGATTGACGATCGTAAAAGCGCATATTGTAACCTCCGTTACAGTAATCATAGTTACAGTAACTCCAGGGCAGCCAAAGCTGTCAATCTCTTTTTCGGGCTGGCTCACATTCCCGGTGTCTATCTTAGGCTCTCTCAGGCAAAGAGATAGATCAAAAGTGGCAGGTAAAACAGAGAAATGATGATGGAAAAGCTCACCATGGTGGCGGCAAATTCGCTGTCCATGTTTTCCAGATCGGCAAAGATCAAGGTATTGAAGCCGATCGGCAGGGCTGCACAGACCGTGATGGTGGTAGCCGTAACTCCTGTGAGTCCCAGAGCCAGGGTCAGCAGATAGCCGATACCCAGCCCGATTCCCATGCGGATAAAGATCGCCAGAAAGGCCTTGCCTATGTTCTTCATCCGGGGCTCAAAATAAAGACCTAAAGCTATCATCACCAAAGGTGTGGTGGGCTGCCCGATCAGGGAAAGGAAGTTCAGGGGCAAAGGCGATAGACTGATGCCCGCTATTTTGATGGAAAACGCGATGAACATCGCCCACAGGGGTGGCATCCTCAGGAACTTGCTCCAGTCGATCTTATCGCTATGGGAGTTCTCTCCGTATTTGATGGCATTGAAGTAGGTAAAAGTGAAGATCATAAAGGTATTACCGATATCAAAAAGCGAGGCACGGGCCAGGCCTTCATCCCCAAAAGCGGCGTGGAAAAAGGGCAGAGCCATGGCGGAATTCATGATCATGGTGCCCACCAGGAAGCTGCCAAACATTGCTCTGGGCATCTTCAATGCTTTATTGGTCAGATGGGAAATCAGAAACATGCTCATGACTATCGCCATCGCCAGCAAAGGGATCAGCAGCATATCCGCACTCACCACCACGTTGTTTATGGCGATGATAGTGAGAGCCGGCAGGCTCACGGCCAGCACAAATTTCAGCAGGACATGAGCGTCCGCTTTGTTCAACAGCTTCAGTTGTTTAGCCAGAATGCCCACAACGAAGGCCAAAATCAGCGGGATAATCTTGCCTACAAAGGGGTTCATCTAATTCTTCCCATCCAGATCGCTAAAACTACGATATAGCACCTCTAATTTACCGTCGAGCATGCGGTTATGATTCTTTTCCCGTTCATTGGCCGGGGCAGCGTAGCGTTTGAATTCATTATGTTTGGTTAATTCTCTTTTGAATTGCCATTTATGCTGGTAGGTTTTGCCTTCATAGCGTTTCAGCACCTGCAATTGCGCCTCTGTGAAGCGCCGGTGCATACCAGTATTGTTCAGTTTCACCAGTTCAATTTTGAGGGGATACAATTCTGCTATTTTGATGATCTTCATGATCTCGTTTCTGGTCAGCAAATGCTCTTCATTCAATTCATTATAGATATCATGTTCGGTTTTGAAGCTGCGTCCATTCACCGTGGATAAAGCTGCGCTGTCAAAGCCATCCTCGACAATTTTGGTAATGCTATTCCGGTCAAAGATATAGTTTGCTTCCTGCTGCACCTTCAGTTCAAAGACGTTTTGCATCACAAAGAGCGTGGCAAAGCTGATCAAAAAAGCCAGGACCGGAGCCGTCACCCAGGCTAAACTGATTTTGCCCAGGATGTTGTAACGGATGTTCTTGCCACCTTTGGCCAGACCGATGCCGACCACTGCTCCCACGATCACCTGTGTGGAAGATACCGGCACCAGGGGTATGGTGGGCAGTCCCAGGCTCAAAAGCAGATTGTAAAGCCCTTGGGAGGCAAAGAGAAAGAGCACGATCGCCTCTGCCAAAAGCGCGATCAAAGCGGTGATAGGGGAGAGTTGGAAGAGGTCTTTGCCCACAGTGCGCATAACTTTGTGGGAATATGTATAGATGCCCACCACGACGGAAAGCGCGCCCAATAAATAGAGCTGCTGCACTCCCGTGAGCACAAAGTGGCTTCCGATGAGAATATCCTTGAAGGGTGAAACCGGCACGAAGACGCCCACCACGTTGGCGATATTATTGGCTCCCAGGGAGTAAGCTCCAAAAGCGCCCACCACGATGAGCCCAAAGCGCACAACGAGATCTTGCCTGAGCAGATGCAGCTTGGAGCGGTTTACCAAAGGTCTTACTATATAGAAAAGCAGTGCGGCGATCACACCGGAGAGCACAAAGGCCACCACCCAGGATGCGGCAATGGTGAGTAGAGAACGGTAGTCTGTGAGCCTTCCCGAAAAGACGTTCCAGGCAATGATGGAGCCCACAATGGTTTGGGAAGTGGACACCGGAATGCGCGTGCGCACGATCAAAAAGATGGCAAGTCCCGCAGCCAAAGCCACGGTGAAAGCCCCGCCCAAGGCATCTACAGAACCCAATTTGCCCAGGGTACCGGAAGGCCCACTACCTTCAAATACCGCACCCAGAGTAATAAAAATGGAGGCGATCAGCGCGGCGCTTTTAAATTTTAGCATCCGGGTCTCGATGGCGGGGCCAAAGATATTCCCGGTATCATTGGCTCCGAGAGACCAACCTAAAAACAGGCCACTAAGCAGATAGAAGAAAAACATCTGGGTCTAAAGCTGCCTTTTGATGGTGTAAATGGCGAGCCGGTCGCAGACATCCTGTGCGGCATCGGAGATCTTTTCGATATGGATGGCAAAGAAGCGCAATTGGCTCTTGCGGGAGAGCTCGATCTTCATGCCAAAGATCTTGCGGCGCAATTTTTCACCGATCTGATCTGCTTCACGCTCGAAGAAATAAACCTTGTGAATGTAATTGTTTACCGCAGCCAGATCACGGAAAAAGGAGCGCACGGCAAAGACAAGCTGCTCCACAGCCGCTACCGATGCCTTGGTGGTCTGAATCCACAGATCATTCAATTCCGGGGGAATCTCCGGCATTTCGATGGAAAATTGCACGAGCGAATCTTTGATATTATCGATCACCTCATCCGTATTTTCCAGGATGGCCAGCACATCACCCCTGTTTTCAGGGATCAAAGTTCGTTCGTACAAAAAGCGTTCAATGCTTACCCGCAGGTCGTCGGCACGGTGCTCCAGCTCCCTGATCTGAGCGAGACGTTCTTCAAATTGGTCGATGCGTCCGGCCAGATAATCCTGTATTGCCAGTTGGAAAGTGGTAGCGGAATCGCTGACCATATCCAGGAAATTGTCAATCTGAGATTCTACAAATCTGGTGGTTTTTAGTAGCAGTGCCATATATTTACCTTACCTGTTTAATTCTTTTTCACAGGATAAGTGGCTGGGGATTTTTGTCAAGCAATTCTGCTGGATCTGTTTTTGGCAGGCTGTAATTCTGGGGTTTTTAATAGTCACACGGATTTTACGGATGGGGCGGATGGACAGATTTGTTTACCACCGAGAACACTGAGAGCACCGAGAGCACTGAGGAGAAGCGGGAGAGCTGTTGGATTGCAGATGTCCCCGTCTGCAGAGCACGGGACGTGCTCCCTCTTTTGGGTGCTACTCCCCATTTTTTGGCCTGCTCCACCTTTTTTCAAGGCCTCAGGCCTTGCTCGACGCGAGACGCATCGAATCCAACGG
Organism: Candidatus Cloacimonadota bacterium; assembly: GCA_020532545.1. Classification (GTDB taxonomy): domain Bacteria; phylum Cloacimonadota; class Cloacimonadia; order Cloacimonadales; family Cloacimonadaceae; genus UBA5456. Next base: position 9,273 of record JAJBAW010000021.1, on the reverse strand, counting down.
CCTTGAAAGACGATCTCCTGGTCTTTTAAGGCCAGGCACCCGCAGCTCTATCATTTTATTTACACAGATCAAGAATATGGCTGCGAAATACAGCTCATACCTTGCTCATCTCTGTATGACAGGGGTATAAGCACAAAACCCGTATGATAGCTCTTTGCAAAAGTCTAATTTCCCAAATTCCCAAGTAAAACAAAAAAAAGGGTAGCTCACCGCAGCTACCCTTTTAATTAAAACTGAACGTATGCAGTGGTTTCTCGGTGCCCACCGCTACACATTTTGAGACTTATGGTCTGCGTCTATGCTTCCTCGTCCCATCATGATCGTCGCATTGTTCCCCACCGTCTGAACAGTTGTCCATTTTCCGGTTTCTGTTTCCTCTGCGCATGTTGTGCTTGTTTCCTTTTTCGTGCATATTGCCTTGTCCCATATTCATGGCCATATTCTTTTGCATGATGACTTTCTGCTCTTTAGTGAGTTCTTTCATCACGGCCATCATCATATCCACGTGCGCGTTCTTTTGTGCAAGCTGTTTGGCGGTGATTTGCTGGTTCAACTCTTTCACGCGTTTGAAGTTTTCGGCCTGCATGGCATCTTTCACATCCATTCTGAGGTTTTGAATTTCGGCTTGGGTGGTATTGCGCTGACGCTCAAAAGTAGCTCTGGCGGCATCAATTTTCTGGCTTTGGACATCGGTGAGCTTCAGCTCTTCCATGCATTGTTGCTTGCCACTGTTTTTGCCTTGTGCGTTTCCACAAGGGCTCTGAGCCAGTAAAATGCCAGCGGCCATAGCCATTACGAGGCTAATTAGGATTATCTTTTTCATTGTTTCTTCTCCGGTTATATTTGTGTTTGAAAGCTTGAGATCGTTTTTTCATTTGCTCGGCACGGGAGGAAAAGTATTCTTGGGCCTCAGCCGCGCTCATTTGCTTACGAATTTCCAGTAGTCTATGTGCCAAGGCTCGTTCCAGAGAGCCTTGGGCAGCCAGTGAATTATCTATTATCGCGGTAATACTTGTTTCAGTGATCGGGTCTTTGGCCAGCTCGCGCATGAGCTCTATTTTGCTTTTGTTAAATTCGCTGTGCAGCTCGCGAATTTCGGGACTCCACATCACATGGTCATTTTGCAGATGTGGAGGCAGGACGATTCTGTGATGTCCGCTCTGCGGGATTTCGGCAGGGCAGGCTTTATGATTCAAACGAATCCATAAGATCGAGCCCAATACTGCCAGATTGAAGGCCAGGGAGATAAAGAGCAGGATGGCGATAGTGCGTTTAGTCATCATAAGCCTCCATCAGGCTCTGCTCGCCAAAGCTGAGATAGCTGTATTCTATCTCGCTTTGAGTGTTGACATTGCTGGTTTCCTTGCCACCTTCATAGCCTTTGATTCCCACCAAAGTGCCTGCCAGGAGGCTGAAGATGACGGCCAGGCTTGCTGTGGCATAAGATAAAGCGCGCTTGCCCGCCCGGTTGCGTTTTTCCTGCCTGGGCAGACTCTCAAGAATGCGGTGATGCAGCCACTGGGGGAATTCCGCCTGGGGCTGCTCTTTGAGTTTAGTTTGCAGAGCCAGATTGCAGCTTTGAATATGGGTGCAGGAGGAACATTTCTGCAAATGTCTGTGCAAGGAATTCAGGCGGCGGGGGCACAGCTCACCGTCGAGCTTGAGGCTGATGTAGCGTTCTGCGGTTTTGCATCTCATGTATCTCTCCTTAAAAGTAGTAACCGATAAGCGGTTCTGCACATTATACCTTGTTCTCCTGGTTTTCCTGCATTATTTTTTTGCGTAAGATGCGTTTGGCGCGCACCAAGAGCGATTCCACCGCTTTGAAGCTGATGCCCAGACGCTGCGCAATCTCTTTGTAGGAAAGACCTTCATAATATTGGAGCTGGATCACCGCGGCCATACGGGGCTCAAGTTCGGCCACTGCTTTTTGCAAAGCCGAGTAATCAACTTCTTCGGGCTGGCTGGGTTGGGGGATATGGGCGAAAGATTTGGGATCCACACTGATGTAGCGGGATTTATTCTTCAAAAAGGTCATGGCTTTGTTGTGCGCCACACGGTAGGTATAGGAAAGGGCGGTGACCTCTTCGATGCGCTCAAAATTCTCAAAAATAGCGATAAACACCGCCTGTACAAGATCCATAGTATCTTGTTCGTTGGCAGTGATTCCCATCAGATAGCGGAAGATCCGCTTTTCGTGGGCGCTCAGAAACTCTTCAAATTGCTCTTTCTTCATCCATATACCATATAATATACTAAGTCAAAGGCAGTTTCCTGCAAGATAAATGGGGATTTCTCGCTGGAGGGGTCTGCTTTTTTTCGAATGGCACTTCACCTATTGCTTGTTTGATAAAACGGCCTTCAACTAAGGGGAGGATAACTTATTTGCTAAAGTCAAAATTTGCTCTTGGCAAATATATGGAATTCGCTAGTATATCCTTCATGCGAAAAAATAAGCCCATGTAGCATGATAAATCAATATATGATACTTCTTGAAGGAGGAGACCATGAAACAAAAACACGTGTTATTTACCATTTTACTGTTCGTCGTAGCAGTCTCAAGTATTTTTGCTAACCAAGCCGTGGAACTTAACGGCGCATCGCAGTATATAAGCGTTGGTAGCCCTGGTTTACCCGCAAGTCCTGCCGCTCTTAATATCAACATCGGAACCGTGGAAGCCTGGATCAAAACGTCCGGCCCCGGAACAGTTTTCCGAGCCATAGTTGCAAAGCAGTACGCTTGGGGAATATTCCTATTGAATAATGAATTGACGATTTATAGTTGGAAAGCAGGAACCGCCTTTGGCCAACATCAGACAGGAAAGTTCTTAAACGATAATGTCTGGCATCATGTGGCTTTTTCTTTTCAAAGCGGAGTCACAAATGGCACAAAGATTTATCTGGACGGCCTTCTGGTGGCGACTACGACAATGTTTGTAGATCATCACTACAGAGAGCTTCAAATTGGAGAAGGAGGCGGAGGTTTCCAACATTTCAATGGGCAAATTGATGAAGTCAGAGTATGGAATTGTGTACGCACGGCAACTGAAATAGCCGATAATATGAATGTCGTCCTTTCACCACAGCCTTGTTTGATCGGTTACTGGAGAATGGAAGGAGATTTCACGGACAGCTCCGGTTACGGGCATCATGGGACGCCACATGGCATACCCGATCCAGGCTTTCCTGTCACCACTGATATTACCTTGCCTGTAGAGCTATCTTCTTTCACCGCAGCTTTCACCGCTGGTCTCTTTGTGGAATTGCAATGGACCACCCAGTCCGAATCCGGCGTGAGTGGATTTTATGTTTATCGGGGCGTGGAAAATGATCTTGCCACAGCCATGATGGTCAGTCCTCTTATTGAGGCTACCAATACCTCGGATCAGCATAACTATCGGTATATGGATACCAATCTGATCGAGCCGGGAACCTACTACTACTGGCTCAGTGTGCACAACTACGATGGTAGCGTGGATTATCACGGTCCCTCTATGGTTCAGTACAAGCAAAATACCGATCAAGAAGTACCGGATATTCCGCTTTTCAGTGGACTGAAATCCGTCTATCCGAATCCTTTCAACCCCAGCACCAATATCAGCTACACTCTGCTCAAGGATGCGGATCTGAGCTTCGTGATCACCAATTCCCGTGGTCAGACCGTCCGCCGGATTTCCGAAGGCCAAAAGGCAGCCGGAGATGGGAAGATCGTCTGGAACGGCCAGGATGAGAATGGCGAAGCTTGCGCGAGTGGAATTTACCACATCAGAATGAATGCCGGAAATCAGAGCTTTGTGAAGAAAGCTGTGTTGATGAAATAGAATCCTAGTAACTATAAAAAGAGAGGCATGGTCTATCGACTGTGCCTCTTTTGGTTTCTATCCGGATATTCTAACGGCTTGCTGCCCAAGGGATTTATTCGTTCATGCCGTTTATATTTCTTGACAGATATGGGGAGTCTATAGCATGGGAATCGTGAAATTAAAATACGTTTAATCGTATGCTAAATTTTTAAAATGATACTTCTTGAAGGAGAAAACTATGAGACACAAAGTACTACCACTTCTTGCTTGCTTTTTATTATTCTTAGGAGGCGGACTGTTTGCTGCCAATAATGCCTTGTATTTTGATGGCGTTGATGACTGCGTGGCTATCGGTAATATGGCTTCCAAAATTACCAGTTCTTTTACCGTTGAGGCTTGGTTTAATCCTGCTACATTAACCACTCCAACCTTGGGGAGAACAATTTTTGCAGGCACAAGCGGTACTAACAAAAATATCTGGGTAACGCATCGTGGTGATGAGATCAGTGTTTGTTCATATAAAGATAACACCCCTGTCATCTTAACCACAAGTATGGATTTGGATATAGATGAATGGTACCATATAGCTGTTTCAGTAGTTGGGCAAAATGGGGAAGTTAAACTCTATGTGGATGGAGAGTTGAAAGGCTCTGGAACGGCTGGAAATGTCAGCCCAGTCTGGGGCGGTCTGTTCACTATTGGGGATTTACGACCATCAAGCACGACTCATTTTGCTTTCAATGGCCTCATCGATGAAGTACGCCTATGGAATGTTGTGCGCACTGCTACGGATATCAACAATAACTATGATAAACCCGTTAGTCCTTCCAGTGCCAATTTGGTAGGCTACTGGAAGCTGGATGAAATCGATGGCACCATAGCAAATGACAGCACTATTAATGGCTATGATGGCAGAGTTCAAGACGGAACAGCTACACACACAAGCCCAGACTGGCAAGATGGCGTCCCTACCCTTCCCGTAGAGCTATCTTCCTTCACCGCAATTCTTACAGCCGATCTTTTCGTGCGCCTACAGTGGATTACCCAGTCTGAAACCGGCGTGAGTGGATTCTATATCTATCGCAGCACAGAGCGTGATATCGCCACAGCTATGATAGTCAACCCCTTTATTTCCGCTACCAATACCTCCGAACAGCAGAGCTATCAGTATGTGGATTCTAATCTATACGAACCGGGAACCTATTACTACTGGCTCAGTGTGCAGAATATCGACGGCAGCGTGGATTATCATGGTCCTACTACAGTATATTACGATACCAATCCCAATCAAGGGACACCTGGTATCCCGATTGTCAGCGGTCTCAGCTCCATCTATCCGAATCCTTTTAATCCCAGCGCCACCGTCGCTTATGGGCTGAGCAAGGATGCCGATGTAAACTTTGTGATCTACAATTCCCGCGGTCAGATCATCCGCCAGATTTCGGAAGGCCAGAAGGCAGCCGGATCCTGGAAGCTGATCTGGAACGGTCTGGATGAGAATGGTGACACCTACTCCAGCGGAGTTTACCACATCAGAATGAATGCCGGAAATCAGAGCTTTGTCAAGAAAGCCGTATTGATGAAATAAACTTAAACAATTATATGATAAGAGGCAGGGTCGAAAGGCTTTGCCTCTTTTGCTTTCTATCGGGATGTTCCGATGGCTCGCTTTCTTACAGAGCCCACGAGCAGCGAGCCCAAAATCTTTCTTGACTGTTTTAGAGTCTGGAAAAAGGATGTGGATATGAAGAAAAAGAAAACTAATGCCAGTATCTATTTCCTTGCGCGCAAATACCTTGCCGGCAGGAGTGCCCTGGGTATCAGCAGGGATTATGTCCTTACTTTGATTGGCATTACGTTGGGCGTTGTGGCCTTGATCACCGTAAGTTCGGTGATGAATGGCTTCCGGGAAGATATTAGCGGCCGGATTATCGGCACCCTTTCCGAACTGAGGCTTTCAAAGCCCGATGGAGCCTTACTTCAGGATTATCAGCCGCTCCTGGGAAAGCTGGAGGACGAAGGCTTTACTGCAGCTCCGGTGGCCCGCACCGAATTGCTCTTGAGAAATGGCCAAAGATCTGCCGCTGCGGTGGTCTTTGGCATCGATCCTTACCGGCACAAAGCGGTGAGTCCTCTGCTGAATCAACAGAGCCAAAAAGATGCCCTGCATGGGATCCTGGCCGGCGATCTGCAGCCCGAAAGCTTCAACGAAGGTGGGATTGCCCTGGGCTCTGCTTTGGCGGGAGATCTGGGCCTGTATATAGGCGATGAGGTGCAGCTTATCTCCTTGCTCTTCAACCAGCCCACGCCTTTTGGTCTGATGCCCATGGTGCGAAAGCTGAAGGTAAAGGCGATTTTTGCGGCCGGCATGCCGGAGTATGATCAAAGCTTTTGCTATGTGCCGCTGCCGGTGGTGCAGGCATTTAATTCTTATGACAATCAGGTGGATTACCTGGAGATTCGCAGCCAGAATCCGCAAAAAAGCCGTCAACATCTGGCACAGCTCGGTCCGCTTTTTCCAGGCTACAAGCTTGAGGATTGGAGCAGTTTCGACGCCTCGCTATACGGCGCCATCCGCTTTGAAAAGTACCTGATGTTTGTGATTCTGCTCTTTATGTTTATCATCGCCAGCTTCAATCTCACCGGCAATCTGCTCAAAATGATCAGCCAGAAAAGAGCAGAATTGGGTCTGCTCAAAGCCTTGGGCTACCAGGGAGAAGAGTTGCGCAAACTCTTTATGTATCAGGCCATGATGCTCTGCACCTTGGGCATCGCTTTGGGGATAGTCATCAGCACCATCCTGCTGGTGATCCAGGCACAGACCGGGCTGGTCAAGCTGGACCAAACCATCATTTTACCTGTGAAGATGCAGATCACGGATTATCTTCTTGTTATCGTGGTCTCTTATCTGCTCACCTGGCTCAGCGTGCTGGTGCCGCTGAACAATCTTAAGAAAATCAACGCGGTGGAGCTCATCCGCCGTAACGCATAAATAAAAAGAGGTATATTATGAATCGTCAAGACGCCTATCGCATTGCCATTGAGGCAGAAATCCGTTCCCAGAATCTCTACAAAGCCCTGGCCAAGAGCTTTAAGAATGAACAAACTGAGCAGTTTTATAAGCAACTGGTACTGTATGAAAAAGACCATGAAATGAAGGTGCGCGGCCTGTATGCCAAGGAATTCCCCCATGAAAAGCTTAAACTGGTGGGGACCCTGGACATGCAAATGGAAGGCCTGGAATTGGGCGATCCCAAAGCCGTATTGGAATTTGCCATCTCTCGTGAAGAGCTGGCTCAAAACATCTATTTGAAGCTCGCCGAGCAGAGTGAAGATGCAGATACCAAGGCGCTTTTAGAACAGCTTGCCCAGGAAGAAGAGCATCACAAAGAGCTGCTGTATGCAGAGGTCGAGAAGATCCAAGGTCTGCTGAAGTGGTTTGACCGCTCCGAGCTCGACGGCTTTATGGAGCATTAAAACTTGCTGGAAAATCAAAGCGATCTCTTTGAAGAACAGGAGCTTGCTACCCGCCAGGTACCCTTGGCGGAAAAGCTACGTCCCCAGGGCTTGGAAGAGCTGAGGGGACAGGAAAAGCTCGCTGCTCCGGATTCCCTGCTGGCGCAGATGATCGTGACCGATGTCTATCACAGCTTTATCCTCTGGGGCCCTCCGGGTAGCGGTAAAACCACCATTGCCCGCATCATCGAAGGAGCGTCAAAACAGCGCTTTATTCATTTTAGCGCGGTGATGTCCGGCATCAAAGATGTAAAAGCCGTGATGAAAGAAGCGGACTATCTGCATCGCAAGACAGGCGAGCGCAGCATCCTTTTTATCGATGAGATTCACCGGTTTAATAAATCTCAACAGGATGCCTTTTTACCTTTTGTGGAAAGCGGGGCCATCATTTTGATCGGAGCCACCACGGAAAATCCTTCTTTTGAAGTGATTCCGGCCCTGCTCTCACGCTGCCATGTCTTTGTTCTGGAAGCTTTAAAGGAAGTAGATCTCAGAGAAATCCTGCGCCGGGGTTTCCAGGAACTGGGGCTGGAGACAGATGAGGACGTCATCGGCTGGCTCGCACAAAATAGCGGGGGTGATGCCAGACGGGCACTAAACGAACTGGAACTCATCCAAAGCTATCTGAAAGAGAACCCCCATCCTGAAATCCAGGTTTTGGCACAAGCTTTGGCCAAAAAGACCATGTTTTACGACAAAAACCGCGAGGAGCATTACAATCTCATTTCAGCCCTGCACAAATCCATGCGCGGCAGCGATCCCCAGGCCGCTTTATACTGGCTGGCGCGTATGCTGGAGGCGGGAGAAGATCCGCGCTATGTGGTGCGTCGCATGATCCGTTTTGCCAGTGAAGATATCGGTCTGGCAGATCCCGCTGCCCTCATCCAGGCTTTGGCGGCCAAGGATGCCCTGCTCTTCATCGGGATGCCGGAAGCCAGCAATGCCCTGGCCCAGGCCGCAGTCTATCTGGCCACCGCACCCAAGAGCAATAGCCTGTACAAAGCCTATGGCGCCGCTGTCAAAGATGCCCACAAAACCAGCCACTACGGGGTCCCGCTCAATATCCGCAATGCCCCTACCAAGCTCATGAAAGATCTGGATTATGGCAAAGGCTATCAATACGATCATGATTCCGAGCATAAGTACATCTATGAGAAGTGCTTCCCGGATCAGATGCAGGAGCAGGTCTATTATGAGCCCGGCGAATTCGGCTTCGAAAAGGATATCGCCAAACGCATCGCCTGGTGGGAGAAGCTAAAGAATACGTAACGCTGGCTTTAGCCGGCCGTTCCGCTGGCTTCAGCCGGTGCGTGCAGTAATGTCAGTACTCACACAGATCCCACAGATCACACGGATTTACACGGATAAAGCAAATTACAGGAATACAGGCAGCCACCGGATTGCAGGCGTCCCCGCCTGCAGAGCACGAAACGTGCTCCCTTTTGAACACTTACCATCCTCTCTTCAAAGTGTACTCCTCGTTTATCAAGGCCTGCGGTCTTGTTCGACGCGAGACGCATCGAATCCAGTAGTTGGTGCGAGATGCATCGAATCCAGCAAGTCAGATTCATTATTCTCTCACAAGCTCCTTAGCCAGAGCACAGTAAACATTCTGCGCCCCGATGTCCCCGACACAAAAGTAACGCTTCCAGCTTATTTTTCTTGACATTTATTCGCTCCTCAATTCACTTTCTTCACAAAGGATTTTATGCCTTAAAAGGAGTAAAGATGAACTACGTTAAAGCTATTGTATTTACACTGATTCTGCTTGTGGCCAGCACATATTTATGCGCCGAAATGCCCGAATGGCTTTGGGCTCATGGAGTCGGAGCGGCCCATACGGATGTGGGGCAAGCCATCACGGTGGATAGCGAGGGCTATATCTATAGCACCGGACGTTTTTGCGACACAGTCTCCTTCGGTTCCATCAGCCTCAGTTCTGCCGGCTCCGAAG
>JAJBAW010000020.1 GCA_020532545.1 Candidatus Cloacimonadota bacterium | reverse complement strand
TGGGCCCCCACACTGCCATCTGGGATGGCAAGGATTCCAATGGCCGCTCGTGTGCCAGCGGTGTCTATTACTACAGATTAACCAACAGCTCACAGCAGCTTATCAAAAAGATGCTGATGCTGAAATAAGCTTGCAGGAGCCGGGCTCACCGTCCGGCTCCTCTTGCTTTCACTATAGAAGGATTTTCTTATGAATAGCATCAAACGTATTATCTGTCTATGGGCAGTATTGACAGGCTGCCACTGCATGGCAAGCACGCTTCGGGTAGCCCTAGACGGCTCGCAGCCCTATAGCTCCATCCAGGCAGCGATCAACGCTTCATCGCAGGCGGACAGTGTAGTGGTCTATCCCGGCAGATACCTTGAAAACGTTCTCTTTGGTGGGAAAAATATCACGCTCTGCTCCCTGGAGGCCACCACAAATGACAGCAGCTACATCGGCAGCACCATTATAGATGGGAATCACAGCGGCAGTTGTGTCCGCTTTTACCATCAGGAGCAGGGAGCGGTCCTTAGAGGTTTTACCCTGGAGCATGGCCGCGGCTTCCCTTCTGGAGCGCAGAATTACTATCAAGGAGGAGGGATTTTTGCTTATATCGGTTGCGATGTCTCTCTGATCAATTGTGATATCCGCAACAATATGGCAACCCTTGGAGGAGGGATTTTTGCCTATAAAGCCTCCCTATTTCTGAGCGGCCTTAGAATTCACCATAATCAGGCTTCTGCAGCGGGAGCAGGAATTATATTGTGGGCCTATACAAATTATACCCCGACCATTATTTTTGATCCTGTCAACCGCTGTTCGATTTTTGAAAACTTCGGGGGCAAACCCTGCGACATAAATGTAACTGATCTGAAGGCTAATCTGGATATCTATCTTGATCTGGTAACAGTTCCTGCACCCGGGGATTTTTATATTGGCCGTCATGCCAATTTCGATCAAACTCAGGGTTATACGGATACGATACACTATCAAAGAGCCTTTCGCGAAGAAATAAACCAGGATCTTTACGTAAGCCCCACAGGTGATAATGAGCTCAGCGGGCTCAGCCCTGCTGCAGCTTGGAGAAACATCGCCAAAGCCATCAATTATATCGCCTCAGACAGCTTGAATCCCAAAACGGTGCATCTTTTGCCGGGGATTTACGAAAATACGGATCAGTATCTCTGTCCGATTCCGCTGAAATCCCATGTTAACGTAATAGGAGGCGGACCCGAAAACACTATATTCAAATTCGTGAATTGCATCCAGGGAATTCCTCACCCAGTGATAAGTTCATACAAAGTGCAGGATGTCAACATAGGTGATTTTTGCATTACATCCGATACTAATGATGAAATCAGACCTGTATTACTGAGCACACTATCTGACAATGTCACCGTCTCCAGACTAACAATTCGGGATCTTTCGGTTTCTCGTCAGGGTAGCATATTGATAAACATGACAGAAACAATAAGCTTAAACAAGATAATCGTCAAGAACATCATCGCGGTAGAAGTCGGAGGGATCCAAGCTATTCCCTGGAAGCGCGGCTCCATTACAGATTGTGAATTTAGCAATATCCGCAGCACTATCGGCAGTACAGAGACTGCTTTATTTGACTTTTGGTTTACCGAAAGCCTCAAGCTCCAAAACTGCATTTTCCGTGATTTCTATGGAGCAAGAGACCAGACTGTTTTTCACGTTTCCAGTTATTTTTTCCGGGCTGATGCTCCTGTCGATGTTAATATCGATAACTGTCTTTTCAGCAACCTTCAGAGCCTTGATGAATTTGCTATACACTTCATGAATGGAAATGTGGATAGATATCGGGTAACAAACTGCAGCTTCATCGATAATAGTGCTATTTATGCCGCCATCAGTGTAATGGGAGACATTGAGTTTCGCAACAATATCTTTTACAATCGGTCTTGTGACTATGAGATTGTGGCAGTCGCCCACCCTCATAGTGTCCCTGTAACCAACCTTTATCTGGATTATAACAACATCCGTGGTGGAGCGGGTGGGATTCACTATAGTCCCTATGAAACAAACCTGAATTATGGCCCAAACAATATTAGCGCTCCCCCTATGTTCAGCAGTTTGCATCACGAGAGTCCGCGCTATGCCCAGCTTGCCGAAGGTTCCCCCTGCATCAATAGCGCTACGCCGGATACCACTGGTTTGGGACTATTGCCTTACGATCTGGCTGGCAATTATCGCGTCTGGGATGGCAGAATAGATATGGGCTGCTATGAATATGACGCAATATCATACGTATCCGTTACAGACCTCTTTGATGTCCTTCCCCCGTCCGGCCTTGTGCTGAGCACGTATCCAAATCCCTTTGCCGGGCAGGTAAATATCCGCTACAATCTGGAAAAAGCCTCTGGAGTCAAGCTGCAAGTCTATAATCTCAGAGGACAATTGCTTAAAACTATAATCAGTGACAGGCAAAGCAAGGGTGAGCAGCTTGCCGTGTGGGAAGGCACTGATGATGCCGGTAGGCAGCTTGCCTCTGGCATCTATTTTCTGCGCACAAGCATTGATGGAAAACCACAAAGACCCCAACGCCTGATTCTGGCGAAATAGCTGGAATCTCTGTATTCAGCTAGCAACGATAACCTGAGGATATAATCAAACGATCATTAGCTCAGCATATCATCCAATACATCACTCACCGAGGGATAGCTCCAGATAGTTTCTTTTAAATCGTCCACCGTCAAGCCATTCCTGATCGCCAGGGCAAAAAGATTGATTACTTCATCCACATGGTGCCCCAAGAGATGCGCTCCTATTATTGTGGAATCGTCTTTCTTGATGATGATCTTGTAGGCAGATACCTTAAGTGCCAGTCTCTTGGTAGGATCCAGATCAGAGGTATCGGCATAGCTTACCCGATAATCGATATTATGCTTTTTTGCTTCCGCTTCCAGCATCCCTACTTTTGCCAGCGGGGGGAAGGTGAAGAGCGCACTGGCAGTTCCCGCATAATTGGGGATTTTCTTATCATGATTCAGGATATTATGAATTACTATCTTTGCTTCCAAGCTGGCAATTGGAGTCAAGGGGAGGCTGTGGGGATCGCTGACGGCATCACCGGCTACATAGACCTGGCTATTGCTAATACTTTGCAGGTGGGGATTCAGGATGATGCCATGAGCATCTGTTTCCACTCCTGCCTTATCCAGTTCCAGCTCTTGGAATCGAGGCACTCTTCCCGCTCCATGCACCACCATGTCTGTGGTAAAGACCTTGCCGGATTCTGCTTCCACCAGGAATTTATCACCCTGTTTTTTAATGCTCACAACGCTGGTCTCAGTTTCGATTACAATGCCACTATCTGCAAAGTTCTGCGCCAGTAGCTGTGCGAGTTCTGGTTCAAATGTGCCCAGCGGACGGCTGGAGCGTTCCAGAATTGTTACCTTAGCACCTACTACACTGGCCACTTGGCCCAATTCAAAGGAGATATAACCTCCACCAATGAACAGGATATTAGCAGGAAGGGCAGGCAAATTCATGAATTCAGCACTGGTAATCACGTACTCTTCACCGGGTATATTCATTATCCGGGGCTCAGCTCCTGTCGCCAAAACCACAATATCGGTCTCGATAATCTGATCTCCAATTTTAAGTTTATGGGGATCAATAAACTTGGCCTTGCCATGATACATATCTATATCATGCTCAGCAAGATCCCTTTCTTTGTCCCGGGGAAGATCCTGCGTAAAGGTCTCTTTGAACTTGATGAGATTTTCCCAGTTTACTAAAGTTTCGCCTGTGATAATCCCTTTTTCTTTGTAGCCCTGAAGCCTGATCTGAGCCTCTGTAACGCTGGTTAAGACCTTCTTGGGAACGCATCCTCTGAGACCACAGGTTCCCCCATACTCTCTATAATCACAAATGCCGACTTTCTTCCCGGCTGTGCTACAAGCATCAGCAATCTTTGTCCCTGCCAGACCGGTTCCTATTACAAATATATCATACTTTGCCATGGTTCTTTCCTCATAATCCTTGCTTAATACAGAGTATCAAGTAGTTTTATAATTCTACTAAACACTCATTTAGGAATAATTTAAGCACAATTTCTCGATGGGCAAGACCAGTTTTATGGAAGTACTGATCCGGATTGCACAATATTACAAGATATTTGGGTCATAGCCGGGATCTCGCCCATTCGTCATCGTGAAGCTGACGTGGAGATAGTAGGAATAAATACTCTTATCTACACGTCATCTACACGACAAGCTATCAAGGAAGGACTCTTAAGGGCAGAGGATAAAAAGGCCTGCAGAAAAACCAAACCTCGGCTTTAGAAAAGCAGGAGGAAAGCCAGTTTCCCGCTTTTTCTTGACAAAATATCGCTCTCTCCTTGCATGCATTCATGAAAATATATATAGGACAGAATAAATGGCCTTTGAACAGGAACTAAAGATCATCAGTAAGAATGTGGAAGAAATCATTCCGCTGGACGAGCTAAAGACCAAATTGGCCAATAGCGCCAAAACGGGGAAGCCGCTTAGGATCAAGTATGGCATAGACCCCACCGGTTTTGATATCCATATCGGACACCTGGTGCCCATCCGCAAGATGCGTGAATTTCAGGATCTCGGGCATACCGGCGTGATCATTATCGGGGATTTTACCGCTCAGATCGGAGATCCCACCGGACGCGATGAATCCCGCCCTCCGCTCACCCATGAAAAGATCATCAGCAATAGCGAAAAGTATATGGAACAGCTTTTTAGCATCCTTATTCCAGAGCAGACAGAAGTACGCTATCAGACCGAATGGTTTGGCAAAATGACTTTGGCGGATGTGCTGAAGCTGATGGGGAAATTCACCCTGGCCCAATTTATGGCGCACGATACCTTCCGCAGCCGCTATGAACAGGGGCTTTCTCTGGGTATGCACGAGCTGATGTATCCGCTGCTGCAGGCTTACGATTCTGTGGCTGTACAGAGCGATGTCGAACTGGGTGCTACCGAGCAGAAATTCAACATCCTCTGCGGCCGGGATATGCAGCGCTACTTTGATCTGCCGCAGCAGGTTGCAGTGCTTTCTCCCATCCTTTTGGGTACCGATGGTGTAAACAAGATGGGCAAGAGCCTGAATAATTACATCGCCGTCTTCGATACCCCTGCCGATAAATTCGGCAAAGTGATGAGCATCCCGGATGGCCTGATTATGAATTACTATAGCTATGCTACCACCTGTTGTGAAGAGGAATTGGCAGAGGTGAAAGCCAAGCTGGAGAGTGGCATGAACCCCATGATCCTGAAAAAAGCTCTGGCCAGTGAGATAGTGAAGCTCTATCATGGAGAGGATGAGGCGGCCAAAGCGCAAGCCGGGTTTGAAAGCCTCTTTTCCAAAAAGGAAGTCCCGGACGAGATGCCGGAATATGAACTAAGTGAAAGTGAAATTAAGATCGTACCACTCCTGGTGCAGAGCGGATTGTGCTCCACAAATGGTGAAGCCAAGCGCCTCATCCAGGGTGGGGGCGTGAGCCTGGATGGCGAAAAGGTGGAAAGTTTTGACGCCAGCATCACCATCACGGATGGCTCCGTACTCCGCGCCGGCAAACGCAAATTTATCAAGATAAAGAAGATATGAATATTAGCCCTCAACTGGTCAAAGCGCTCAGCACTGTCTGCATTGTAGGCATGGTCTTTTACAGCATAATTATCCACGAGGTGAGCCACGCTTTTGCGGCCTTCGCCCTGGGTGATGATTCTGCCCAAAGAGCCGGACGCCTGAGTTTCAACCCCAAAAGACACATTGACATTTTTGGCACGATCATCCTGCCGCTGATCCTCTGGTTCAGCGCTGGCTTCATCTTTGGCTATGCCAAGCCGGTGCCTTTTAACCCTTACAATTTTAAGAATTACAAGCGAGATTCCGGACTCACAGCCCTGGCGGGACCTGCCTCCAATATCCTGATCGCGATCCTGCTGAGTGTGTTCTATCATCTGTTTAGCATGTTTCCGATTGCGCAGTACATCCTGATGTATGTGATCTTTATGAATCTGGTTTTGGCCTTTTTCAATCTAATTCCGGTGCCGCCTTTGGATGGCTCCAAGATCCTGGGTATGTTCCTGAGCGATTCTGCTTATCTCAAATGGACCGCGCAAGAACGCAAAGGGATGATCTATCTCTTTGCCATCATCATCATCACCAATTTACTGAAGATCAATCTGATTGGCAGATTTGTAATGCCTCCTATTGCTTTGGTAATGAAGCTGTTGGGTGTCCCCTTTTAGCCTATGGCTGCCTTGCTGCTTTTCTCCTACAATAACGCACAGAAATATGAAATACATGGAGAACAAAATGGACATACGAACCCTCAAACAGCTCATAGAAGAGCAAGAAATTGAAGCAATTGATCTAAAATACGTCGGACTCGGCGGCCAATGGTATCACATTACCTTCCCGGCCCGCAGGCTTGAGGATGTATTGGAACGCGGAGTAGCTTTTGACGGCTCTTCCATCCCCGGAATGCGCAGTGTGGAAAGCGGAGACATGGTATTGATGCCGGATATCGAGACCGCTCAAATGGATTCATTTTACGAAGTTCCCACCCTCCGTTTGATCTGCTCGATCTGCGATGCCGAGACCAGGATCGGGATTCAAAAAGACCCCCGCAGCGTGGCTCTGAGAGCGCACAAGTATATGCAGGATACCGGCATAGCAGATAGCTCCTCCTGGATTCCGGAGCTGGAGTATCACCTCTTTGATACCGTGCAGTTTTATTCGGACAGCTTTTCCAGCGGCTATACCATCACTTCCAGCGAGTGCAAAGAGTGTCTGCCAGATGATTACGACGATCTGGATGGACTCAGCCGCGATCATGTAAAAGGCTATCATGCCGATACACCTTTTGACCGCTTTTATGAGATCCGCCAGGAGATGGTGGGGCACATGGAAGATCTGGGCATCAAAATCCGCTATCACCATCACGAAGTAGGGCTTTCTTCCCAACAGGAGATCGAAACCGAACTTCTGGAATTTCCCAAAATCTGTGATGATACCATGGTGATGAAAGACATCATCAGGCGTACTGCTCTGGAGTATGGCCTCACCGCTACCTTCATGCCAAAACCGGTGTACCATCAGGCTGGCAATGGCATGCACTTTCACATGATGCTGCACAAAAAGGGCAAAAACATCTTCTACAAAAAGGGTGGCTATGCCGATCTCTCGGATGAAGCGATCTGGTTCATCGGTGGGATCCTCTTCCACGGCCGCGCTTTGGTAGGATTTACCAATCCCTCTACAAATAGCTTTAAACGCCTGCTCCCCGGCTTTGAAGCCCCTGTGAAGCTCATTTATGGCCTGGCCAATCGCTCTGCCGCCATCCGCATCCCCAAATATGCCAATACCGAGGATAGCAAACGCTTTGAATTCCGGACCGGCGATGGTACCTGTAACCCTTATCTGGCCATGAGCGCGATCCTGATGGCGGGCCTCGACGGCATCAAAAACAAGATTGATCCCGCCGATCACAAATTCGGACCTTTTGACGACAATATCTTTGCCTGGAGCAAAGAAAAACAAGACACCCTGCTTTCCATCCCGGGCAACCTCAAAGAAGCCCTGCAGGCCTTACAGGAAGATCACGAATTCCTCCTGGCCGGCGGAGTCTTCAATGAAGACCTTATTCACAGCCATATCAAGCTCAAGATGGCAGAATATGAAGCCATAGATTCCCGGCCTCATCCTCATGAAATGATGCTGTATTACAATCTTTGATAAGATTCGGAACGATACTTGCAACAAATCCCTGCTTAATAAATCTACATCCAATAGAGGATAAACAATGAAGAGATTAGCAATGCTGATGCTTGTGAGCCTATTTTGTGGGCTCGCTTTTGCCGCGGGAGTATCCAATACTCTCACTTCTTACCGATCTGCCTTTGAATTTCAAGGACAGGACCCCAGTGGAATGAATATTTCCTTTACTCTGCCTTCCTTTCAGATCAAGAAAGAGACATCAAACGGACAAAGCTTTCATAGGATCGAGCTGCCCGATGCCGGTACTTTGATGCAAGAGGGAATGCCGGAATTGCCCGTCATCACCACCACCATCGCAGTACCTCACCAAGGCTCGGTGTTCATCGAAGTGCAAAGCGCACAGCATAGCATTCGCAGCCAGTATCAGGCCTATCCTCTGCAAAGAGATGAGGGACCCAATAGCCCCAAAGCCTTTGCACAAAACATAGATTATTACAGTAGCGGTGGCGCCTTTCCTGCCACTACTGTGGAATATAGCGAGCCCATGATCTTGCGCGATTTCAGGATTATCACCATCCAGGTCAATCCCTTCAGCTACAACGCCGCGACAAACGAGCTCACCGTGTACGATCATATGCAGCTCCGCGTGAATTTCACCAGTGAACCCGGTGCCAATGAACTGCCCGGCCCGGTGCAGTACATCTCTCCCAGCTTCGACAAGCTCTATAGTTCGGCGATTCAGAACTACAATGACTATCGTGAGATCATGATCGCCAATACCCCGCCTCGTTTCCTGATCATCCATGGCAACAGCACGGATGCCAATTTCCAGACTGCCATGAATAACTTCGTGCTCTGGAAACGTCAGAAAGGTGCAGATGTGGATGTCTTCAGCACCGCTTCCGGTCAGGCCGGCTCTTCCTCTTCCAGCATTCAGACCTTCATCCGGGGGCGCTATAACAACCATGCCACACGTCCCGACTATGTGATTCTGGTAGGCGATGTCACCGGCAGCTTTGCTATTCCCGCCTTTACATATTCCGGAGACACAGACTATCCTTATACGCACATGAACACCGGCGATTTGCTGGGTGATCTCTTTATCGGCCGCATCTCCGCGGAGAATATCAGCCAATTGCAGGTGATGTTTGAGAAGATATACGTCTATGAGAGAGACATCAATGTAGCCACAGCAGATTGGTTGGATAGGATGCTGCTCGTGGGAGATAACAATCCTTCCGGCATCTCCTGTGAATACATCAATAAATACATCAAAGAGATGGCTTTGGAGACGAACCCGGACTATACCTTTACCGAACGTTATGGCCCGGATTTTAACAGCTTTGTGTCTTCCATCAATGCCGCCATCAACCAGGGCGTGGGCTTTTACAGTTTCCGGGGCTATATAGATTACAGCCCGCCTGCCGAATCCGCTCTTTTCAATAGCTACAAACTCCTGCATGCCATCAACCTCACCTGTGGCACCAATAATTACAGTTCCGGTACCTCAGAGATGGAAGCCTTTGTCCGCTATGGCACAGTTACGGCTCCCAAGGGCGCTGTCACCGGCATTGGGATGAGCACCTCCAGCACGATGACCACCTTTAATAACGTCTTGCACGGTGGCATCTTCGAAGGCATCTTTGTGCACGATATGCGCACCATGGGCGAAGCCCTTTTGCGCGGCAGACTCTATATTAACGATATCTTTGGCGTCTCTTCTCCAGAAAATGTGAAGAAGTTCTCGCACTGGTGCAACCTGATGGGAGATCCCACCATGGAAGTCTTCACCACTATTCCGGGTAGCTTCCTGGTCGATACCGATGACAATATTCCTTTGGGCATCACCCTCCTGGATGTGGCGGTTACAGATGCCACAGGTCTTGCAGTAGAAGGCGCTTCGGTAGTGCTATCTGCGGGAGCCACCATCCTCAGCCGCGGCTACACAGATCTGGAAGGCAATGTAATCCTCGTCTTGCCCGAAGTCATGACCGCAGGCGCTGCCACCATCACCGTGAGCAGCCATAATTTTAAACCTCTGCAGACCGTGATAAACGTGGTGGATATGCCCACTTTGGTTCCCGCTGCCATCATTATCGATGATGACAATCAGGGCGCTTCAGCCGGCAATAGCAATGGTCTGGTGACCGCCGGTGAAATCGTGGAGGTCTTTTTTGGCCTCAAAAACACCGGTTTGGAAACCGTCTCCGGCATTTCCGGCACTGTGAGCTCAACCAGCCCCTGGATCACCATCCTTCAAGGCGAGATCGATTATCCCGGAATCATGGGCGGTGGCACTGGCAACAATCTCACCCCCATCGTGATCAAAGTGAATCCCGCCACCCCGCATCAAGCCATGCTCAGGATCTATATCAACCTTACAGACAACGGTGGCTTTAGCTATGAACTCTCGGAGTTTATCCCCGTGGAAGCCGCCAAGATCAATTTCGTGGAACTTACCGTTTTGGATTATGGAGACGGCATCCTGAATCCGGATGAGAGCTCAAACCTCGGTATCACTTTTAAGAACATGGGACAGGCTGAGCTTGAGAACGTTTACGCCCGTCTTTATACCGAAAACGACCTGATCTCTGTGGTGGGCAATACCTCATTTATCGGCTCCCTGCCTTTGGGCCAAGCTGTCAGCAGCTCCGAAGTGGAGCCTTTCATGGTCTGGCAACGTCCGGAAACCCTGCCCGGCATGGTAATGCCCATGTACGTAAGGCTCTACAACAATACCGGTTTTGAACAGATCGTGCACTTCACCCTCACTGTAGGACAGGTCTTCCAAAGCGATCCTCTGGGTCCGGATAGCTACGGCTATGTGATCTACGACTGGACCGATCTGGCCTATCCGGAGGTAGCGGAATACTCCTGGCTGGAGATCGCCACCTCTGCCGGCGGTCTGGGTACTGCCTTGCCGATTACCGATGTGTACAACAGCGGCGATGAAGGCGACCAGGTGGGGGCTCAGTCTCTTTCCGTGGTCAATCTGCCTTTCCCCTTCCAGTTTTATGGCCGGATGTACGACCAAATCACAGTTTGCTCCAATGGCTTTATCGCCATGGGCGTCTCCGAAAACGCTGAATTCAGAAACTTCCGTCTGCCTGGCGCCATGGGGCCCAGCCCGATGATCGCTCCTTTCTGGGATGATCTCGCCACTCATTCCGGCGGTGGCATCTACACTATGTTCGATCGCAGTAACCATTCTTTTATTATCGAATGGTACAACCTGAAAAACGGCAAAAATGGCAGTTCGCCAGAGACCTTCCAAGTGATTCTCTATGACCAGGCTACCTACAATACCAGCCTGGGCGATGGCCCGATCAAATTCCAGTATCACACCTTTAACAACGTCAATTCCCAGTCCTCCGAGCGGCATGGAAACTACTGCTCCATCGGCATCGAGGACCATTCTGGTTCACGGGGTCTGGAATATACCTTCAACAACCTCTATCCCACTGCCGCAGCGCCTCTTGCCGATGGCAAAGCCTTGTACATCACCAATGTGCCCATCTATCACGAAGCAGCCAATCTGCTGATCGCCAATACCTATCTGGACGATCCCAACAACGTGGTGGAGCCCGGTGAAAGTGTGCGTCTGGGAGTACTCCTGGAAAATTCCGGTAACCTTGTGGCCGCCGGCATCACAGCCACCCTCAGCACCACGGACGAGTATGTGAATATTGAGAATGCCGAATCCGTGTATTACTCTCTGGAAGCTGGAGAAACCGGTGTGAACCGCAGCCCCTTCACCTTCACGGTGAGTCAGGATTGTCCCGCCGGCCACGTGATCCCCTTTGCCCTGAGCCTGCAGTCTGATGAAACGGTGTGGAATCGTTCGTTCAGCATCCAGGTAGATTCCTCGCAATTGCGCTATCAGTCCTTCCTGATCTCGGATTATGCAGAAAACTTCAACGGCGTGATCGATCCTGGGGAATCCGTGAAGCTGATCATCAACCTGCGTAATGCCAGTGTGGTAGATGCCCGCACGGTAAACGTCAGCCTGGCCAGCACTGTGCCGAATCTGGGCATTGTGAATCCCGTGCAGAGCATTCCTCTGATCGCCGGAAATCAGACCAGACAGATTGTCTTTGATCTTGATTTTTCCGCTGTGGTAGAGGAAGATGGCTATCTGCCCCTGCATTTTACTGCCACTCCGCTCAGCGGCCAAGCCACGGATGTGACGCTGCATATTCCTTACAATCTGCCCAATGTGGAGCACGATTTTGAGCTGAATAACGGCGAACTCATCTCCGAAACCGGCTGGCTGTGGGGAGATCCCGCCACCGTCGATGCCTATAGCGGCAGCAAAGTTTGGGCTACCAATCTCACTGGCCAATATCCCATCAACGTGCAGTATCACCTGTACACTCCGCAATACGTTCTGGGCGCAAACAGCAGCTTAAGCTTTATGCACAACTACGCTGTGGAACAGGATTATGATGGCGTAAACGTATCTATTTCCACCAATAACGGCAATAGCTGGACTGTGATCGCTCCCACCGGAGGATACAACGGCTCCAGCATCGCCGGCCTGAATTCCGAAAGCGGCTGGACTGGAAATAGCGGCGGCTGGGTGAATGCCAGCTTCGATCTTTCGGCCTATGCAGATTCTGACGTGAAGTTTCGTTTCCGCCTCGGTTCAAACGGCTCTATCACAGGTCCCGGCTGGTTTATAGATGACTTTAAACTCATCGATGTAAACCTCAAAACCGGCTTTGTGCAAGGCATGGTATATCTGACTTCCACGCTCGATCCCAGCCTCACGAACGTGACGTCTGCCCAGCGCTTTGCCACCAATCCAGACAGCGCCGGAGCTTACAGATTGTATCTGCCCAATGGCATCCATTCTGTTACGGCCAGCCTGGCCAATCACCAGAATTCCACGCTGAACAACATTCATATCAACGTGAATGCACCGGTGGTTACAGCAGAATTTACCCTCATCGATCTGCCTGCTGTCACTAGCTTCGAGAATATTCAGGATCAAGGCACCAGCATCCTCACCATACTTTGGGCTCCGCCTGCCGAACCCATGTTTCCTCCTACTGCATACAGGGTATATCGCAGATTTGATAGCGGACCCTACATCATGGCACTGGAAACCGCAGAAACCTCGTATCTGGAAATTCTGGGACGTGAAGGCTTTTACAGATACTATGTCACCGCAGTCTATATGAACGAAGAAGGCGCTCCTACCGAGATCCTGGAAGTCCCTTATCCCTTTGTAGTGAGTAATGAAGACCCTGGAGCTCCCCAGCTCAAGACTGCTCTGGGCAGGAACTATCCGAACCCCTTCAATCCCACCACCACCATCTCGTTTACTCTGGCGCAGTCAGGTCCTGCCAGCCTCAAGATCTACAATGCCAAAGGTCAGATGGTACGTGAGCTTGCCAATGCTGAGTACAGTGCCGGCAAACACCATTTGGTTTGGGATGGACGCGATACGAAAGGGCGTCCGGTCTCCTCAGGCTTGTACTTCTACCGCCTGCAGGCCAAGGGTTATAGCCAGTCTCACAAAATGATTCTGATGAAGTAGCATGATAGGATAAAGACAAGTATCAATATGATACCCCCGAGGCTCAGGCTTCGGGGGTAATTGCATTGGGCTTAGTGCTTTCGTAGCGCTGTCTTCAGAGTTTGCGCAAGAAGTCTCTCACAGATCTCACAGATCACACAGATTGTTAAAAGAGAAGGGAAATAATGGATACCAACAAGGTATTCCATAGCTATTTTACCTGTTTAGGACTAAAAAAGCTGGAATCTCGGTGTTTTAGCTACTATTCTCTTTATCCGTGTGACTATTCTTTCACAAGCTCTTCAGACGGCTGTCCTGTCTGTTTTAGCTGCCTATATGGCGAATCTTCACCACCTTCAGCCGGGAAGCTTGCTGGATTGTTGGCGTCTCGTTTACAGAGCACGGGACCTGCTCCTTTTTTTAGACTACTTCCCTTTATTTCAAGCTACCTCGTGGGGTATCAAGGCCTTTGGCCTTGTTCGACGCGAGACGCATCGAATCCTACATCTCTCCGGTCTCCCTCCGGTTTCTCGTCGGAGCCTCTAGTTCAAGTCTAGCGCGCTTTCGCTTCGAATTCACTCGAAATCTCGAGTCATCTCGAGGCGAACACCCGGTAAAAGCAAGTTCATGGCTCAGGGAACAGCCAGGACTGATTCCCGTTAGCCCTGTCTCAGCCTTGCTTTTCCTCCCTCATGATATTTGAGCTTGACCGATCCGGCGGCATCCTTATTTTATCCCTTTGACACTCTGCACCAGTCTTCTGTGCGGAACACATCAAGATAATTATAAGATATTTTAGAAAAGCAAAACATTGTTTATGTCGTTGCCCGATAGCGGGCTATAGTGCCTGTCATCGGAAAACAAATGAGTTTCGGAACGAGACTTGCATAATACATATAATAAACTAAAACCCAGTCGAGGATAAAAATGAAGAAATTAGCAATTTTGCTGCTCATGGGCTTGCTCTGTGGGCTTGCTTTCGCTGCGGGAGCTCCTACTGCTCTCACTTCCTATAAATCCGCCTTTGAATTCCAAGGGCAGGACCTCAGTGGCATGGATATTTCCTTTACCCTGCCTGCTTTTGAGATCAAAAAAGAGCTGTCAAACGGCCAGTCTTTCCACAGAATTGAGCTGCCCGATGCCGGGACTTTGATGCAGGATGGCATGCCGGAATTGCCCGTCATCACCACCACTATTGCCATTCCCCACCAGGGCTCGGTGCATATCGAAGTGCAAAGCGCACAGCAGAGCACCATGGGCCAATTCCGGGCCTATCCCTTGCAACAAGGTAACGCACTGGACAGCCCCAAAGCCTTTGTGCAAAATATAGATTATTACAACAGCGGTGGGCTATATCCCGCCTCTGCCGTGGAATATAGCGATCCCATGATCTTGCGCGATTTCCGGGTAATTACCATCCAGGTCAATCCCTTCAGCTATAACGCGAGTGCAAATGAACTTACCGTGTATGAGCATATCCAGCTCAGGGTGAGCTTCACCAATGAGCCTGGCGCCAATGAGCTGCCCGGCCCAGTGCAATATATCTCACCCAGCTTCGACAAAATCTATAGCGCTGCGATTCAGAACTACAGTGACTATCGTGATATCATGATTGCGAATACCCCACCCCGCTATTTGATCATTCATGGCAATTCCACTGATGCCAATTTCCAGACTGCCAAGGACAAGTTTGTGCTCTGGAAACGTCAGAAAGGCGCAGACGTGGATGTCTTCAGCACCGCTACCGGTCAGGCCGGGTCTTCCTCTTCCAGCATCCAGACCTTTATCCGGAATCGCTATAACAATCATGCTACACGCCCTGATTATGTGATCATAATGGGTGATGTCGGCGGCAGTTTTGCCGTGCCCAATTTCTCCTTTTCCGGTGGCGATACGGATTATCCTTATACACACATGAATACCGGAGACACCTTGGGTGATCTCTTTATCGGCCGCATCTCCGCAGAGAATATCAGCCAATTGCTGGTGATGCTGGAGAAGATCTACATCTACGAAAGAGACATCAATGTCTCCACGGCAGACTGGCTAGATCGGATGCTTTTGGTGGGAGATACTGCTCCTTCCGGCATCTCTGTACAGTACATCAGCAAATACATCAAAGAGATGGCTCTGGAGATCAATCCGGATTACACCTTCACGGAGCGTTATGGCTCGGATTTTGGCAGCTTTGTGTCTTCCATCAATGCCGCCATCAATCAAGGCGTCGGCTTTTACAGCTTCCGTGGCTACATCGATTACGTCCCGCCTGCGGAATCTGCTCTTTTTAATAGTTATAAACTCTTGCACGCGATCAATATCACTTGTGGTACAAATAATTATGGTTCTGGTACCTCGGAAATGGAAGCCTTTGTCCGCTATGGCACAGTGACAGCTCCCAAAGGCGCGGTCACCGGCATCGGGATGAGCACAGCCGGCACGCATACCACCTTCAATAACGTCATTCACGGGGGCATCTTCGACGGAATCTTTGTGCATGAGATGCGCACCATGGGTGAAGCCCTTTTACGCAGCAGACTGTATATCAACGATATCTTTGGCGTTTCTTCGCCAGATAACGTGAACAAATTTGCACACTGGTGCAACCTGATGGGAGATCCCACCATGGAAGTATTTACCGGCATTCCGGGTAGCTTCCAAATGAATACCGATGTCAATATCCCCTTGGGGCTCACGCTCCTGGATGTGGCAGTCACAGATGCCGATGGCCTGGCCGTGGAGGGCGCTTCGGTAGTGCTGTCTCTGGGCGATACTATCCTCAGCCGTGGCTACACCGATGTGGAAGGCAATGTGATCCTCGTCTTGCCGGAAACCATGACCGCCGGCGAAGCTGTACTCACCGTGAGCAGCCATAATTTCAAGCCTCTGCAGACTGCGATAGACATCGAAGATATTCCCACCCTGGTACCCGCTGCCATCATCATTGATGACGACAATCAGGGCGCCTCTTCAGGCAATGGCAATGGTATCATCACTGCCGGCGAAACTGTGGAGATCTTCTTTGGACTCAAAAACACAGGCCAAGTGGCCATCTCCGGCATCTCCGGTACTGTGAGCTCGGAAAGCCCCTGGATCAATATCCTGCAGGGCGAGATCTCATACCCTGAAATCATGGGCGAAGGCACGGGCAACAATCTCACGCCCATCGTGATCGCAGTAGATCCTGCCACACCGCATCAAACGATGCTCAGGCTGAATCTGCACCTTACAGACTCCGAGAATCTGAGCTATGCATTATCTGAATTTATCCCCGTGGAAGCTGCGAAGGTCCTTTTTGAAGAACTCACCGTCCTGGATTATGGAGACGGCATCCTGTATCCTGATGAGACCTCAAACCTCAGCATTACCCTCAAGAACATGGGACAGGCTGAAGTGGAGAATGTTTACGCCCGGCTTTATACCGAGAATGATCTGATCTCCGTGGTGGGCAATACCTCGTTTATCGGTTCCCTGCCTTTGGGCCAGTCTGTCAGCAGCTCCGAGGTCGAGCCTTTCATAGTCTGGCAACGTCCCGAGACCTTGCCTGGCATGGTAATGCCCATGTACGTAAGGCTCTACAACGATGCCGGTTTTGAACAGATCGTGCATTTCACCCTCACCGTAGGGCAGGTCTTCCAAAGCGATCCTTTGGGCCCGGATGATTATGGCTATGTGATCTATGATTGGACCGATCTGGCCTATCCCGAAGTGGCGGAATACTCCTGGCTGGAGATCGCTCCCCAGGCCGGTGGTGTGGGCGGTACAGCCCTGCCTATTACTGATGTGTACAACAGCGGTAATGAAGGCGACCAGGTGGGGGCTCAGTCCCTGGCTGTAGTCAATCTGCCTTTCCCCTTCCAGTTTTATGGCCGGATGTACGATCAAATCACAGTTTGCTCCAATGGCTTTATCGCCATGGGTGTATCCGAAAATGCTGAATTCAGAAACTTCCGCCTGCCCGGCGCCATGGGTCCGAACCCGATGATCGCTCCTTTCTGGGACGATCTCGCCACCCATTCCGGCAGCGGTATTTATACGATGTTTGACCGCAGCAACCATTCTTTTATTATCGAATGGTACAACCTCTTCAATGGTAAAAATGGTAGTTCACCGGAAACTTTCCAGGTGATTCTCTATGATCAGGCCACCTATAGCACCAGCCTTGGTGATGGTCCGATCAAGTTCCAGTACCATACCTTCAATAACGTCAATTCCCAATCCGGGAACAGACATGGAAACTATAGCTCCATCGGCATCGAGGACCACTCTGGTTCCCGAGGCCTGGAATATACTTTCAACAACATCTATCCCATTGCTGCAGCACCGCTTTCCAGCGGCAAAGCACTGTACATCACCAACGTCCCCATCTATCACGAAGCGGCCAATCTGTTGATCGCTGAGACCTATCTGGACGATCCCAACAACGTGGTGGAGCCCGGTGAAAGTGTGCGTCTGGGAGTTCTTTTGGAGAATTCCGGAAACCTGGTGGCCGATGGCATCACAGCCACCCTCAGCACCACCAGTCCGTATGTGACTCTTGAGAACGCCGAATCTGAGTATTACCCTCTGGAAGCTGGAGCGACCGGTGTGAACCGCAGCCCCTTCACCTTCGAGGTGAGTCAGGATTGCCCTGCCGGCCATGTGATCCCCTTTGCCCTGAGGCTGCAATCTGATGAAACGGTGTGGAATCGTTCGTTCAGTATTCAGGTGGATTCCTCGCAATTGCACTATCATTCTTTCTTAATCTCGGATTATGAAGGCAATTTCAACGGTGTGGTCGATCCCGGAGAAGCCGTGAAGCTGATCATAAACCTGCGCAATAGCAGCATAGTGGATGCCAGCGAAGTACTGGTTACTCTGGACAGCACCGTCCCCAATCTCAGCATTGCCAATGCCGCGCAGACCATCCCTGTGATCGCCGGAAACCAGATCAGACAGATTGTCTTCGATCTTGATTTTGCTGATGTCGTGGAAGAAAACGGCTATCTGCCCTTGCATTTTACCGCCACTCCGCTCAGTGGAGAACCCACGGATGTGACGCTGCATATTCCTTACAATCTGCCCAATGTGGAGCATGATTTTGAGCTGAATAGCGGCAACTTTGTCCCTGAAACCGGTTGGGCCTGGGGAGATCCTGCCCAAGTGGATGCCTATAGCGGCAGCAAAGTCTGGGCCACCAATCTCACTGGCGAATATCCCATCAACGTGCAGTATCATCTGTACACACCGCAATACGTTCTGGGCAGCGCCAGCAACCTGAGCTTCATGCACAACTATGTCGTCGAGCAAGATTATGACGGCGTAAACGTATCCATTTCCACCAATAACGGCAATAGCTGGACTGTGCTTTCTCCCACCGGAGGCTACAACGGCAGCAGCATCGCCGGCCTGAATTCCGAAAGCGGCTGGACCGGGAATAGCGGAGGTTGGGTGAATGCCAGCTTCGATCTTTCTGCCTATGCCGATCAGGATGTGAAGTTCCGCTTCCGCCTGGGTTCAAACGGCTCCGTAACCGGTCCCGGCTGGTTTATCGACGATTTTAAACTCATCGATGTAAACCTCAAGACGGGCTTTGTGCAGGGCACGGTGTGGTTGACTTCCACGCTCGATCCCAGCTCCGCGAATGTGATGTCTGCCCAGCGCTTTGCCTCCAATCCGGATAACACTGGAAACTACAGATTGTATCTGCCCAATGGCACCCATTCTGTGAGCGCCAGCTTGCCTTATCACCAAAAATCCACCTTGAACAACATCCATATCAACGTGAATGCACCGGTCTTTACTGCAGAATTCACCCTCATCTACCTGCCTGCAGTGGATAGCCTGAGTGTGATCTTGGACGAAGAAACCAGCATCCTCACCATGCTCTGGTCCCCGCCCGATCCAGACTTTGCCATGTTCCCCGCTTCTGCTTACAGAATATATCGCAAGTTTGATAGCGGACCTTACACGATGGTTCTGGAAACCACGGAAACATCGTATTTGGAAATCATTGAACTGGATGGACTTTACAAATACTACGTCGCCCCAGTCTATATGGGCGAGGAAGGCGTTCCGATGCATATCAGAGATTTCCTCTTTCCCTTTGAAAGCAGTAATGAAGACGAGCAGATTCTTCCCCCTCAGACCGCTCTGGGCAGGAACTATCCGAATCCCTTCAATCCAACGACCAACATTTCATTTACGCTGGCCCAGTCCGGTCCTGCCAGCCTCAAGATCTACAACGCCAAAGGCCAGATGGTGCGCCAGCTTACCAATGCTGAGTACAATGCCGGTCAACATCACTTGGTATGGGATGGACGCGATACTAAAGGACGTCCAGTCTCTTCAGGCTTGTACTTCTACCGCTTGCAGACCAAGGACTTTAGCCAGTCTCACAAGATGATTCTGATGAAGTAATACAGACAGTAAATAAGATATCCCCGGAGCCCTTGGTTCCGGGGATTTTTATTTGCCTGGAAAATTTGGCTTGACTGATATTGAGAGTTTCCCAGTATGTGATTGTGGTGCTTCATGATAATCACATTGTTTTCACTGCTAAACGTCAAAGCTATCTGTGTCGTTGCCAAAAGCCTCCAGGATTATTAATCAGTCACATTCGGAACGATACTTGCATGAGAGTATGATAGATCAAAACTTTGCATAGGAGAAGAGATGAAGAAAATAGCGCTACTGACGCTCGTGAGCTTGTTTTGTGGGCTCGTTTTTGCCGCGGGAGTTCCTACAGCTCCTGCTTCTTATAAGTCCGCCTTTGAGTTAAAGGCTCAGGAGCCAAGCGGAATGGATATTTTCTTTACCCTGCCTTCCTTCGAAGTCGGAAAAGAAGTATCAAACGGACAGACTTTTCATAGAATCAAACTCCCTGATACCGGTACTTTGATGCAAGAAGGGATGCCGGAATTGCCCGTCATCACCACCACCATTGCAGTGCCCCATAGGGGTTCAGTATTCATCGAAGTGCAAAATGCACAGCAGAGCATTCTCAGCCAATACAATGCCTATCCTCTGCAAGCTGACAACAAACTTGGGCAGCCCAGGGCTTTTGCGCAAAATGCAGATTATTACCGTAGCGGCACTATCTACCCCGGCTCTGTGGTAGAAAGCAGCGAGCCCATGATCTTGCGCGATTTCAGGATTGTCACCATTCAGGTCAATCCCTTTGCTTACAATGCAGAACTGAATGAACTCACTGTATATGAGCATATCCAGCTCCGGGTGAATTTTACCAGTGAAACAGGTGTCAACGAACTGCCCGGCCCTGTTCAATATATTTCCCCGAGCTTTGACAAAATCTATAAGGCTACGATTCAAAACTATCATGACTATCGTGATCTCATGATTGCGCATACTCCGCCCCGCTACCTGATCATTCATGGCAGCAGCACTGATGCCAGTTTCCATAATGCTCTGGATGGTTTTGCGCACTGGAAGCGTCAGAAAGGCGCAGATGTGGATGTCTTCAGCACTGCCGGAAGTCAGGCGGGCTCTACCAATTCCAGCATCCAGGCCTTCATCCGGGGCCGCTACAACAATCTTGCCACGCGTCCAGACTATGTGATTTTGGTCGGCGATGTCATCGGTAGCTATAGTATCCCTGCGTTTAACTATGTTACCAGTGCCACAGATTTTCCCTATACCCATATGAATACCGGAGATGCCATTGGCGATGTCTTTCTGGGACGTATCTCTGTCGAGAACATCAGTCAATTGCAGCTGCTCTTCCAGAAGATATATCTCTATGAAAGAGATATTGATCTCGCCACGGCAGATTGGCTGAACCGGATGCTGCTGGTGGGAGACCCCACTCCTGGCGGCATCTCGGCTGTGAATGTCAATAAATACATCAAAGAGATGGCCAGACAGACAAATCCGGACTACACTTTTACCGAAGCATACGAGCACAATTTCCAGGACATGGAGCCATCCATCAATGCTGCTATCAACCAAGGCGTGGGCTTTTACAATTACAGTGGCTATATAGATTTTGCTCCGCCTGCTGAATCTGCACTTTCCAATGGGCACAAACTCCTGCATGTGATCAGTATGGCTCCTGCTACCAATTGCTACAGTCAGGGCGAATCCGAAATGGAGAGATTTGTCCGCTACGGCAGCCTGGCAAATCCCAAAGGTGCCGTAACCGCCATCGGGAATAGCTTCCACAGCGAACATATGCCCAATTTTGAACAGGCTATGCAAGGTGGCATCTTTGAAGGGATATTGGCGCAGGGCATGCGCAGCATGGGTGAAGCACTGATGCGCGGCAGACTCTATATGCAGGATGTGTACGGCGTTTCATCCCAATTTCATGTGGATCGGTACACGCACTGGTGCAATCTGATAGGGGATCCCACCATGGAGGTTTTTACTGGAATTCCGGGTAGCTTTGTAATCGATACAAATGCTGATATCCCCTTAGGGATTACCCGCTTGGATGTGACGGTCACAGATGCTACCGGCCTTATTCAGGAAGGAGCTGCTGTGACTCTGTCTATGGGGCAAAACATCCTCAGCCGCGGCTACAGTGATGCCCAGGGCAAGGTGATCCTTGACCTACCGGATGATCTGGCTGCCGGGCAAGCCACAATCACGGTGAGCAGTCATAATTTCAAACCTCTGCAGGCTGCGATAGACATCGTGAACACACCCACTCTGCTGCCGGCTGGGCTTACTATCAATGCGGACAATAGTGGTATCATCACAGCCGGAGAAACCGGAGAAATCTTCTTTGGTCTCAAAAATACCGGTTTAGAGCTCATCTCCGGCATTTCAGGCCTGCTGAGCTCAGACAGTCCCTGGATCAATATTCTCCAACCAGAGCTTGCTTATCCTGAAATCGTGGGAGGAGCTACCGCAAACAACCTTTTGCCCGTAGTAATCGAAATCGATGCTGCCACACCGCCTGAAACCATGCTCAGGCTACACTTAAATCTCACAGACTCAAACGGTATAAGCTATGTAATCCCTGAGTTTATCCTCGTGGAAGCCGCTCAGATCATCTTTGTGGAGCTCAGTATAGCAGATGATGATAGCCAGGACGGTATCCTGGATCCAGATGAGACGGCGAACCTCGTGTTTGTTTTAAAGAATATTGGCGCCTCTGAGCTCCATAATGTTTATGCCCGTCTTTATACGGAAAACGATCTGATTTCGGTAATCGCGAGTACCTCCTTTATCGGAGATATACCTTTGGACCAGCCCTTCACCCATTCTCATGCCGAACCCTTTGTTGTCTGGCAACGTCCTGAAACCCTGCCTGGCATGGTCTTGCCTATGTACCTAAGGCTTTACAACGCTGCCGGTTTCCAGCAGATCGTGCATTTCAGCCTCACGGTTGGTCAGGTTTCCCAGAGCGATCCCTTGGGCCCGGATAGCTACGGCTATGTGATCTATGATTGGACGGATCTAACTTATCCCGAAGTGGCCGAATATGCCTGGCTGGAGATAGCTTCGCAGGCAGGCGGCATGGGTACGCCCCTGCCCATTTCAGATCTTCACGTGAACTATTCTGAAGGCGATCAAACGGACACTCAGTCCCTTGCCGTGGTCGATCTGCCTTTTCTCTTCCAGTTTTATGGCCGGATGTATAGTCAGATCACAGTGTGCTCCAATGGCTTTATCGCCCTCGGCGTCACCGAAAATGGTGAATTCAGAAACTACCGTTTGCCCGGCGCCATGGGCCCCAGCCCTATGATCGCTCCTTTCTGGGATGATCTTGCCACCGATTCCAGCAGCGGTGTCTATACTATGTTCGATCGCAGCAACCATGCTTTTATTATCGAATGGTATAATATGAAGAGTGGCAGAGACGGCAGTACACCGGAAACTTTCCAGGTGATTCTCTATGATCAGACTGCTTACAGCAGCAGTCTGGGCGATGGTCCCATCAAAATCCAGTATCACACCTTTAACAACATCAATTCTCAATCCGGAATAAGACATGGAAACTACTGCAGCATTGGTATAAAAGACCATACCGGAACCAGGGGTCTGGAATATACTTTCAACAACATCTATCCCACGGCTGCAGCCCCGCTTTCACATGGCAAAGCGCTGTACATCACCAATGCGCCCACCTATCATGAAGCGGCCAATCTGGTGATCGTCACGACCTATGTGGATGATGCCAACAATGTGGTGGAGCCAGGAGAAACTGTGAGTCTGGGAGTGCTTCTGGAAAATACTGGCAATCTTCAGACTGATGAGATCACCGCCACCCTCAGCACCACCAGCGAGTATGTAAATATGCGAAGTCCTGTATCATTCTATTACCCTCTGGGAGCTGGAGAGACAGGTGTGAATAGCCATCCCTTTATGTTTTGGGTGAGTCAGGATTGTCCGGCAGGTCAGGTGATCCAGTTTGCCTTGCACATAGAGGCTGGTGCACGTATCTGGGATCTTGCGTTTAGTATTCGGGTAGTTTCCTCACAACTGCAGTGTCATTCTTTCCTGATCTCAGATTATGAAAGCAATTTCAATGGGGTGATTGATCCCGATGAAGCGGTAAAGCTGATCATCAACCTGCAGAATGCCAGTGTGGTGGATGCCAGCGAAGTATTGGTCACTCTGGATAGCAATGAGCCCAATCTCAGCATTGCCAATCCCCTGCAGACTATTTCTCGGATCGCTGAGGGCCAGATCAGGCAGATTGTCTTTGATCTGGATTTCACCGGCGTCACCAGTGCAGCGGGCTATCTACAAATGCATTTTACTGCCAGTCCTCTTAGTGGTGAATCTGCAGATATGATTCTGTTTGTCCCTTACAATATGACCAATAGCGACCCCAATTGCAAGCCCGGTTTTGTCCAGGGGCAGGTGTGGCTTACTTCCACTCAGGATCCCAGCCTGGCTACTGTGATGTCTGCCCAGCACTTTGCCACCAATCCGGATAGTACAGGAGCTTACAGATTGTATCTGGCCAATGGCGACCATTCCGTTACCGCCAGCCTGGCCTATCACCAAAGCTCCACTCTGCATAACATCTCCATCAGTGAGGATACACCGGTGTTTTATGCAGATTTTACCCTCATTGATCTACCTGCTGTAGATAGCTTTGGTTTTTCTTGCGACAACGCTGTCGGCAGTATGGAACTGTTCTGGTCTCAGAATTTCGAGTCTATATTCCCCGCTTCTGCTTACAGAGTATATCGCAAGTTTGGTAGCGGACCCTTTGAAATGGTTTCGGAAACCGCAGCCGAGTTCTATACAGAAATTCGGGAATTGCAGGGATGGTACCTATATTACGTCACTGCAGTCTATATGGGCGAAGAAGGCGCCCCTACAAACATAGT
The DNA here is from genome assembly GCA_020532545.1 of Candidatus Cloacimonadota bacterium. Classification (GTDB taxonomy): domain Bacteria; phylum Cloacimonadota; class Cloacimonadia; order Cloacimonadales; family Cloacimonadaceae; genus UBA5456. The sequence goes on along the minus strand of JAJBAW010000020.1, from coordinate 20,932 downwards.
GGATCTTTCCTGGTGGGAGGTTGGTGGCAATGAAGATCCTCAAGCGCCAGAGCTCAAGACCGCTCTGGGTAGGAACTATCCGAACCCTTTCAATCCTACCACCAATATCTCATTTACGCTGGCCGAGCCCGGCCCTGCCAGCCTCAAGATCTATAATGCCAAAGGACAGATGGTGCGTGAGCTCACAAATGCTGAGTACAATGCCGGTCAGCATCATTTGGTGTGGGATGGACGCGATACACAGGGACGGGCTGTCTCCTCAGGCTTGTATTTCTACCGCCTGCAGGCCAAGGGCTTTAGCCAGTCCCACAAGATGATTTTGATGAAGTAGTATAGATAATAAATAAGATATCCCCGGAGCCGTTGGTTTCGGGGATATCTTAAACAAGCCGGATTGAGGGTAATGGCATTTGATGCACTGGATTTGCAGTATCGGGCACTCTTGGATGTGGTACTGGATGGTCCCATGCTTGCCCGCTGGATTGTAGATGAAGATGGTGCCAGGACTATCGTTGACGACGGTTTGGTAGAGAGGCTGGCACACACCATCCACTCCTACATCAGCATTGAGGGTGATTCCATCGATAGGGGATTTAGGCGCCCCAGCACAGTCTTGTATCCTATGGAAGCGATCAGAGAGATAATCCTAAACGCCTTGGCTCACAGAGATTGGTCGCGTTCAAATGATATCGAATTGCGCATCTTTTCGAATCGGCTTGAGATCATTAGTCCGGGCGGTTTACCAGGCTCTATGACCATCGAAAAGATGAAGGCAGGACAACGTTATGCCAGAAATGCTCTGATTATGGAAGTATTGCGAGAGTACAACTATGTAGAAGAACGCGGCATGGGCATCCGAACTAAGGTAATCCCTCAGGTGAAAGCAATTACTGGCAAAGAACCGGTATTTACTGCTGATGAGGATGCCCTGATGATAACTATGTATCGTGATGAAACGACAATTGAGACTATAAATGAGACTATAAACGAGACTATAAATGAGACTATAAAACTGACAGATATTCAGCTACAAATCATTGAGTTAATCAGAGAGAATAAAAATATAACATATCAAGAGTTTGTGCTTCAAACTGGAAAATCAAGACCTACTATTGGCCGAAACATTAAAGAATTATCTGATTCAGGAGTTATTACCCGTATCGGTTCAAGAAAATCAGGTTATTGGCAAATCAATGAAGAACTCAAGAAATGATTGATTCTCTGAAAACCATAAGTATCTCATCACTGCCCTCTCGCACACCCAGCTAAAGACTTTAATTCAAGTCTAACACGCCTTCGATTCGAGGTAACTTGAGATTTCGAGTCATCTCGTGTCCATTGCATGTTAAAATCAAGCCCAAGAATCAAGGAAGCCATTGCCTGCTGGATTGTAGACGTCCCGTCTACAGAGCACGGAACGTGCTCCCTTTTCAACCCCACTTCCTTTGCCCCAGCTTACTCTTCGTGCATCAGGGCCTTCGGCCTTGTTCGACGCGAGACGCATCGAATCCAGCAGCTCGTCATTGCACCTGTAAATGCACCTGTAAACGACCCTCTAAATGACTCTGTAAATGAGACTGTAAAACTGACATAGATTCAGCGACAAACTACTGAATCAATCAAGGAACCCATCACCTATCCCCTCCTCAGGCAAAGCTCCTTTCCCCAAAACTTTCCCCTCTTCCCCTCATCTGAAAATCTGATTGACAGCAAAACAGACTGATTTATACTTGTACTTAAGGATTTTGAGAAAGGAAGAATTATGGAAAAGTATATTATTCACGGAGCCGATATCCTCAGTTTTGACCCCGCCAGGGCTTATCTGAGCGGGCATGCACTGCAGGTGGAGAACGGCATAATTACCAAAATCGCACCGTGCGATGAGCTGAAGGATGAGCATTGTGAGTTCATCGATGCCAGCGGCAAGATCCTGATGCCGGGTCTCATCAACGCCCATCACCATTTTTATTCCACCTTTGTTACCGGCTTGGGTAAAGCCGCTCCTTCCAAAAGTTTTGACGAAGTACTCCAGAATCTCTGGTGGCGGCTGGACAAAAAGCTGCTGCTGCAAGACAGCTATATGAGTGCGCTGATTTCCCTGCTCAATGCGGTCAAAAAAGGCTGTACCACTATTATCGATCATCACGCTTCGCCATATCACATCACGGGCTCTCTGCATGAAGTAGCCCAAGCGGTGAAAGATGCCGGCATCCGCGCCAGCCTCTGTTATGAGGTCTCAGATCGGGATGGCCTGCCCCGGCGCGATGAAGGAATTCAGGAGAATGCAGACTTCATCAAAGCTTATCAAGGTGGGGAAGATCCTCACCTGAGAGCGCTGTTTGGCATGCATGCCGCCTTCACTTTATCAGATGAAAGTCTGGGCAAAATCGCCGCTGTGGTGAGTGAGCTGAATTGTGGCATCCACATCCATGCTGCCGAAGCGCAGAGCGATCAGGACTATAATATCAAACACTATGGCAAGCATGTGGTGGAGCGCCTGCGGGATTTTGATCTCATCAATGACAAGAGCATCCTGGCCCATGGCGTGCACCTTACTCCCAAAGAAATGCTGATTGTGGCCGACCAAGGCGCCGCAATCGTGACGAATCCGCAGTCCAATCTCAACAACGCCGTAGGCATTGCCGATGTCTGCAAAATGGCTGAACTCGGGATCACAGTGGGTCTGGGGACCGATGCCATGACGGTGAATATGCTACAGGAACTCCGCGTGGGGCTCTGGGCTCAGCACCTGAAACAGGAAAATCCCACCGCCGGCTTTATGGAAATAGCCTCCACTCTGCTTTTCAACAACCCTGCCATCGCCCAAAAGTACTGGGGCGCAGGGCACGGAACTTTGGTGGAAGGTGCAGCGGCAGATATGATCCTGGTGGATTACGATCCTCATACCCCGCTGAATGCCGAAAGCTGGATGGGCCATGTGATCTATGGCCTCGCGGAAGCAAATGTGAGCGCCACCATCTGCGGTGGAAACATCCTGATGTGGGATGGCGAGCTGCTTTTGGGCTTTGATGAAGCTGAACTGAGAGCGGAAAGCAGAGCACTGGCTGGGGCTTTGTGGGAGAGATTCTAAACACTCTTCTTCATGCCTGACAGCTCAGGAACGAGACTAAACTTTTAACAAAGGAAGCTCAAGATGTACAAAGAGATTTACGCTAAAGCCAAGGCCTATGAGGCTGATACAGTACGCTTTCTGATGGATATGGTGCGCATCCCCTCCTTTTCCACCAAAGAAAAAGAGGTGATCCTCGCCATCAAAGAAGAAATGGAGATGGCAGGATTTGATGAGGTTATCATCGATCCCCTGGGCAATGTGATCGGCCGCATCGGCAATGGTCCCAAGGTGATAGCCTTCGATGCCCATGTGGATACAGTCTATCCGGGCGAGCCTGTGCTCTGGGATTTTGACCCCTTCGACGCCCATGTGGAAGATGGCAAAATCTGGGGACGCGGCACGGTGGATCAGAAAGGCGGGATGGCCTCCATGGTCACTGCGGGCCGCATCATCAAAGACCTGGGGCTGCAGGAAGGCTTTACCCTCTATTTCACGGGAACGGTGATGGAAGAGGATTGTGACGGCCTCTGCTGGCAATACATTATAGCCGAAGACAAGATCAGACCAGAACTGGTGGTGATTACCGAGCCCACCAATATGAATATTTACCGGGGACATCGTGGCCGCATGGAAATGATGGTGCATGTGAAAGGGCTCTCCTGCCACGGTTCTGCACCCGAACGCGGGGACAACGCCATCTACAAAATCTCGCGTATCGCCTTGGAAATAGAGAAGCTGCACACCTGCCTCATGGAGGATGATTTCCTGGGCAAAGGCAGCATCGCGGTTACAGAAGTATATTTTACCGGACCCTCGCAATGTGCGGTGCCGGATAGCGCGCGGATTCATCTGGACCGGCGGCTCACTTGGGGTGAAACTGAGGCCAGCGCTGTAGCCGAAGTAGCCGAAGCTTGCCGTTTGGCGGGCTATCCCGAAGCGGAGATCGAGGTGCTTAGCTATGCAGAAGAGGCCTATACCGGCCTCGTCTATCCCACCAAGAAGTATTACCCCACCTGGGTTACAGCGGCGGATTCTCCTTGGGTCAAGGCGGCTGAAGCGGCTTTTGAGCAGACTCTGTCCCGCCCTGCCAAAGTGGATAAATGGACCTTTTCTACCAATGGCGTGGCGATCGCCGGTATGCACGGTATCCCTTGCATAGGCCTGGGGCCGGGCAATGAAATCTATGCCCATGCACCCAATGAAGCCACTCCCATCCGGCATCTCACCGAAGCGGCCGCTTTTTACGCCGCGCTGATCTATGAGCTGAGATCATGAGCTATTTTAGCGGCTACCGCTGCACACGCTGCGGGCATGAATACGAGCAGGATCAGGTCAGCTATCTCTGTCCGGCTTGCAGCAAACACTACCAGCCCGGAATGCCGCTGCTCGGGATTTTGGAATGTGTGTTTGATTACGCGCAGATTGCTGTGGCCTGGGAGGAATTCAGCATCGCTTTTCCAGATGCCAATCCCACTCAGAAGATCGAGGAACTTTGTGAGCTTTTCAGCCCGGTGGATAAAGAATACTATACGAATTTACCTGTGGGCAATACGCCCCTGATCTGCAGTCAGAGCCTGGTGGGGGAGACCCTGTATCTGAAGTTTGATGGAGTCAATCCCAGCGGATCCTACAAAGACCGCGCCTCCAGCCTGGTAGTGGCCGAAGCCAAGCGTTTGGACATAAAGGAGATAGTGACAGCCTCCACCGGAAATGCCGCAGCTTCTCTGGCAGCCTTATGCGCTGCTGCAGGCCTCAAAGCGGTGATCTTTGCCCCGGCCAAAGCACCTGCTGCCAAGCTGGTCCAGATCAAGATCCACAAGGCCGAACTCCATCTTGTCGATGGTACTTATGACGATGCCTTCGCTGCAGCCATGGAATATTCCGCCACCCATGAATGCCTGAATCGCAATACCGCCTACCATCCCTTTACCATCGAAGGCAAGAAGACCGGGGGTTTGGAGCTCTATGCGCAGCTCGGTCAGGTGCCGGATTATATCTTTGTGCCCACCGGCGATGGTGTGATTTTATCCGGCCTTGCCAAAGCCTTTTATGATCTAAAGGAAACCGGGATCACAGATCGCCTGCCTGTATTGGTGGCAGCTCAAGCCGCAAGCTCGGATGCCATCACCAGCTATTGGGAAACCGGGGTTTATCAAGATGCCAAAAAGCCGCATACCGTGGCAGATTCTATCTCGGTGAAGACTCCCTCTGCGGCCCATCTGGCGGTGAAAGCGCTCAAAGACAGTCATGGCATGGGCATCAGGGTGAGCGATGCGGAAATCCTTTCTGCCCAGAAGATGCTGGCCTCCCGCACAGGGATCTTTTGTGAACCCTCCAGCGCCGCCACTCTGGCAGCGTATTTTCAGGCGCGGGAACAAGGCTGGATCAAGGATGAAGCCAAGGTGGTGCTGATGCTTACCGGACACGGGCTCAAGGATATTGAGGCGGTGAAGTTCGATGACTGAGATCGGCTATTACGACTTCCATGTGCACGTAGGTGAAAGGATCGGCGGACATGATCTTGCGGACGGTTTTGGGGACCTCAAACGGCTGACCGAGCGTGAGCCCAATCCCGAAAATCCGCCTCTTTTGGGCATCGGTGCTTTTGTGACCCAGCGGCCAGATGAAAGCCTCACAGATACTTATCACAAGATGCAGGAACTGGCTGCCCGGGAATTTGGCAAAGCCGTGCACTGGCATCTCACGCCCACCAAAGCCACAGTGCAAGAGCTCTATCCGCTTTTGGAAGGTGGAGCCGATCTGAAGCTTTATACTACCTACCGCGAAACCGGCCTCTATAGCAGCTATGAGGAAATTGAGCGGTGGATGCGTGAGCTCAGCGATCTTAAAACCAGGATCTTGGTGCATTGCGAAGATGATCTGATCTTGCGGGGCAGCTCGGAATGGCGCGACTTCCGCTCTCCTTTTGACCATACCCTCCGGCGTCCGGAAATAGCCGAGGATAAGGCTGTGGATCTGGTGCTGAATCTGGCGGTGAAACACCAGCATCCGGTGCATATCGTGCACGTTTCCAGCCCCGTGGCCGCACTGTTTATCAAAGAGGCCAGACAACACTTTGCCGGCATTACTTGTGAGACCGCACCACAGTATCTGCTTTACAATGAAGAGCGTCTCCGTGAGGCTGATGCGCACCGCTATCTCTGCACTCCGCCTTATCGCAAGGAAAGCTCCCGCGGGAAGTTGGTAGAGCTGCTGCAGGATGGAGTATTTGATATTCTGGCCAGCGATCACTGCTCTTTTTCTGCTGAACTCAACGACCGCTACAAGAACGATTTGCCGAATATCCCCAAGGGCATTGCCGGGGTGGAAACCCTCTTTACTTCCGTTTATGAATCCCTGGTTAAACCAGGAAAGATCACTCTGGAACAACTAATCGATCTGACCCTGATGGGGCCAAAAGAGCTGATGAAGGGAGCGTTCACCGCATGAGACCCGCCTTTCGTAACGACGCCTATGCCAAAGTGACCGGTGGGGCCAAATATACCGATGATTACACCTTGCCGCGGATGCTTCACGCCGTTCCTTTGCATGCCCAGACTGCCAGCGCTCTGATCAAATCCATCGATTGCTCTCTGGCTTTACAGAGTCCGGGAGTGCTGCGGGTCATTCTGGCAGAAGACATCCCCGGCACTATCAAATTCGGGCAGATCATCAAAGACTATCCCACCCTGGCGCACAAACGCATCTGCAGCACGGGAGACGTTCTGGCCCTGGTCGTAGCCGAAAGCAGGGCTCAGGCTCTGGCGGCACTGCCTTTGATCAAGGTCCAGCTTGAAGAAATCCCGCCTATCTTCGATCCCGAACAGGCCATGCTCCCAACTGCTGAACTGATCAATCCAGACTATGGCTCAAACGTCTGCAATTACCATCGGGTGCGCAATGGCGACATCCAGAGGGGCGAAGCGGACTCAGACTTTATCATCGAACAGGATTTCAGCACTTCCCGCATCGAACATGCCTATCTGGAGCCGGAATCGGCCTTGGCAGATCTGCGCCCGGATGGAGTGATGGAGGTGATCGGCAGTATGCAGCATCCCTTTAGTACACGTCGGTTTGTGGCTTCCACATTGGGCTTCGAGCTGAGTGATGTGGAGGTCAAAACTGTCCCCATAGGTGGAGCCTTTGGCGGAAAAGACGATACGGCAGCTCTGGTCTGTGCCCGGGCAGCGCTATGTGCCTATCTGCTGAAACGCCCGGTGAAGCTCACTTATAGCCGCGAAATGAGCCTGCGCGAGAGCTACAAACGTCATCCTTACAAGCTGCAATATCGGATGGGGGTGGGGAAAGATGGGAGCATCACTTTTGTGAAGGTGCGCATGGTGGCAGATGGTGGTGCCTATTGCAGCGTAACCCCATGGGTCACTTGGCGTTCCACTGTGCAATGTTGTGGCTGTTATGAAGTCCCGAATGTGCATTGTGACGTCTATGGAGTTTATACCAATAACGTCTTTTCCGGAGCCTTTCGCGGTTTTGGTTCGCCTCAGGTGAACTTTGCCATAGAGCAATTGGTGGAGATCGCAGCCCAAAAACTGGGCCTGGATGAGATCAGCTTCCGCCGCAAAAACATGGTGAGACAAGGCTCTACCACCATCACAAATCAGGTTTTGGACACCCACAAAGTTTCACTGCAAGAAGTGATGGACAAGGTCCTGAAAGAGATAGACTATGAAGCCAAGCGTGCCAAGTGCAGTTTTGGCGATCCCAAGCAGGACAAGTGGTACGGCATCGGCTTTGCTATCTCCTATCGGGGCATGAGTCTCGGTGCTGAAGGGGTGGATTTTAATAGTGCCATTATCAACGTGCAACCGGATGGCTCTGTACTGCTAGAAACCGGGATTCATGAAAACGGCCAGGGCTCCGAAAGCGCCATGATCCTGATTGCCGCAGAAGAGCTGGGCCTGCCTGTGGAAAGAATCCGCTACCGTATGCCTTCCACTTCCAATATTCCCGATGGCGGCACCACTGTGGCCTCCCGCGGCACTCTTTTGGGCGGTGGAGCTACCACCAATGCGGCCAAGATCTTGAAAGGCATCATTGCCGAAACCCTGCTGAAAGAGTATGATCTATCGGCAGAACGCTTTGAAAACGGCCAGATCCTGACCCCGGATGGCCAGACTATCTGTACCTGGGAAAAGGCGATCGCGCTGTGTTATTCCAAGCAAATTTATCCCTACGCTTTTGGTGTGTTTCAAGCGCCCCGCGTGAGCTGGGATGAAGAAACTGGGCACGGTAATGCCTATTTTACCTGGGTTTACGGCTGTCAGGCGGTGGAGCTGGAAGTGGATCCCAAGACCCTGAAAGTCACTTTGTTGAACCTGGTGGCCGCGCACGATGTGGGCAAAGCCATCAATCCCGCCATGGTGAAAGGCCAGTTCTATGGCGGTTTGGCCATGGGCGCGGGCTACGGTTTATTTGAAGAACTCCCCCTGGCAGATGGAGGGGTGATTGCCACAAACCTGCATCAATACAGGCTGATGCGCGCCACCGATCTGCCGGAAATGACGGCCATTATCGTGGAAAACCCAGACCCCACTTCCCCTTCCAAAGCAAAGGGAATCGGTGAGCCCACTCTGGAAATCACCGCTCCGGCCATCGCCAATGCCATTTTCCGCGCTACCGGTAAGCGCTATGTAGATCAACCACTTAAGCTGAGGCTATAAGATGATTATAGTAAACGGACATAAACACAAGATCCCCGAAGCGCTGCTGGATAAGAAGCTCTCAGAGTGGCTGAGGGAAGACCTCTATCTCACCGGAGTCAAGATTGGCTGCGAGATCGGAGTCTGCGGTTCCTGCACGATTTTGGTGGATAATCTGACCCGCCGTAGCTGCAAGATGCTGGTGAAAGACGCTGTCGGCCATGAGATTACGACTATAGAAGGCCTCAGCGGAGAAGATGGCACGCTCCACCCTCTGCAACAGGCTTTTATGGATGCCGGCGCCATTCAATGCGGATTTTGTACCCCTGGCATGGTGCTGAGCGCGCTGGCCTTACTTCTGCAAAACCATCATCCCACTCGCAGCGAGATCAGGCAGGCACTGAAGGGCAATATTTGCCGCTGCACCGGCTATCAACAGATTGTGGATGCCGTGGAAAGGGCCGCCCGCATCATGTATCCCGACCCGAAATAACGCTATATAGCGCCCATAAAAGGAAAACACTATGCAAGAACTAAACAAAAAGCTGCAAGAGCTGTCCCTGCTGAAGCCCGACCTGCATGGCAAGGACTTTCTGCTCACCTGGGAAAACTCCCTGGACAACCTCAAAGCCGTGATGCTGGTGGCAGAAATCCTGCAAATCCTGCACCGGCACAAAAAGCCCTTCCGCATCTTTGATTCCGGACTGGCGATCTCCATCTTCCGGGACAACAGCACCCGCACCCGTTTTTCCTTTGCCTCAGCGGTTAATGCCCTGGGCCTGGGACTATCCGAACTGGATGAGGTGAAATCCCAGATCGCGCATGGCGAGACCGTGAAAGAGACCGCCACCATGATCTCTTTTTTAACCGAAGTGATTGGCATCCGTGATGATATGTATCCCGGCGAAGGCCATACTTACATGAAAGAAGTGGCCGATGCGGTTTCGGAATCCTTCCGGAACGGCGTACTGGCCCAACGTCCCACTTTGGTGAATCTACAATGCGATCTGGATCATCCCACCCAGAGCATGTCCGATCTCTTGAAACTGAAGGACTATTTCGGCGGTTGGGAAGCGCTGCGTGGCAAGAAGATAGCCATGAGTTGGGCCTATTCTCCTTCCTATGGCAAACCGCTGTCCGTACCTCAAGGCGTGATCAATCTCATGACCCGTTTTGGCATGGATGTGGTGCTGGCTCACCCCGAAGGCTATGACCTGCAACCGGATACTTTGACCAGTGCCAAAGCCTTTGCCAAAGTGAGTGGAGGTAGTTTTACCCTGGTCAATAGCATGCAAGAAGCCTTTTCTGATGCCGATGTGGTTTACCCCAAATCCTGGGCGCCCATGGCCGTGATGCAACAGCGCACTCAGCTTCTCAAACAGTCTGACACAAAAGGACTTGTAGATCTGGAGCAACACTGTCTCACCGAAAACAAACGCCATCAGGACTGGGAATGCACCCAGGAGATGATGAAGCTCACCAAAGGCGGCAAGGGCCTCTATGAACACTGCTTGCCAGCCGATATCTCAGGCGTGAGCTGTGTCCACGGCGAAGTCGCCAAAACCGTATTTGAACGCTACAAACTGCATACCTATCAGCAGGCAGGCTACAAACCCTTCGTGATTGCCTCCATGATCCTGAACAGCAAGATTCAGGACACAGCAGCCCAGCTAAAGTCTTTTCTATAAAATTATTAGGAGTAGAAATGCCGAAACTTATTACCAGCACAGTGCCTGCGGTGATCAAGAAGAGCGCCGCCCGTTGCAAGAAACATGGGATCATTTTGCCCACCATCACCCAGCAGATGTACCCCGAGACTATTCCCGATGAGATCAAGGCACGCATAAAAGAGATCGGACTCTGGGATATCAATCCGCTCAATCTTTTCCGCATCACCTGGAAAAACGACATGCAGACCGGCGCCTTTGGTGCACCGAACTATCTGGAAATCCCCTCTCAGATCACGGGTGTGAAAGCCCGCATCGTGGGATTGATCGGCAAATACTTTCCCACTGGCTCGCACAAAGTTGGCGCCGCCTATGGTACTCTGCTTCCGCTTTTGGTGAGTGGAAATTTTGATCCTGAAGTCCAGAAAGCCGTCTGGCCTTCCACCGGGAATTACTGTCGTGGAGGCGCTTTTGATTGTGCGCTATTGGACTGCACAGCGGTGGCGGTCTTGCCCGAAGGCATGAGCCAGGAACGCTTTGACTGGCTGCACAGCATCGGAGCCGAGGTCATCAAAACCCCCGGCACGGAGTCCAATGTGAAAGAGATTTACGACAAGTGCAATGAGCTCGGCCTGGACCCCCAATATGCGATCCTGAATCACTTTGAAGAGCCCGGCAATCCTTTCTGGAATTACCATGTTACAGGCTCTGCCGCCCACGAAACCTATGAACTTCTCAAGGGCAAAAAAGGCCGTCTCAGCGCCTTTGTGAGCGCTACAGGTTCTGCCGGAACCATCGCCGCTGCAGACTTTCTGAAGACCCGCCATCCCCTCATGAAAACCGTGGCAGTAGAAGCCCTGGAATGTCCCACTTTGCTCAACAACGGCTTTGGCGAACACCGCATCGAGGGCATTGGCGACAAACACGTGCCCTGGATCCATAATGTGCGAAATACAGATGCTGTGGCCGCCATCCGTGATGAGGATTGCATCAAGCTTTTGCGCCTCTTCAATGAAGAAGCAGGCCACCGTTATCTGATCGAAAGTGGAGTGGACCCAGCAATCGTAGCCCAGCTTCCGCTCTTGGGCATCTCCTCCATCGGCAATATCTTAGCCGCGATCAAAACTGCCAAATACTTTGAATTGGGCGAGGATGATATCATCGCCACCTGTTTCACGGATTCTGCCGAAATGTATGCCAGCCGCGTGAAGAAGCTCAGAGAGCAGCGTGGCGCATACGATCGCCTGCAAGCTGCTGTGGACTTTGGAGTGTGTTTGGGCGCACAGAGTTACGACAACTTCCTGGAGCTCAGCTATCAGGAGAGAAAGCGCATTCACAATCTGAAATACTTCACCTGGGTGGAGCAGCAAGGCCGCAGCGAAGAAGAGCTGAGGCGCCAATGGGATCCCGAGTATTGGATACAGACTTTCGAGCAGAACTTTGAGGAGCTGGAGCAAGCAATTGCAGACTTCAATTCCTTATAAAGTCACCGCCATCATTCTCGCTTCAGGCCAGGGATTGCGCTATGGAAGCCCCAAGTCTGAAGCGAGCATAGATGGTAAGCTGTTTTCGCAAAAGATCAGCGGTAGCCTCCTGGAAGCAGGGATCAGGGACATTGTGCTGGCAGATGCTGAGGAAACCGCCAGCCCTCTGGATACGCTGCGTGTAGCCGTAAGCAAGCTCTACGCGAAACCCGATTTCTACCTCATTTTTCCCGTGGATCACCCTTTTGTGAGCTCCGAAACCATCTCGATTTTACTCGCTTCTGCCTATGAGAATCCGGATTGTGTGATCAAGCCTGAGTTCAGGGGCAGCCGCGGACACCCCATCATCATCCCCTCCGCTCTGGATATCTTTGCGGAAGCAGAGGCCGGCCTCAGAGAGATTATCCGGCACAGCGGGATCGCCACTGTGATCGTCCCTGTGGATGATGCCGGAATCATGCAAAACCTTAACTATCCGCAAGATACGGAGTAAAGCAAATGGATATACAAGAACTCATTCAAAGCCGCTACAGCGTGAGGGATTTCCGGCCGGACCCCATCCCGGAAGCTGTCCTGCAGGAGATTCTGGAAGCTGGCCGCCTGGCTCCTTCTGCCCAAAACCGCCAGCCCTGGCGCTATATCGTCTTCGATAAACCGGAAGAAATCCGCATCCTGACCAAGAAAACCGGACTCATCGGCCTGAGCAATTTCTTTATCAAAGATGCCCCCGTGGTGATCATAGCCTGTGCCGATCTGAAGAAAAACACGCGCATCAACGGCAAGGATTACTATCTCGTGGATACCGCCATCTCCTTTCAACAGATGATCTTGACAGCCTGGCAGCACGGCATCGGTTCTTGCTGGATGGCCGCCTTTTCTGAGGCGCTCCTGGCCAAGTATCTGGGCCTCCCCAAGAGCTGGAAGATCGTGGCTATCTCCCCCTTTGGCTATCCCAAAGAAGACAAAACCATGTACAGCAAATTCCTCTCCGCCATGTCCAAAAGCAAAGACCGCCAGCCTCTAGAGCAGATCGTGCAGTTTTGGAAAACTCCGTAGTGGCGGACTCCGCTTTCGCCTACAGCCCCATATCCCATGAATATCCTGACCCTCTACCACCCAAATGTTTGCTCTTCCGAACACCAACTCTACCCCAATCAACTCCCAGATCCCACCCCTTCACCGAACTTGCTTTAAACGCGCTTTTAACTCGAGATGACTTGGGATTTCGAGTCATCTCGAGTCCAAAGCAGGTTAAATGCGCATCGAACGCCCCAGCCTGAATAGGGGAGGATACGCAGCAAAGGCCCAAAATCCCTCCGAACTCACACTGCTTTTGCCCAAAAAAAATCCTGACACCATTTCAGCAGAAACAGCATCAGGAATATGGATCATGAATCAGCGCATCTACATGCGTGTGTGCCGATTATACATGGTTACAGTTTAAATGAAAGACCCAACTTTCCGCCATTAAAGGCATTGCCCCCACCGAGTTCGAGATTTACACCTATCGAATCGTTGAAGTAGTAGCGTCCACCTATCTGCGCGCCCAAGCCCAAGCCGGAATTATGGTCGCCGGGGTAATTTTTTGGAGAGTTCCAGGAAAAATAACCAACATTCAGGCCGGCATAAAAGTCCCAATTTCTAGGGATATTCAGGATGTGACTAAAATGATAGTTTACATTGCCGGATACACCGACCACAGTATGGTTGTAACGATGATTATCATGATCTTTCCAATCGTCATCGTAAGAGCGGTAGGATAGTTCTGCGCCCATGGTGACGTCTTTGTGAATACCATAATCAAAACCTACATAAACTGGGATGCCCCAAGAGGATAAGCCTACTCCGGCGTTGATTTGTGCCTGGCCTTTGGCCACGGGGTTTTGTGCGAATATTGCCACGATAGCAATAAGTAAAGTTAAGGTCAAGAGTGTCTTTTTCATTGATATTCCCTTGTTTTTGTTAATATTTAGGTCGGAATGTGCAGATATGCTCATCGCCCAATTGCCCGTCCTCTGTGCAGGTATCGTTACAAGAGGAGCCAAGGCGAAAGATTGATCAATAGACACTGTCCGCTGACTTATATGCTTAAAATAGCATCGTTTTACTGATAGGGATTGTAAGATATTAAGATACCACTATAACTAAATATAACTGATTCCGAGTGTTAGGCAAGTTTTATCTTGTGATTTTCTTAAGTAAATACGATATTGATGGTCAAGGCATGTTTTTGCAGCCCCTACTGGCTCTAGTCTGTGGGGAGACGGGCTTGCCAAGGGGGCTGCGAAGAAGATGGTGAACAAAGATTTGGGTTTTGTGTAACATTCGGGGCTTTATTGATATTTGGAGGAAACATGGAATATATTTTGCATATCATAGCTCATTAGTACGGGAGGTACACGATGAAAAACGCAAGATTTATCATCCTGGGACTCATGCTGGGCCTGCTTGTTTGCGGCACCGGCGAGCTTGATGCCATGGATCCGGTAATGGGGCTGCGTCTGCAGAAAAAGGTCATGGAAAATTCCTCTGAAAGCAGTGGCATCAATACCGATACCTGTATATATCATTATCGAGCGGGGCAATTTTCCATAGTGGATAGCATGACCCTGGAGCAACGCTATTATTATACTCCCTCTACCCAATATTTAAGCTGCGAGACCATCGTCAGCTATCCTGAGCCTGGGCATCACCGCTTTGATTTCAGCTATCATTATCCCGATGGACGGCTTTATTCAAATGAGGGCTATGAAACGGATCAACTGGGTAGAAAGGTCTATGAATACATCAGTTCCGGCAGCTCTTCTGTGATTCACTATTATCCTGCTGAAATGAGCATGGCTGCCGACAGTCTGGTCTATAAGCGGATTGCGGGTGCCAACATTTGGCAAACTAAGCTGGTGTATGAATACGATTCTCTGGGCAGGCGCGATAAAGGCCATGTTTACTCTACCCTTAACGACGCTCCCTGGACGTATGTTGGCTACTATCAGAATGTTTACTCAGGATTATTGCCCTTCCAAATCGATACCGGAGAGTGGGGCTTTGACATGGATTTCACTGGTGGCAAGCTGGCCTGGATGCTGGATAAAAGATATCGGATTGAATCTATGGAGTATCATCCTGTGACTGGGGATCCTACGACCATGCAGCTAGGCTTTTCCCAGACAGATGATGGATTCAAGTATCTTACTTCGCATCATGATGATTACGGATCTTCATACAGACACATAGGCTTTCATAGCAATGGCAAGCTTAATTTCTCTCACAGCAGCTCGGGGGATGAATGGCACTTTTCTGGTTCCACTCACTATTACTATTGGGAAGAAGCTCCCGTGTCAGTGTCTGATGAGGTGCTTGTACCCAGTCCTCAGATATGCAAGATCTATCCCAATCCTTTCAAGGACAAACTGAACCTTGCCTTTTCCAGCAAAGGGCCGGCCAGGATGAAAGTGTATGACCTCAGGGGGCGTCTGCTACTCCAGCGTGAGATCTCTGGAGGAAGTGTTGACTGGGACGGTAGAGATGCCTCTGGACGGCAATTGGCAGCGGGAATCTATCTGCTGCGGCTGAGCCAGGATGGAATCCAGCAGACCAGCAAGTGCGTGATGATGAAGTAAAGTAGTGGTAGCTTAGTTTTTGACCACCGAGAACACCGAGAACACCGAGGACACCGAAAAATTTTGTAGGGGTGAAACCCGTTTCGCCCCTACGATATAACCTCTTTCAAATCCAATTAATCCGCTCGATCCTCCCGATCTGCGTTCTATTTTCCCGGCCCACGTGAATCCACTGACAGAAACTTGTTGACAGCCTCCCGCAATCCTTAAGCTTTGGCTCTAAAGTTCTTTTGAGCTCGCATCCACAGCAGAGCCCAAACCGAACTACAAGCTTTTTAGGAGATTACATGCGACTGATCTTGGTCATTATCGCTCTATTGGGACTCAGTATTTTGAAGGCAGATGCCCTCTACAATCCCGGAGATTTCTGGCAGGATGGCTTTTGCGTACAGCGTACGGCTAAGACTCCACCTGCGGGTAGCAGGAGCATCGAAGCTAGTCTTGAGGGCAAATGGGAGAGTCTGCCCCTGGTGGAATTCCCCGAGGTTTTTTGGACTTGGAACAAGATGCGCAGGACTGAATACCTGGAGACTTTCCGTGGGATGATGAGCGGCAAAGAGCAGGGCGCACCCAAGCTTTCCGGTCCGCATAATGGCATGGTAGCGAGCTGGGGCATAGCGCGAGACGATTCTCATTTCAAGCTGAACAACGCCGTCAAAGGCTGCGGATTCTTGCCCAAAGCCGAAAAGCTAACAGAGATCACAGAGCTCTTACAGAGTAATATCGATAGCGATATGCTCACCAAGCTGAACATCCTGGACAGCCTCTATCAGAGCGCGGAAGAGGTCTTCAGCCCGAATCAACTGGTCTCGCTGGAGCTGTATTCCGAGCCCGGTTACAACACCCAGACTTTTATCAATCAAATGTTGAATCCAGCCTGTGTGACTGTGTTTTTGGATATCCCTACTTTCAAGATCAAGCAGATTGCGCGCCTCCTGGATCCTCTGGACCCCAATCTCAGCGTTTATGAAAAGGCGGTGGTACGCTATGTAAACCTTGTTCACAGCTTCTTTCATGGCGATTTCCCCCGGGATTACATCACCGTAATCTATTACAATATAGAAATCTACGATAGCTCCCCTGGCCGCAAAGACGCCAGAGGCACGAAGATCACGCCCTGACGATTAAGGAAATAAATGAAGAACCTCTTACAAATCGACATTAAACGCCTGCATTATGGAGATAAAACTCTGGCCACGGACATAAAACTGGAGGTGGGGCACAAAGAGCGGATCCTGATCGTGGGCTCTACCGGCACGGGTAAAAGCTCGCTGCTCAATACCTTGAACCTGACGAATCAGAGCTATGAAGGGGAGATCTTGTTTGGTGGCCGGCCGCTGATGGAATACCCTCCTCACGAACTGCGCGCCCGCATCTGTATGGTGATGCAGGAGACCTTTCTGGGTCTGGGGACGGTGCAGGAAATACTGGATGAACCGCTGACCTACTCTGCCCAGAAGGATTTGGATATTTCCGACCGCAAACAGCGCATCTATCAGCTTTTAGAGAATTTCAAGCTGAGCCCGGACTATTTGGGACAGAAGAGCAGCCAGCTTTCCGGAGGGGAAAAACAGCGCATTGGCCTCATCCGTACTCTGCTGCTGAGGCCGGATATTCTGCTGCTGGACGAGATCACTTCCGCCCTGGATCAAAAGACCTCGGGCATCATCTCGGATAGCATCTTTGGCCACTATCCCGGCACGGTGATCGCGATCTCGCATGATCCGCTGTGGCAAGCGCGCTGGAATCGTACCTGGCGTTTGGAAGGCGGCAAATTGATTGATAATGGTGGGGTAAAATAATGGATATCAGCTATTTGGGAGTGGCCCTCGGCCTGGTTTTACTGCTTTATCCCCTTCTGATCTTTGCGCATTTGAAGATCAAGCTCAGTCGCCAGCTCTTTATCTCCATCAGCCGCATGATCCTGCAGCTCAGCCTCGTGGGTATCTGGCTGGAATTTCTCTTCAATCAAAAGCTCTGGTGGCTCACCCTGCTCTGGATGCTGGTGATGGTCTTGACGGCGATCTTTACCATCAAAGGCCGTCTGAGGTTCCAACGCAAGATCCTGCTGCCGGTGATCACGACTGCGCTTTTTACCAGCGGTATCATCGTGATGCCCTGGGTGCTGATTATGATCGTGAAACCGCAGCCGCTCTATGATCCCATGTACGTTATCCCCATCTATGGCATGATCCTGGGCAACAGCATGAATAGTTGCGCGCTGATCTTGGAACGTTTTGAAAGTGGTCTGGCCGATAACTGGCAGGCCTATTTTACCCGCATCTCTTTGGGTGCCAATCTCTGGGAAGCAGTCTTGCCCCCCTTCCGCAAAGCCCTGCATTCTGCGCTGCTCCCGCAACTCTTGAATACAGCCTCGATGGGCCTGGTGAGCCTGCCTGGGATGATGACTGGACAGATTCTGGGAGGTGCCAGCCCTCTGGTAGCCATCAAATATCAGATGATGATTATGTTTGCGATCTTCTCAGCGGCCTCGATCACGGATTATGTGGCCATCCGGCTTTACATAGTCAAACGCTTTGACAAATTCTACCTGCCTAAAAGCGAACGATGAGAGCTAATGCTCTGCTATTGTGAAATAAAGGATATCTTTTAAATGCTATATCTTGCACTTAGCGTGCTCTGCTCTGTAATCATCGCGAATTTTCTGATGGTGGTGGGTCGCAAGGGCGGTCTCAGTATGTTGCCGATCTTTTTGGGGAATTACTTTGTGGCTTCCATCAGTGGGGCTCTCACCATGAAAAGCGCTCCGGCTGCAGCTACCGGCTTTGATCTGGGCTTTGGTCTCATTATCGGAGCTTTCTTTTTGGGAGGCTTCTGGATCTATCAAAAGAGCATCGTAGCCAATGGTTTATCGCTTTCGGTGGGGGCGATGCGCATCTCTATGATCGTGCCCATCCTGATCTCGCTGATCTTCTTTGGTGAGCATCTGGGTCCGCTCAATCTGCTGGGGATCATCCTGGGAGTTGCGGCGTTCAGCTTGGGTGCAGATCCCAAAGCCCTGCGCAACTTCTTGTGGATCATAGCCTTGTTTGCCGTCTCCGGCCTCAGCGATGCCAGCATGAAGATCTTCAAGGAACTGGGCAGCGGCAATGAGGATCTCTTTGTCTATCTCATCTTTAGCTCGGCATTTGTCTATACTTTGCTGGCGATCCTGATTTCGCGTCTGCGTTTTGAACCCAAATACATCCTCTACGGCTTTGCTTTGGGGCTGCCCAATCGCTATTCCACAGTGTTCTTCCTGAAGTCTTTGGATTCTATTCCCGCAGCGATAGCCTATCCCCTGCTGGCAGTATCTATTGTGATTATGAGCATCATCAGCGATATCCTGTTTTGGAAGAAGCGTCCGGTGGGCAAGGATTATATCCTCTGGCTCTTGCTGATTCTGAGCCTGATCCTGCTGAATATCACGTAGCGCTGGCTTCAGCCGGCGGGCTTGTGTAAAAGTCTCACGCGGCCTATCCCATGGCCTCATAAAAGAAAACCTCACACAGATTACACGGATCACACAGATAAAGAGGATTATAGCTAATTCCATGGAGATTTCTATAGTAATCAGCGTAATCAGCGTGATCTGCGTGCGGCCTATCCCATGGCCTCATAAAAGAAAACCTCACACAGATTACACGGATCACACAGATAAAGAGGATTATAGCTAATTCCATGGAGATTTCTATAGTAATCTGCGTAATCAGCGTGATCTGCGCGCGGCCTATTCTCTTTAGCCTCATAAAAAGAAAAACCGCAGGCTGAAAACCAGCTGCGGTTTAAGTTTGATGGGGTGGATGACGGGGCTCGAACCCGCAACGACTGGAACCACAATCCAGCGCTCTGCCATTGAACTACATCCACCACAAAGCACTTATTATGAAATACTTGAATTAAGCTGGCACGCCAGAAGGGATTCGAACCCCTGACCCGCAGCTTAGAAGGCTGCTGCTCTATCCTACTGAGCTACTGGCGCAGAGAAAGTGGTAGCGGCGCAGGGATTTGAACCCCGGACCTACGGATTATGATTCCGACGCTCTAACCAGGCTGAGCTACACCGCCTCACTTCTATAAAAAAATAACGAGTCTAATTAGCCTCGTCAATAAAAAATGGTAGCGAGGGAAGGATTCGAACCTTCGACCTTCGGGTTATGAGCCCGACGAGCTGCCAGCTGCTCCACCTCGCGTCATATGTTTGTCCATATTCTCAGACCCTTCTATTATGTCAAGACAAATCTTTGGAGTTTGTGAGAAAATGGCCCTGAACTGCTTACAACAGGAACATCTCGCTGCCTGCCTAGATCTCTTTGGCGTCCTCTCCATAGATGGCTTTGAATCTGTCTTTATCGATCTCCGTGGGCAGGCCTTCAAAGGCCTTGATCCCATCCTTGAGAGCCAGGACCCGGCTGCCATAACGGCGCGCCAGGGACAGGAAATGCAGAGAGCAAATCACCGCAATGCCGTCTTGATTGATCTGGGCCAGATACTGCATGATGGAATCCGCTGTGGCGGGGTCCAAACTGGCCACAGGTTCATCGGCCAGGATGATCCTGGGTTCCTGCATCAAAGCCCGGGCGATGGCCACCCGCTGCTGTTGACCTCCAGAGAGTTGCTTCACCGGTTTGTGGGCAAAATCCTGCAATCCCACCCGCTCTAGATTGAAGTAGGCAGAATCCATCTCCTGCTTCGTAAAGGCAGAGCCGAGGCCATGATAGCCCAGTCTGCCGGTGAGCACATTGGTGAGCACCGTGAGGTTTTTGACGAGGTTAAACTGTTGGAAGATCATGGCGATATTACGCCGGTATTCCCGGAGCTGAATCCCTTTGAGATCGATGATGGACTGCCCTTGGAAGAGCACATCGCCTTTGGTAGGCTCGATCAGGCGGTTGATGCACCGGAGCAGGGTGGATTTCCCGCTTCCGGAGAGTCCCAGCAGGATGATGAAATCCTGTGCCTGGGTCTCAAAGGAGAGGCCGTTCAAGGCATAGATTTGACCATCGTAGCTTTTGTACAGATCTTTTACAGAGAGGATGCTCAAGTCTTTAGTCCAGCATGCTTTCCGGATCCATATCCATGGCTTTCAGCGCTGCGCGCACCACGTCATAATCCGCGTCTGTGGCATAATCCAGGCCATCCACGTCATACAGGGATTTCAGAGTCTGTTGTCCTTCGCTGCCTTGGGCAAAATCGTGCAGAGCATCCACCACTTTCTGCTCCAGTTCATGGGGCAGGTTTTTGCGGAAGGTGACCGTATCGTTCGGAATCCAATCCGTAAAGCCGATGATGCGCACCTTCTCAAAGATATCTTTATGAGTTTCAAGGAGCTTCTCGCGGGCATCCATGGGCACTCCGTTTGCGTCTTCCGGGCTCCAATACGAACAGGCCACATCAGCCCGGCCACTATACACTGCCAAAATAGCTT
>JAJBAW010000093.1 GCA_020532545.1 Candidatus Cloacimonadota bacterium | reverse complement strand
TAACCCCACCAGGTCTGAATGCGGAGGAAAGTGAAGCTATAAAAAGCTTGTGTGCAGATTTAAAGGCTCCGGAATTGATCGCGGAACTGCTCTACAGACGCGGCATGCGCACAGCAAAACAGATTGAGGAATTCTTCAATCCCAGTCTCGAAAACCTTTGTGATCCCTATCTCTTTGAAGACATGCAGCTCGCGGTGGACCGCACTCTGCTGGCTATAGAGCAGGGTGAACTCATCACTATTTACGGTGACTACGATGTGGATGGCACTACCTCCACCGCCCTGTTGTACCTGGGGCTCAAGCGCATCGGCGCTAATATAGGATTTTATATCCCGCACCGGATGATCGATGGCTATGGGCTGTCGCTCAGCAGTCTGGAGCAGATCAAAAAAGATGGTTGTAGCCTGATCATCAGTGTGGATTGCGGGGTAAACGCCCTGGATGAAATCCGCGCCATCAGAGATCTAGGCATGGATATCATCATCACAGATCATCACAATCCCAAGGCGGAATTGCCGCCGGCTTTGGCTACGATCAATCCCAAATTGATCGATTGCGCTTACCCCTTTCCGCATCTGGCGGGAGTGGGAGTGGCCTACAAACTGCTGATGGCCATCTATCAGAAATTGGGCATAGATAGCACCGAAAACGTGCTGAAATATATGGACTTAGTGGCAGTAGGCACCATCGCAGATATCGTTCCGCTGGTGGGAGAAAACCGCATCTTTGCCTCCATCGGCTTGCAACATCTGATCGAGAAAAAGAACCTGGGGCTCAATGCCCTGATCCAGCTTTGTGGGCTGAACCAAAAGACTTTGGATACCACCGATATCGTCTTTGGCCTCGCCCCCCGCATCAATGCCGCCGGCAGAATGGGCTCAGCAGAGATGGCAGTAGATCTGCTCATTTCCACCGATGAAGTCCAGAGCGCCGAGCTCGCCGAGATGATCGAACGCGACAATTCTCTGCGGCAACAGGAGGATCAAAAGACCTTCTACGAAGCCTGCGACATCATCGAAAAGAAATACAAAAACATGGCAGAAACCCCCTGCTTGGTGATCTCTTCGGACAATTGGCACCAGGGCATCATCGGCATCGTGGCCTCCAAACTGGTGGAGAAATACTACCGGCCGGTGGTGATGATCTCCTTCAAAGATGGCTTTGGCAGCGGTTCCGGACGCTCAGTGGCAGATTTTGACCTCTTTTCCGCCTTGCAGCATACAGAGCACAATCTACACAGCTTTGGCGGACACAAATACGCCGTGGGCCTCACCATCTATGAAGAATATATCGACCGTTTTGAGAACGAACTAGCCCGCTATGTGGCGGACAATCTCAAGCTGGATCAGATTCAGCCGCCTTTGGTAATAGACCACGAGCTCGAGATTTACGACATCAACGAGTATCTTTTGGATGCCATCGAACTCTTTGCTCCCTTTGGGCCGGAAAACCTGCGCCCCACCTTCATGAGCAGAGAAGTCACCGTGGCAAATTATCCTTATAACGTAGGCCGTAACCACCTGAAACTCAAGGTGGTCAAAGATGGAGTCTCGCTGGATCTCATCGGCTACAATCTGGGTGATTACCTCACCTTACTGAAGAAAAACAGCATAATCAACATCGCTTTCACCCTGGAATACAACCGCTTTGGCAACAAAGCCACCATCCAGGGAAAACTCAAAGATTTACAAATCATAGGAGTCTGAACCATGAAAAGAACCGTTCTGCTTTTGGCCATTTTGCTGATCCTGATCAGCGCCTGCTCCTCGAACAAAAGAACCCCACCCATGGAGATTGCGACCTTCAGCCTTTTTGATACTGTGACTTTTCCAGAGAACATCACCAAGGCCTATTACCACCCCTCCTCCAAGGCCATCTATGCCATGGAGACCAATACGCACCGCATCCTGATCTGGAAAGGTGATAAACGGGTAAACGCGATCGGCGGGATGGGCACAGGAAATACGAACTTCCAGAGCCTCAGCGACTTTGCCATGGGCAGTGATGGCAGCATCTACGCCCTGGATTCTTCCGCCAAGGTGATCAAGCGCTTCAATGCCGATGGCAAGTTTATCAAAAGCGTCCAGCTTGATTATGTACAGCAGCCCACCAAGCTCGCTTTGGGTTCGGAGCAAAACGTCTATGTCTTTGATGCTGCAAGCTCTGAGATCATAGCCTATGACCTGCTGGATTCATCCGAGCTGTACCGCTTTGGCCGCTTCCAATTGCAAAAGGTAGATCTGCTTTTTGCGAATCGCGACTATGTGGTGGCCTACGACCAGGCTCAAGATCAAAGCGCACTTTTCTCCAGCCTGGGACAGCATATTTCTGCCGAAACCGGGCAGATCGTTTATGATACCTATAACAACGCTATCAGTCTCTCCAATGAAGCCCTGGTCAGCAAAATGAGTGCCGCCTGGCTGCCTCTGAGCGGAAAAGCTGAAAGCGTGACCATATTCCGGGATATCCTGGCGATCGTGGTAGATCATCAGGTCAGACTCTTGAAATTGGATTATGTACCGGTTCGTTAAGAACTACTACCTCATAGCGCTTGCGGCTCTGCTGCTCAGCTTTTCCCGGCTACCTTTGTATCTGGGTTGGCTGGTGTTTTTTGCCTTTGTGCCGCTGCTCATCCATATCGAGCGTAGAGAACATAAAATAGGCGAATGGCTGCTCAGCGCCTTGCTTTTCGCTTTGATTCAGGTAGCGCTGGTCTTTTATTGGATCGCCTCGGTCACCTTTGGCGGACTTGTCGGCATCTGGCTGCTCTTTGCGCTGTTTTACTTCATAGCCTTCGTTCTTCTGCAAAGAATCTGGTACCATTTGCCCGCCCTCAGATTGCCGGCCTTTGTCAGCATCTTCATCAGCTTTGAATTCCTGCAGAATTTCTCCCAAATCCGCTTTCCCTGGTGGAATATCGGCTATTCGCTTTCGAGCTTTTTGGCGCTCTTGCAAGCTCTGGATATAGGCGGTATGAGCCTTTTGGCACTCCTTATTTTGTCCCTGAATTACCTGTTTTTCAGAGTCGCACAAAGGGATCGCCGCGCCTGGATCGGTATCGGGCTGATCTTCATAGTCTGGTATGCATACGGCAATTACCGGCTTTTGACTCTGCCCCTCACCGAGGAAGATGTTCCCATCGCCGTGATGCAGCCTTCCATCAAAGCAGACGATAAATGGGATGATGCGAAATACCAGAACATCATCACCCGCTACGCTGAGCTCTGCGAGCGTGCCTCTGAAAATGATAAAAAGCTCATCATCTTCCCGGAAGCCGCCATACCGAGTTATCTGCTTTTGGACCCCAAGGTGAGAGTCGATCTGGATGAACTGATTCAGGACCATCAAATAGACATCTTTACGGGCTTTCCCCATGCTGTAAGGGCCCCCGCAGACTATCCCGTGCCCTATTATTCCTACAACGCTGCTTCGCTCTTTACCAGAGACGGCAAACATCAGGATTTGTACTACAAAAACATCCTCGTGCCCGTGGGCGAACGCATGTTGTGGCTGGAACATTTCCCCTTCCTCTGGAAGCTGGAATTCGGTCAGGCAAATTGGGAATTCGGCACCGAGATCCCGCGCTATCACTATCGGAACAAGGAATTCTCCCCCTCCATCTGCTATGAGCTGGCCTTCCCGCACTTTCTTCAACGGGCCAATTTCCAGGATGGCAAAGGCGGCCATCGCAAGGCAGATTTCCACGTCAATATCACCAATGATGCCTGGTTTGGCACCTCCTATGGCCCTTGGCTGCACGGCATTATGACGAAATTCCGGGCCATCGAATCCCGCACCCAGTTTTACCGCAGTGCAAATACCGGCATTTCGATGATCGTGGATCCCAAAGGGCAAATTCTGACTTCCACCAAGCTTTTTGAGATCTGCAATATCAGCGCTCCCCTGTACACCTGCGCTGTGCGTCCTTTTTATAACAGGATCTACCGCTACCCCTGGGCCTTTGTGGCCATCATGATCCTGCTGGCAATCCTTAGCTTTTTATCCCCCAGGAGAGTAGAGTGACTAAAC
This sequence comes from Candidatus Cloacimonadota bacterium, assembly GCA_020532545.1. Lineage (GTDB taxonomy): Bacteria > Cloacimonadota > Cloacimonadia > Cloacimonadales > Cloacimonadaceae > UBA5456. The sequence continues at coordinate 4,030 of JAJBAW010000093.1, read as the reverse complement.
ATTACTATAGCATCGGTGAGGTGAGCAATCTCTTGGAGGTCGAGCCTCACGTTCTGCGTTATTGGGAGAGTGAAATCCCCATGATCCGCCCCAAACGAAGCGGGCACCAGAGACGCTACACCTTGCAGCAGATTGAGACCCTGAAAAGAATCAAGGATCTCCTGTACAATCAGCGCTTTACCATCGAAGGGGCCCGGCAAAAACTGAAGCAGGACAAAAGCGTGACCCAGGAAGCCCGCGCCGAAGCCATCGCCAAACAAAAGCTCAAGGTGGATGCCGCCATGCCGGCTATCGCCACAGAGCTGAAGGAATTGCGCGACCAGCTCGTGCGCCTCAAACAAGAATGTAAGAAAATAACAGGACATAAATAATGGAATTTCAAAAGATTATCCTTTCACTGCAAGAGTATTGGCTAGAACATGGCTGTACCCTGATTCAGCCTTACGACATCGAAATGGGAGCCGGAACCTTTCATCCCTCCACCTTTTTTGGAGCTTTGGGCCCGAAGCCCACGGCCATCGCCTATCCACAAGCCTGCCGGCGTCCCAAAGACGGACGTTACGGTGAAAACCCCAATCGCTTTCAGCATTATTACCAATTTCAGGTGATCATCAAGCCCTGCCCCAAGGACATTCAAGACCTTTATCTGAAGAGCCTTACCGCCATCGGGGTGCAGATCGATCAACACGATATCCGTTTTGTAGAAGACGACTGGGAATCCCCTACTTTGGGAGCCTGGGGACTGGGCTGGGAAGTCTGGCTGGATGGCATGGAGATCTCGCAATTCACCTATTTTCAGCAGGTTGGCAGTGTGGACGTCTTCCCCATCTGTGTGGAGCTCACCTACGGACTGGAACGCCTGGCCATGTATATCCAGGATGTGGCGGACTATCGCCAGCTCAGCTATAGCAAGACCAACTCTTATGCTCAGCTATATTTTGACCGTGAAGTGGAATATTCGGCCTATAATTTTGAGTATGCCGATACCGATTTACTCTTTCAGCTTTTTGCCCAATACGAGGGTGAAAGCCAAAAGCTGATCAAACAAGGACTGGTCTATCCCGCATACGACATGCTGCTGAAAAGCTCGCATACCTTCAATCTTTTGGACGCCCGCGGGGTGATCAGCGTAACCGAACGCGCCGCCTACATCGGCAAAATCCGTAATCTGGCCAAGGCTTGCGCCACCAAATACATCGCTAAATACACTAAGGAGGAGAAATGAATCATCCCTATTCTGGACTGCTGAGGAGCCTGGATTCTGTATCCCAACACCTAATGCAGGTATATGTATATCAGGAACTTACCGGATATTATTCCGCTGTGGTTATTCTGGATAAAGACCCCGAAAACTGGCTCACCGAATTTGCCCCTCTGGCCAAATATGTGCACAAACACAAGCTCAATCTGCCCCTCATCATCAACAAACGCTTTATCAAGTATTCCCTGGATTCATATCCTCTGGAATTCATCAACATCATCAGCTCACAAAGCGTGAATCTGCTCTTGAAAGAGGATCTGCTCAGTGAACTAAATATCCTCCCTTCCGATGTGAGACTACAGATGGAAAGGGAATTCAAGAGCAAGTGGCTGCTCACCCGTCAGGTGCTCCTGGAAGGCAAGCTCAGCGCGCGCAATCTGCGGGAAACCCTGCATCTCTCGATCCGCTCTTTGATTCCGGCCTTGAAAGGCTTTTTCTTTTTGGCCAGACATCCCTATCCGCAGACCCTGGAAGACCTCTTCGAACAAGCCACTCTGATCAGCAAGATCGATATCAATGCGCTAAACATCTGGCTCAAGCAAAGCAACCATGAACTCGCCGATGCAGAGCGCTATCTCTCCATATTGCAAAAGCTTATGGAGCTCACAGAAACCTACCCGATCGAGCCATGATCCAGAGTAAATTCCACCTTTCTGGTTCCGCAAGCCCTGTCTTGGCCCTGGCCATTCACAATGGACATCGCTTGCCCGGAGCGCTGCTGCCTTATACCCAGATCTCCCAGGAAGACCGTTTTCGTGAGGAAGACCCCCACACCGGCAGCATTGCCCAGTACTATGCCAATCATGTCGTGCTGGAAACCAGCCGTTTCGCTGTGGATCTGAACCGCAATCCGGACAAAGCCGTGTATCAAAACCCCGAAGATGCCTGGGGGCTTACAGTTCGCAACGGCGTCGTCCCACATAGTCTTTTGGCAGGCCTCCGCTATAGCTATCAAAACTGGTATACCACTTTACAATATCAGATTGATCGCCTGCTCACTATGCATCCCCTGGTCATCGTCTTTGATCTTCATAGCTACAATCATCGCCGCGGTGGACCTGATGCACCGCCTGATCCACAAGAGAAAAACCCGGACATCATCCTGGGCCGCAGCAATCTACCAGAAGATCTTTATCCCTTGATAGAAGACCTCCGGCAGCGCCTGGATGGACAGGATCTCGCTGGACGCAGCCTGGATGTACGTTGCGATGTGAAATTCCCGGGTGGCTATCTGCCCCGCTATTTGAATGACCGCTATGGTGGCAAAGTGATCTGCCTGGCAGTGGAATTCAAGAAGATCTTCATGGACGAACACAGCGGAACCCTCAATCCCGTGTACCTGCACACCCTGCGCCAGATTTTCCTGAAGCACAGCCTGGCCTGGGTGAACGAAAACCTAAAGATCACAACTGCCCGCTAAAGCTCTGGGGACTATTCAACAAGCAGCAGCTTCGTCCCAGACACCAGCATTTGCCACAAACCCACCGCCCCGGCCACCTCGCGCCGCAGCCTTAAACTTGCTTTTCATTCGCCTTCGACTCGAGCTGACTCGAAGACTTGAGTCAGCTCGAGTCGATGGCATATTAGAGACAAGTCCAAGGGAAAGGCATGGCATTAAGGTCTATGCCTTATAGATATTGCAAAGACTCCATACATGATTATTATATCTTGTGAAGCCCAAACTGGTGATCTTCAGCATGGAAGAAATTCCTGTTGACAAAAGATCATACTATCCGAAAAGTAGGATCAACAAGAAAAACGAGGAGAGAATTATGATAACTTTACGTCAAGTCTGGCATTGCGCCATCTGCGGAAACGTAGTAGAAGCGGTCTTTGGAGGCGACGGTGAATTAGTTTGCTGCGGCCAACCGATGGACCTTCTGCCAGAACAGTCTCACGACGCCGCTACAGAAAAGCACGTCCCAGTCGTCACCGATTTGGGAAATTCCATCAAAGTCGTAGTTGGTTCCGTGCCACATCCCATGGTAGAAAAGCACTACATCGCATTTATCGAAGTGCTTACCGAGAAGAAAGTCTATCGTCATGAACTCAAAGCGGGAGATGCTCCTGAAGCTGAATTCCCAGTCAAAATGTCTGAAGTAAAATCAGTACGCGAGTACTGCAATCTCCACGGATTGTGGAAAGCCTAAGGCTGTAGCCAAGGAGGAATGAGTGGCTTTTAAAGACACAAGAACATCAGAAAACCTATTGAAATCATTTGCCGGGGAAAGCCAGGCCAGAATGCGCTATGAATACTCTGCCAAAACCGCCAAAAAAGCTGGATTTGTGCAAATCTCCGACATATTTATGGAGACCGCGCTCAACGAAAAAGAGCACGCCAAGATCTTCTTCCGTCATTTGCTGAAAAACGGCATGGAAGGTGAAGCTATCAGCATCACAGCCTCCTATCCAGTGGGCTGGAGCGAAACCGATGACGCTACACTGAAGAACCTGAAATATGCCGCCGATGGAGAAAAGGAAGAATGGACAGAGCTGTATCCCATGTTTGCCGACATCGCTGAGGAAGAGGGCTATAAAGAAATCGCCACCTCCTGGAGAATGATCGCAAAAGTGGAGAAAGAACACGAGAAACGCTTCCGCAAGCTCTATGATAACGTCAAAAACTCGGCAGTCTTCAAAAAAGAAGAAAAAATGTTCTGGAAATGCCTGAATTGCGGATACATCCATGAAGGCCTTACCCCACCCAAGATCTGCCCCGCTTGCGATCATCCGCAAGATTACTTTGCAATACATAAGGAAAATTACTAA
>JAJBAW010000092.1 GCA_020532545.1 Candidatus Cloacimonadota bacterium | reverse complement strand
TTCCTGCAAAGAAGGCTAAAAGGGTGTACCAATGCCCCGCTTTGTCTCCATAAAACGCAGTCAGCGATGTCCGCGCTTTGGGAAATATCTCCACAAAGCTCACGTAGATCATCACTCCAGCGGAGAGTCCTAAGGCAGAGGAAAGGAACTTGGGATTGAACTTCTTGGACAAAAAGGCCAGCAGGGATCCGATCCCTGTGGACAGTCCGGCAAAAAGAGTCAGGGCAAAGGCAAAAAGTACGTCATTTGTGAACATCTCAGCGTACCTTCAAGACCTTCCCGCTTTGCTGGGTGCCTTTGAGACGATAAAGGTAGAGACCGCTGGGCAGACTCTCGGCATTCCAGCTAATGCTGTTCGCACCTTTTTGCAGATTTGTAAGAGGCAGTTCCAGCAGTTTTTGACCTTTGATATTGTAGATTTCCAGAGCTGAATCCAGGCCGGATTTGGGGCTGGTCAGCTCAAAGCTTACTTCGCTACGGAAAGGATTGGGATAGCTATGGCCCAGAGTGATTTGCACAGGAGCAGCCAGGGGATCGCTATTGCTCACAGGACCCAGGGTGTAGGTAAAGGGAATCTTGTAGCTTCCGATTTCCGGGGATTCCACCACAAAATTCAGCGTGGCGGTGCCGTTCCCTTCTGCCCAGATATTGAGGTGAAAGGATTTTGCTTCGCCGGCGGTATAGCTAAAATCGATATCTATGCTGCCCGGATAGCAATTATCCGCTTCATCACAGTAATTCAAAGACCAGCTATCGGGCACGGAAATAGCTTCTATGTGGGTAGTAACATACTGTGCACTCCCCATATTGTATATCCAAAAGGTTGGCGATAAATACAGACCGGATACTTCACTTTGAAGATCGTGATCAAAGCTAACGGCAGCGCGGACATAGTGCTGAGGCAGAGGCAGCGTGCTCACCCCTTGCAAGATGGTCTTGCTGGAGAGTTGCACAAAGGCCAGGGCCCAAAGCTGCGCTGTGTTCCAGGCTGGATCCAGGCTAAAACTGGCTTGGCTGAGCACTTGGTTTCCCGCTCCACTCAGGGAGATGGGCTCTGTGTGCACACTGCGCACGATCTGCGTAAGTTCTGTGGTGATGTCTTCTTCTACGAGGTAAAACACCACCTTGGCATCTTCTAGAGCATAGGTATCATGGACCATTTCCGTGAGCACAGAGAAGGTTCCGCTGGAGGCATCAAAGCTCTGCATACTCATCTTGAGCGGAGAGCCCAGATAGCGGAAATTGCCAATGGCATCGATATAATCCGCACCATAGATGGTCTCGTCGGAAGCGCCATTGATTCTGACTTTGCCATTGAAGATCACAGCAGGCAGGCCCATCACTTCGTAGTAATCAAAACGGGAATCCACCTGGACATTTGAGTATTCTCCGCTTTCGGTAAGCAGACGGCTGATGATCAATTCGCCGGGGTAAAGCTGGCTCTGCATTACGGCCAGGCCTTGCTCCGCCAGTGCACAGCCTCCACACCAGCTCGCACCGAAATTCTCGATCACAGGCGTGGTGGGATAGTAAATGGGATCAGCAGCCAGGAATGCTACGCTGATGAGCATAATAACAATCGTGATGTATTTCATAATATTCTCCTAAAATCTGGTGTTGAGTTCAGCTCTAAGGCCTTCAAAGGGCGCCATGTAGCGGCAAACGCCATTGCGGCAGACTTTGCCACCGGCTTCCTTGCCGGCAAAGATCAAAAGATCGCTGTGGCTGAAGATGGGATATTTGAGTTCGATATTGGGCATATAGCGGCTGTCCGCCCAAGCCGAAAAGTCTTCCCAACTGCTTTGCAGCCCCAGGGAAACGGACAATTTACCCAGGCTGAGATCACACTGAACCAAGGGCTCATAGTGGCTGCTTTCGGTCTCATCCTTCTGCTTGATAATCTCTTTGAATTCAGCCTTTAATTGCAGAGGGATCCCCATGAGGCTGAAGCCGGTAGAGATAGCGGGATAATATTCTTTTTGCCAGGTATGGGCAGCTTCGTCTATCTTTTCGATGTGAGAGTAGGACAATTGATATAGGTCCATACCCAGATTCACATCTACGGCCAGGTAGAGATCGTTCATCTTTTTGTCCTTGCTGCTGTCCCAGGCTTCGGCGTAATCTGTTGTAAAGGATATGTTTTCGCCAAAGTTGTACAGTAGCCGGGCTTGCCAGCCTTCTTCGTCCAGACCGCTGGCCAGTGCGTCTGACAGGGTCTCGCCATGATAGTTTGCCAAAGGTATGTCTTGCAGGCGATAGCTAAAGTCGTCGTAATTCTTGTAAGCGCCGCCCAATTGCAGGTTTCCCCACATGTAGTCCGCATTCAGATAAAGAGCGGAACCCGCTATGGCAGAGGAGCCTTGCAGACGGTATTGGTCACTATAGGCGTATTCTGCATAGGAATCGAAATTGCCCTGGGTGAAGAGCAGTCTGCCGGCATATACATCCCGGAAACTGTATTTACTAAAAGCGCCCAGATTGCGGTAGGCCAAAGCTGATGCGCCCAGCCTGATACCTTGCCAGAGAGGATACTGCGCATCCACTCCATAGGCCAGATCGTAGCGCCCCTTGTAGCTCTCGCTTTCCAGTGCGCCATAGAAGGCTTTAAACTGCAATTGATCGTCGTAGCGCAGCAGAAAGCTGTCCAGACGGTGGTCTTCGTCAAATTCGATGTCCTTGTAGCTGCGGAAGGTGATGCCCTGCCCAAAGCTCTCCTGAGTGGTGCCCACATGGATATTGAAGGCATCTTTTTGATATCCGGCATAGAGCTCTTTCCAGGCTACAGAAAGGCTGTTGGGGTCCAGTTCGGACAGCAGTTCACTTTCCTGATTGCTGTACTTGGGCAATTCACTGATGAATTTCATCCCAAAACGAAAATCGCGATAGCCGAGATTGAAGCCAAAGCTGTCTTTAAAATAGGCATTGAGCGAGTCTTCCACTGTCCGATAGACGAATTCAGCTTCATTCAGGCCATTGATCTGAAGCGTGGTCTGCGCTACAAGGCTGAGGCAGAGTGCGATAAACAGCAGCAGGATGAATCCTCTTTTCATTACTTTTCCTTAGTTTCCTCTTCACAAGTGCATTCGTGATCGGGATCTTCCCCGCAAGGCTCTTTTTTACCCTTGCAGAGCAGATGTTTGATCGTGTTTTCATAGAGTACTTCATTGCCGGGTTCGAAGCCAATATGGGCAAGGACAATCTCTCCCTTTTCATCCAGGATGAAGCTATGGGGAGGAGTTCCCACATTCAGGCGCTTGGCCAGAGACTTTTCCGGATCAAAGAGGGCCAGGAATTTGTAGTCTTTACTTTTCAGATAGTTTTTGGCGCGCATCTGGGATTTAGGAGCATCGATAGAGATCAGAACCACAGTGAGTTCTTCATATTTCACCGCCAATTCCTGTAGATAGGGCATGGCCACTTTGCAAGGATTGCAGTAATCCGCCCAAAAATCTACCAGGATGGGGCCTTTCCCCAGAAGGGATTCCAGAGTTACGGTCTTGCCGTTCATATCGCTGAGACGGAAATCCGGCATAGCATCTGCAAAAAGCAGGCCAAGTGCAAGGAGCAGGGTCAGGATCAAAACTAATCTTTTCATAATGTTCTCCGTTTATTTTCTAAGCGAGATCGGATACACGATGCCGCCGTAAATTGTGCTGCTATTGGTAAAAATGCTGGGTTTATGCTGGGCAAAGACGATCAGCTTGAAGTTCTGAGGAAGTGGGTCCACCGCAGTGACAGCGATGTTTATGCCTTCACCGAAGTTTCCCTCTGCCAGACTCTTACTACTCTTACCCCGCACCACATTGTGCAAGGGCTGTCCGGCCACGTTTTGATATCCTACTTCATCGGTGATGATCACGGCATTTAGCACCAGATCCGACTTCTGAAGCTCCATCAAAAGACTCAGATCTACATTGGCGCTCACCTCATTTCCGTTGACATTCACATCCCTAAGGCTGTAATAGATGGGCACATCCACCTGCACCAGATTATCCACGATAGCCTGATATTGTGAGAGCGAAGTGGCTCCACTTTGTCCCACCTTTTCCATGCCCTGAAAAACGGCTACCGGAGCAGAATAGGCACCGTAATAGGCTGGAGTTTGGTCTCCTGGCACAGCCAGCTCCATGATGGTATGGTGCTCCAGATAGATGAAGTTTTCCGGATACTGATTCTGCAATTGCTGCAGCTTAGCTTCGGCAGGAGGGCAACTGGGACAGGTGCGGAAGGTAAAGTACTCGGCGATCACAAGTTGCTTGGCAATATCCGGCACACAGGCCTGATTGCCATAGAGCAGCCACTTTGCATTCACTTTCACGAGCTTTTCGCCCATAAAAAGACTGTCGGCCAAGACCTCTTTTGTGTTTGCAGCAGAGACGGTTAAACGCCAATTTGCCTGGGCATTATGCTCATCCGTCAAGCTAGTGCTAACCTCGCTGATGGTGTAGGTCACTCCGCTATTGCCGCTCAAAAAGCTCTGAATCCAGGTCAGGCGTTCGCTTTTATTCACGCCATTGTGGATATAATCCTCTTTATAGAAATCGCTCACAGCGCTGATATCAGAGGCCGTAATGCTATTAAAGGCGCCTTGCAGCGGACTGAAAAACAGGGTATTCAGATCTTGCCCAGGTGCGGTAGTAAACTTGTGTTCAAAGCGATCACAAGACACCAGCAGCAAGGATAGAAGAATCAGGACTGTACTCAGGTATTTCATCGGACAGCTCCCGCGACTGGCACCATGTCCAGAGCCTCGCGGATCATCTTTTTATTCAGCAATTCCGGGAAGAGAATCGTCTCTCCGCCTGGTATGTAAAGTGCATTGAAAGGCACGCCCATGCGTTCATGATCGGTGATCCATTTGAGCAGAACAGGGTCGTTTTTGGTGAAATCACCGCGCAGGAGCACTATGTTTTTGGCCTTGAATTCTGCCATTATGTCATCGGTAAACAGCACTGTTTTCTCATTGGCCATGCAGTTTTTGCACCAGGCCGCACCGATATCCAAAAAGACACTCTTGCCTTCAGCGAGAAGCTTCGCCTGCAACTCAGGAGTAAACACATACCAGCCGGCTGGGGCATGGGTATCCGCCACCATTTCTGTGCCGATGGGAGCTGCGGTTTCTGCGACCAGATGTTCTTCTTTGATAGGCAGATAAGTATAGACCGCGAAAGCGATCAGCAAGATGGGCAGGATGGTGAAGATCCACTGCGTGGCCTTGCTGTTTTCATAGCGGACAAAGCGTCCATAGAGCCAGGTGGCAAAGCCCAGCACCAGCATAAAGAAGAGCACATTCAGGAAATAGGCCCCGCTGGTGAGCAAATAAGTGGTCTTCAGCATGGTATAGACCAGATACAGGAGCACAAAGCCCATCAGTTCTTTGAAGAGCACCATCCAATCTCCCGGTTTGGGGATGATCTTCAGTGCTTTGGGGAAGAAACCGATCAAGATAAAGGGGAAGGCAAAGCCCAATCCGATCAAAAGGAAAAACACCATGATCAAGCTGGCGGGCAGCCTCATGGCAAAAGGCAAGGCTGCGCCCAGGAAGGGTCCCGTGCAGGAAATCGCCATCAAAAAGGCGAAGATGCCGCCAAAGAAAGAGCCACTATAGCCGCCTTTGGTGCTGGCTTTGCTGGCCGTATTCATGCCCGGAGCGGTGATCTCAAAGATGCCTAAAAGCGAGAGGGCAAAGACAAAAACGATCGCCATCAGCCCGATTTGGAAATAAGGATTCTGGTTTTGGGTGCCCCAGCCGGCAGATTGTCCTGCAGCCTGGATGCCGATGAAAACTCCGGCCAGAATGCCAAAGGAAACCAGCACTCCGATGGTGTAAACCATGACGTGGCGGAAGACTTTGCTGCGGTCTTTTTGCGCTTGATTGATGATGGCCATGATGCGGATGGGCAGGATCGGCAAGACACAAGGTGTGATATTCAGAATCAAACCGCCTAAAAAGGCAAATACGAGGTATTTGAGGACTTCTTGCCAGGGACTGGACTGCTCTGCAGGCATTTCTTCTACAGGCATTTCTTGTGCAGTTTCAGCTTCTATTTCTGCTGGTTCTAGTGATTCTTCTGCAGGTTCTGTAGCGCTGCTCTCTGCAAGCTGAGCAATGGAAATAGGCCCATCTTGATGCTGAGCTGCCGCAAGGGGCTCCAGGATCTCAAAGCTGAGTGTGCCCTCTTTATCTTCCGGAGGATCACACATACCGCTTTCGTAACAGAGGTTATAGCTCATTAGAGCTTTGATACTCTTCTTTCCAGCATTGGCCTTTCCTTTCACGGTAAAAGGCAGCGTAAGAGTCACTTTGGGGTAATATAGCCACTCGTGTTCAGAGATGACTTTGCTGGGTTTGGGCAGGCTGCCAGTGCCAAACTCGAGATCGGGATGAGCCGCCTCAAGATAGAAATAGGCCGGATCAGCCGGATCCACGCTTTGCTTACGGTCCGCAGGAATCACCAGGGTGGCGCGGATTTCTCCTTTCTCGCCAGGCCTCAATGCTGTTTTTGAGATACTAAAAGTAACCGTTTGAGCTACAATGCTCAACGCGCTAAGCAACAGTATCAGGGTCAGTGCCCCTCTTTTTAGGCGCATGCATACCTCCACAGTAAATTCTATTTTCTATCAAATAACTTAATGCATAAGCTGTTCCACAGCAAGGAATTTTTGCTATGCCAAACAATATAATTGCAGGATAATCCCGCGCAAGAAGGGCTTTCAAGCTCAGATATACATCTGCCCAGGCTATCTTATCCCTGCTTGATGTAGTGGAGATGTCGTGGAGATAAGGTGGAAAATATCCTCCTATCTCCTGTGCATATTCACTACAAGTTATGCAGGAAGACCAAGTCTGTCATAGGCTTCCTGCCGAATAGACAGTTAAATATCAGGCAGTTCCATTGGGTCTTCCAGAACTAGCTCTTCCGGTACAGATTCGGGCCCTGGCAAGTTCTCCATTCTACCCAGTTTCTTCTCAATCTGGCGGCTACGGAAATGGGCTTTATCCAGTTCCCGTCCCACCCCATCGATCTTTTTACGGGTACTATCCAGGACCTCACCAAAGAGACCAAAATCCTTTTTCACTGCGGCCAATACCTTCCAGACTTCGCTACTCTTCTTTTGGATGGCCAGGGTCTTGAAGCCCACTTGCAGACTGTTCAAAAGCGCTGCTGCAGTGGTGGGTCCGCAGAGAATTACAGAGTATTCCCGCATGATGAGCTCAAAGAGTCCTGAGATCCTGAGCACCTCGGCATAAAGGCTTTCAAAAGGTAAAAACAGGATGGCAAAATCTGTGGTGACAGGGGGATTCAGGTATTTGTCACGAATATCGCGGGCACTGCTTTTCACCCGGTTTGCGATCGCCTTTTGGGAAGCGATAATGGCAGCGCGGTCTCCGCTTTCGAAGGCATCCACGAGCTTGTGATAATCCTCAATGGGGAATTTGGCATCGATGGGCAGATAGACTCTGGAATCCAGGTCGTCCCTGCCGGGCAGGACCACGGCAAATTCCACCACTTCATCGCGGCGGGGATTGGGCTTAAAGTTTTTCACATATTGATCCCCAGTCAGGATCTCATCCAGCAGGTTTTCCAATTGCAGTTCACCCAGAATACCGCGGGGTTTCACGCCTTCCAGCGCCTTTTTGAGACCGCCCACATCTGTGGCCAGGGAGCGCATTTCGCCCAGGCCTTTGTGCACTTCTTCGAGGCGTTGACTCACCTGATTGAAGGATTCGCCCAAGCGTTTTTCCAGAGTGGCATGCAGCTTTTCATCCACGGTCTTGCGCATCTCTTCCAGCTTGCTTTCGTTGCTGCTGCGGATCTCTCCCAGCTTTTCTTCAATGCTCTTTTTTAGCTTTTCGGTCTGTTCAGAGCTGCCGGTAGTGAGCTCGCTGAGCTTGCGGGAAAGGCTTTCTGAGAGGTTATTTTGGGCTTTGGTAAGCTCCTGCCGGCTCAAGGCAGAATCCGTATTCATCTGTTTATTGAGGGCATGTAAGGTGCCTGTGAGTTCGATCCTGGTCTCGCTGGCTTGTTTGAATTGAGATTCGGAGCCATCTTTCAGAGTCTGGTTGAGTTCCTCGCGATTGGCTTTGTTTTGGTTCAGAACTTCTGCCCTGAGGCTGTTTACTTCATCCTTGATGGTGCGGGAGAGCATTTCCAGCTCGGTTTTGAGCCTGTAAAGCTCGTTTGAACTGCCTTCGGGCCTGCGTCTGAATAGCAGCACCAAAAGCAGCAGGGTGATGATAATGAGCAGGGCTATGAAGATTGTTTCCATGTGGGTTTCCTTGCAATTGTCTTAGCTTAAATTCGGTTGATACCCTATAATTCTTCGATGATATTAAAGAGAGCTCCCA
>JAJBAW010000091.1 GCA_020532545.1 Candidatus Cloacimonadota bacterium | reverse complement strand
CGGACATCACAGCATAGTCTTTGAAGCCCGTGATGACAATGGTACACAGCTCAGCAGTGGCGTATATTTCTACCGCTTTAGCGCTGGGAAATATACCTCCACCCGCAAGATGCTGCTCATGGAATAAACGACCGCCGCAAAAGAAATAGAATACAAGTCATAAATCAAGCCCCGGGTTACAGATCCGGGGCTTTTTTGTATTCATCCCATCATTCGGACTCACTTTCACGCTAAGTTATTGATAAACAGTAGCCTTGAATCCAAAGCAGCCGCAGGATGATAGCAATGGAAGCTGGGATGTTTTCTTCCAATCTTCTTTATTGCAGCAGACATAAGGTGGAGATACCGTGGAGATAGCAGGAAAAAACGCTCTTATCTCCACGGTATCCAGAGCATATCTTATGCGCCATGGGCACGGCAAGAAATGGTAACGTCTCAAAGGTTGGTGTAAATTAGGTGAGCCCAATGAAGAAAAAGGTTGAGCCCAATCCCACTCATTGTTTTGATGGTTTAAACCAAAAACTATAAGACAAGGAGAAGACCATGACTCAACCAAAGAGAAAGAAAAACGAAAGAGATGATTTAGTCAAGATAATTCATGAAATGATGCCTGGAGAATTAGTAAAAGTGCTTGAATTTGGCATACAAAGGTTTATCGATGCAGAGCTGAGTGATCGGCTTGGAGTAGAGCCTTATGAACGTAGCGAGGATAGGGATAACTATCGCAATGGCTACAGGCAGCGCAAACAGCCTGTATCAACGGCTATAGGGCCAGTATCAGTCAAGATACCCAAGCTCCGCAAGGGAAGCTTTTATCCTTCAGTTTTAGAGCATTATCAGAGGATAGACAGAGCTATGATCAGCATAATCACAGGGGCTTATTTCAATGGAGTTTCCACCCGCAAGATGAATAATCTGTTTTTCGATATGGGTTTAGCCGACATTGATCGCAGCCTCGTTAGCCGGTGTGCATCACAAATTGATGAAGAAGTGCAGATATGGAGGGACAGAGAGCTTGATCAGCGTTATGCTTACGTGTGGATTGATGCCATATATACCAAGGTCAGAACAGAGCGTGGGGTTGTTTCAACGGCGGTATTGATAGCGATTGCACTATGGGGAAGACGGGCATCGTGATGTGCTGGGTATGCAACTTGGAAACAGTGAAAGCCATCCAAATTGGAAAGGCTTCCTGCAAAGCCTGAAGGCGCGGGGATTGGAGCGCAGTGAGCTCTGGATCAGCGATGAGCATGATAGTTTGATAAAAGCACTTCACGAGTGCTTTCCAGGTCAATTGCGGCAACGCAGCATAGTCCACTGGATGCGTAACGCCATAGCCAAAGTCTCAGAGGCTGATTTACGCTGGTTTGTGCCTCTCCTAAAGAATTTGGTGAATTCCAGCACTAAAAGCATGTTTGATATGGCTTGGGACGATCTTGTTAGAGATGCTGAAGCCAGAGGCAGGGAGAAGCTTCTAAACTGGCAGAAAAGCACTTACCATGATATTGTGATATATCTGGACTTTCCGCCCTCGCACTGGAGCAAGATAAAGAGCACCAATCCCATAGAACGTCTCAACCAGGAACTGCGTCGGAGGGAAAAATGCATTCGCATTTTTCTGGGGTGAGAAGAGCTGCACACGGTTAATGGGAGCCATCCTGCAAGGGTATTCGGATGACTGGACGACTGGCAGGATATACCTTAGCAATCCAATAAAGACAATCAGAGAAAACCAAGTGAGCCAGAGGACAGATAGCGCGCTTGGGCGCGACGTTTAGCAGCCCTGTTCCGCTAGCTCCACAGAGCTGCAAAACGTCGCAAAACGGTAGCTGCTAAAAAAAGCGCTTGACTGAAAACGCAAAGATGAAAAACATAGTAACAGGTCATATGACCTTAGATAAATTGCAAGAAGTGAGAACTTAGAATGTTCTCATATAACCATGAAATTATGGGTTGGAATTTACACCAACCTTTGAGACGTCACTGCACAAAAGGAGAGGTCGTGCCTTATTCTGAGCGTTTGCCTTATGCCGCCAACGCGTTTCCTAAAGGGTGTTTTGGGCGTATTTTACGCCAGCCCGCAAACGCATACAGGTTAGCTGTGCTCATTTACCCCTTCAAACTCAAAGAAAATGTTTCATCCTCACCCCGAAGCCTTGCCCGGCATCATCTTATCCATGTTCTGCATGATGATCGTATCGCAAGATCATCAAATTCGCAAAAGATAGGTCTGGGAAAAAGCTTCGTCTCACTTTTCAACCTTCAAGATTTCAAGGATCACTGCTTTGCCAGCCAGCAAAGCCACCGGCATAGAAAGCAGTTCTTTCCTGAACTGACACTCAAAACCATCGAAATCAAACTTAGCAGGTCGCCCCAATGTGCACTAAATTGCGCTCAAGAAGGCTCTCTGCCATCTCATAACTATCCTAATCTTGCTAATAAATACAGTAAACTTAAGGAGTATTTCGAATGAATAAGCTTATATTACTATTAACTATCCTGGCTCTAACGCTGGGATTGTTCGCCACGGAAGTGGTAATAGGTGACGGAACCTTGACCCAACGCTTCCCACTGGGAAGTTATTTCGGTTACGAGCGTAGCGCTGCCCTCTACACGGCCACAGAGATTGGTGCACATAACACCAGAATCTCTGCGGTCTCATGGTTTTCCAGCATTGCTACGACAGCAGAAGTGCCCACCAAGATATACCTCAAAACCACAGGTGCCAGTACTTTGACTACCGACACCTGGGCCAATATGATTCTCGGTGCTACCCTGCTCTACGATCAATCCTTTACTGGACTTGCAGGCAACGGCTGGAACCTGTTCACGCTCACCAGTACCTTTGATGTGGATCAGGGCGACAACCTGATGATCCTGGTAGAAAGAAACTATGGCGGAAGCGGCGCCAGCACTCCTGGTGGCAGTTCCACCGGAGGCGCAATCTATTCGACCGCTGTTCCCGGCACTCATCTTACCTGGAATGCTGATCAAAACCCTCCCACAGGGACTGGCAACACCTCAGCAAACCGCCCTAATGTGACTATCACTTATACCACTTATGCTATTGATACGCCCCCTAACCCTGCAATTGTAAATAACCCCGCTGATGAAGCCATCAACGTGTCGACCGGCACTACCCTGAACTGGGGCAGTGGTGGCGGTGCCCCCACAGGCTACAGAATGTTTTTGGGCACGAACAATCCCCCCACAAACATCGTAAACAACACGGATCTGGGAAATGTGTTCTCCTATACTCCCGCCAGCTTAATCCGCGGCACCACCTATTATTGGCAGGTGGTTCCCTACAATGCCAATGGCTCTGCCACCGGTTGCCCGGTCTGGAGCTTTACCACCGTTCCCGAAGGTCTGGCTATGATTGGAGATGGTACAGTGACCACTCTAAATCTCCCCATCAATCCTTATTATGGTTATAACTACTCGCAGACTCTGTATCTGCAAAACGAGATTGATCTCGCCGGCCAGCGGATAGAGAAGCTGTATTACCACTGGAACGGTCTTAATGAAGGATCCAGCTGTAAGGACTGGACCATATACATGGGACATACCACTCAATCTGACTTTCCCACCACTACAGATTGGGTTCCTTTTGGAAACTTGACCCAGGTCTTTGAAGGCGAAGTAGATCTGCCAGCCACCGATGGTTGGATTGAAATCACTTTGACTATGCCTTTTGCCTATAACAATACGGACAACCTTGTGATTGCCGTTCATGAAACAACTCCCGGCAACGCAGGCAATTCTACCAAGTTCTTTGGCACTGCCACCGATGACTACAGAGGCTTACGTCTCCAGAGTGATAGCATAACCCATGATCCCGCTTCACCTGCTTCGGGTACGCGGGTTCAGGGTATTGCCAATATCAGACTGCAATTTGGTGAAGCACCCACCGCTCCGGTCCTTTCCGTATATCCGGAGGCTTGGGATTTTGGCACACAGATCATCAATACTATTCATCCTAAACAATTCACTATCACCAATACCGGTACAGGCGCATTGAATGTAAGCGGCATAAACGTTACGGGTGAAGGCTTTGCCTTGGCTGAACCCTTTACCCCGGTTTCTTTGCTTTTCGGCGAGAACGTAAGCTTCACAGTGAACTTCGTTCCTCTGGCCGCAGGCGATCTTACCGGCAACGTGGTGATAAACGATGACCGCGCCGTAACCAACATCCCTCTCAGCGGCGAGTGCTTCGATCCCACCGTCACCAGCTTCCCTCTCAACGAAAGCTTTGATACTGTTACAGTCCCCGCTTTGCCACTTGGCTGGACCAGCCTCAGTGTAAGTGGTGGCACAGCAAATTGGGCTTCCTATGCCAGTAATTCCAATTCTGCTCCTAATAGCGCCAGTATCGGGTATAACAGTTCGCTGCCCTTGGATGACTGGCTGATAAGCCCTCCCATCAATTTTGAGAGTGGCTCCACCTATTCTGTTAGCTTTTATTATCGGGGTGGTTCCACAAGTTACGTAGAAAAATTGAAAGTAATGCTGGGTACCAGTAATCAGATTGCAGATTTTACTACCCAGGTATTCATTGATGAATCCATCAATTTCACTACCTATACTCGTGCCTTCGCCACATTTACCGTGCCCAGCACCGGCACCTATTTTCTCGGCTGGCATGCTTTTAGCCCCACCAATCAGCTTCGGATGTATGTAGATGATATCATAATAGAACTGAGGGGCGCGAACGACCTTGCGGCCACTGCCCTTACTGGAAACACCTCTCCCAGCGTCGGCACTGCCACACAATACACCGTGAGCGTGTACAACAACGGCACCGCAGCTCAAAGCACCTACGAGGTGAAACTATATGACGAAAACGATGTCGAGCTTGACGCCGCTGTAGGTACTGCCACCATAGCTCCCGAAGCCACTGTGGATGTGATTCTGAACTGGACTCCCACCACTGAAGGCGTGATCAATATCTACGGGAAAGTGTTCCTCGACGGTGATATCAACCCTGTAAACAACACCACAGATCCCCTCATGGTAACCGTAATGGAAGAAGGTCTGCTGGTTGCCGAAATCGGCTCTGGCACCACCACTAACACCAATACTGGTGCTCCTGCCCCTTATGGCACTTGGTACAGGGGCTTCCGTCAACAGCTTCTTTACAAGGCTGATGAATTATTTGCTGCTGGAGCAGCCCCCGGTTTGATTACAGCTCTTGCGTTCAACGTGCAGAATCTGGACACTTGCTCGCCCATGACGAATTACACAATTCGCTTGAAACTTACCGATCAGGAAGCTCTCACCACCACCTTCGAACTTGGCGATTATACTACCGTGTGGCAAAACGACGAATTTATGCCCACTACTGATTGGAACACGCATAGCTTTAGCGCGCCTTTCTTATGGGACGGTGCATCAAACCTACTTGTCGATATTTCCACCGATGTATTCACAGGAACCCTTGGTCGTAATGCTTTGGTGTATTATACTCCCACCAGTTTTAATAGCTCCCTGCGTTACCAGAGTGACAGTAATAATGGCAGCACCGGAACCACGGGCTCAGTTATTATGAACCGCTCCAATATCCGCTTCTTCATGTCCGTAGATGGCATGGGCTCTCTTGCCGGCACCGTTACCGCTTCCGGCAGTGCTCTGGCTGATGTAGAGATTAGTATTGATGACACCATCTATCATACCATTACCTCCGCTTCGGGTCAGTACAACTTCCCCTACGTGCCGGAAGGAGATTACACCCTTTCCGCTCATAAGATCGGTTATGAAGACTATTCCATCCCCTTCACAATTGTGGAAGATCAAGAAACTATAGTGAACATAAGCATGACCGCTTCCGCTTCAGTAAACGTGACCGGTACCGTCGTGGGCAGCGACAACCCCACCGTGGGTCTCAGCGATGGCATAATCAATCTCACCGGCGTAATCAATTATACTGCAAATACTAATGCCGCCGGGCAATTTGTAGTAGAGAATGTTCTCTCCGGTAATACCTATAATTACTCAATCAGCAGAGCCGGATATCAAACCGATACCGGAACCATCGTAGTGGGTTCTACCGACTATGCCATGGGCTCTATTACCTTAAACGAACTCACCCTACCGCCTTCTGCCATTACTGCTACAGTGAATGATGCCGAAACTGCGGTTAATCTTATTTGGGGTTCTCCCGGAACTCCCGGAAACTACTACTTCTTCGATTTTGAATTCGATGATGGTGATTGGGAGCCCAGCTCAGACTGGGGCGATCTCACGGGAGACTGGGAATATAGCGATAGCTATGATATTGCAAACTGGGCTCCCACCTACACAGGAGTCAATAGCAATCCGCCGCCCACAGCTCATTCCGGAACTGGAATGTGGGGCACCAAAATAAACACGAACTACACCAATTCTGGTGGATCGAACTATCTGACCAAGACCCTGGACTTCTCCGGATTCTCCGACACCCAACTCAAGTTTTGGAGCTGGGAGAATCTCTTTGGTGATTGGGATTATGCCCAGGTAAGTATAAACGGCACCCTCGTCTGGGGTCCAAGCTGGGATTACCAGGGAACTATATGGCAAGAAAGGATCATCGATCTTTCCGCCTACGATGGCATGAGCGACGTGGTAGTACAGTTTGAAATGTTTGCTACCACTACCGTGAACTACGCCGGCTGGTATATAGACGATGTTTACATCGGCCCTGCTGGTCAGGACATCGTTCGCAATTCCCCGCCTTCAGTCATACCGAGTGAATTCAGAGGCCTTAGCGAAACTCAAGCTGCTGATCTGGCAGAAACCACTGCCAGTCTGCGCCCCGCCAGGAAGATGGCAAACACCCCGATTCAGCCAGCTTACAATCCAGCTCGCCTTCCTCTGGGATACAAGGTCTGGCGTCTGCAAGTCGGACAGGAAAACACTCCTGCTCTGTGGACTTCGCTGACACCTGCCATGATTACCGATACCACTTTTGTGGATCCCGCCTGGGCCAGCTTCCCGGATGGAATGTACAAATGGGCTGTGAAAACGATCTATACCAACAATGTAGAATCCAATGCCGGATTCTCAAATAACGTCCGCAAACAACCGAATGATATGTCCGCACTCAGCATCAGCGGAAATACCACCCCCACTGTAGGATCCCCTACTGAATATACGGTAAGAATAAAGAACACTGGTACTTCGCCTCAAGCTGCTGGTGCTTACAGTGTAAAAATCATGTCTGCAGCCAATGAGCTCGTTTCTGTACCGGGACCCGCCATCGCCGTAAATCAAACCATTGATTTTGTGGTGACCTGGAATCCCACCGCTCAAGGCCCCATACAGATCTATGGTAAGGTAGTGCTTCCAGAGGATTCCGAACCCACAAACGACCAAACACTTCCTATCACCCTGCTGGTGATGCCGGCCGGTCAATTTGCCTACACTGTGGGCGAAGGCGATCAACTGAATAAGATTCCTATAAATCCATACTATAAGAGCAGCTTGTTCCAGATGATCATCTATCCCGCAGAACTCAGCAATTTCCTGGGCTTTATCAATGGCATCCAGTTCTACAACAACTTCGTAACCGACATACCCAGTTTGCATACCAAGATCTGGTTTGAAACCACGACCTTGGAGAATCTCGCCGATGGTTGGGTTCCCATTACCACAGGTTCTACCCTGGTCTTTGACGGTAACGTGAGTTTCCCCTCGGGAGAAAACACGATTTCCATCCCCTTCGCTGAACCCTTCATGTACCTGAATGGAGATAATCTGCTCATCACCGTGCAGAGACCGCTGGATACTGTGTATTACAATACAAATGATAGATTCCGTTGCCAGACCATCGGCACTAATAGGGCGCGCATCACGCAAAGTGACTCCATAGAGTATGATCCCACCGCTCCGCCCACCGCTGGAACCGTCTCCGGCCAATTCCCGATGACCACCCTTCTGGGTATCCCCGGTGGAGTAGGTCACCTCAGTGGAACCGTGACTACCGGCGCTGGCAATACTCCTCTGGAAGGCGTCTTGGTACAGATCATAGATGCTGGCTATGAAGCTACCACCGATGCAGAGGGCGAATATGAGATCCGTTATGTCCTGCCAGATACCTATAATGTGTCTTTCAGCAGATACGGTTACATCACCCAGACTCAGGTATTGGTACTTGAGGAAGAGGAAGAAGCCGTGATGAATGCAAATATGCAGCCCATGCCTACTGTCTCAGTAAGCGGCACCATCGTAGCTTCGGATACCGGTAGCGCCCTGGCCGGTGCATCGATTACGCTCACTGGATATGCAAATTACACCCAGAGCAGCACTGGCAATGGCTCATTCACTTTCCCTGCCGTGTATGCAAATCAAAGCTATGAATACATCATTAGCTGCCCTGGATATACCTCAACCACCGGCATCATAGACGTAGCCGCTACAGCATACCAGATGGGCACCATCACTCTGAATGAGATC
>JAJBAW010000090.1 GCA_020532545.1 Candidatus Cloacimonadota bacterium | reverse complement strand
GCCATGGCCTTATGTGGGCTCTGGCATGGGGCAGATTCCCGCTATTTGGTTTGGGGCATCTGGCACGGATTGGGATTGTCTGTATATCAGATCTTCCAGCAGTGGAAACGCCGGCGCGAGCAGAACATAGTACAAAGGCTCAATGCAGGCTTTGCTTTTATCGCCTGGCCGCTGACCTTCATGTTTGTGAGCCTGGGCTGGCTGAGTTTCAGAGCCTTCGGTTTCCCCATGGCGCGGCATATTTTCTTCAGTTTCGAGGGCGTTTTACTTACTCTCATCAGCTTTCTACTCTTGATAGTCATCGGGCGAGGACTCCCCACCTTCCATTTATATATCAGTGAGAGGATCCGCTGGCGTCCAGTTTTTACTTTGTATCTCTTGCTGATCTGCCTGATCTGTTACTCTGCTTTGAATACGGGATTTATCTATGCGGCTTTTTAAACAAATCTTGCTCTTTTCCTTGGTAATGCTGAGTCTCGGTTTTGTATCCATTGCCCTGAGAACCAGGATTACCGGACAAAACTCTGCCCTTGAAATCTGCCCTTCCGCTACCAAGACCCTGATTCTGGGGGATTCCCATGCCCGCACCGCCTTAAATCCTGAGTTTATTCGCTCTTCCAGCTCCTCAGCCCAGACCGCGGAAGAGCTTGAATACTCTTATTACAAGTTAAAGCGCGCGCTGAAATCTCCACACTCTTTGGAAAACATCATTCTCACAGTTTCCTATTTCAATTTCAACGGGCCCATAGATGGTGAAGCCGAAATGATGAACCGCTATCATCGCATAGTGGATAAAGACTTCTACCAGGACAAAAAAGCCTACGGTGAGTATTCTGCCGCCATCTACTTCCGCCATCTCATGGACTATAAAATGCCGGCATTTATCCCTTTTGGCCTGCTGAATAATGTCATTGAAACAAAAGCTGAACCACTGTTCATAGGCGGATATGAACTGCGCCAGGGCAGCCTCATCGGTCAGCAGAGAGCTTTAGACGCTGCCATCCAAAGGCACTACTATCAAGACAATAAACGGCGTGAGATTTCTGTGCTCAGGACTGCCTATTTCACCAAGATAGTCAGGCTCTGTGAGCAGAAGGGAGTAATGCTTTGGATAATCAATACACCGCTGCACCAGGATTACAGAGCTTTAGTGCCGCCCGAGACTATCTCTCACTATCAAAAGATTGCAGAAAATGGAGAACAAAAGATCCTATTGCGTAGTGGGGAAAAGGTACAGGGAACTGGTGCGGCAGGCTTTATCTTCCTGGATTATAGTGCCCTACATGTGCCGGATGCCTTTTTCTTTGACTACGATCATCTGAATTCCGAAGGTGCCAGATTCTTTTCCCAGATCATAGACCAGCTCGTGAATCAAAGGTGACGAGATACTTGCTGGATTACGAGCGACTCGTTTGTAGAGCACGAGACCTGCTCCCTCTTTTCATGTCGGTTTCCCCGATCTCAAGGCATCTGGCCTTGGTTGGATCTGAGATCTTTGCAATCCAGCTCGTCAACGCATATTTTCTTTGCTTCTGCCCAGACTACTCTACCCCATTTGTTGTTGTGTAGCTGACGTGTAGATAGCAGGGAAATCCTCTTATCTCCAGGTCAGCATCGATAGCTGCAAAAGAGATGAAATAGCTGGAATTCACCCAATACCTGCTAACGTGCAGATATCCAAGGAGATGGGCAGGTCGCTCTAGTCTTATGAGAAAATTATTTCACTGCTGAAGTAAAATATCTTCGATTCTGGCATCTTAGTTTCGCCATTTTTGACACTATATATATAGAGACTGATTTAAAGGAGTGTCAAAATGAAAAAACTCATGCTTTACCTAGTGTTGGCTCTAATGAGTCTTAACTTGCTTTGTGCAGTTATTGACTATACGGCCATTAACCACCAAACTCTACCCGTCTATACTGGTTCATTGAGCGATCCCATCGTTAAAATTGTGTACGAAGATCAGAACGGCCAGTACATTTTTGTGGAATACCAAGGAGTATTGTATGTGGCATACTTGTAAATTTCAAAACCAGGCCCTCGCTGTCATAAAAATTGAGACAAAAAGGATAACCACCACAAACAAGCAAAAAGGAGATATCATGTTTAGAAACAAATTTTTAACACTGGCACTAATAACGATTAATCTTTTAACGTCTCATTGTTATCTGCAGACTGCAGATTGATGGCACTGATGGGAGTTAACGGCCACAATTTATCTGCCGCTACTTACCCGGACACCATATATACCCACTTTACCTATCCCAGTTTGCTGAAATTGCAGCAGTTGGGTGCTGCAAACGATGATGGATGGGGCTTGGTGTGGTATGATTTCGATGATACAGGAGTTCTAATCAATCCGGCTAACATCTTGAGAAGTTCTGAGCCAGCAAACTATGACCCTTTGTTTGAGGATGCCATTGAGCAGATAGAAGCTTCTACCCCGAGAATCCTGATGGGTCATGTCCGGAAAGCTACAAGCGGCTCACCATCCATTCCTGATCCCCATCCTTTCATTATGAGATATGGATTCAGAGACTACAGCTTCATGCATAATGGAACAGTCAACAGCTCTGCCATAGTAACAGGTCATATGACCTTAGATAAATTGCACGAGGCGAGAACCTAAAATGTTCTCAAATAATCTTGAAATTATGAGTTGGAATTTACACCAACATTTGAGACGTCACTGTCAAGCCTTACAAATTCGGTGTAAACACCATTAATTGGGACGGTAAAGATGATTCCTATAATCCTGTAAGCAGCGGCATCTACTTTATCCGTATCAAAACAGAAAATGAATCCCATACTCACAAAATGCTGATGATGAAATAGCAGCAATTATGACAGGAAGCGGGTTTCCGCTTCCTGTCATTTTGGCTTAAATATTGCAAGGTAGGACCACATGAAAACTATATTGACCATACTTCTATTGATACCCCTCGCGCTTAGTGCTGCTATCCTGCAGGTATCGCTGGATGGGACGCAAGCTTATGATAACATCCAAAATGCAGTTAATGCCGCAGCAGACCTGGATACCATCCTCGTTCATCCCGGTACCTATTATGAGAATATCCAGATCATTGGCAGAAAGCTCACTATCGGCAGCCTGGAACTCTCTACAGCAGATAGCACATACATCACCCAAACGGTGATAGACGCCAATCAAAGCGGAAGTTGCTTTAGCATCACTGAAGATTCTGAGATCACATTGCAAGGCTTGTACCTTACCAATGGCATTGGCACACCCAGTACTAATTGGGGAGATAGAAAAGGGGGAGCGATACTTGCTTTTGAAAGTAGGGTCAATGTAGTCAATTGCCATATCATCGGCAATAAAGCCTGGTCCGGAGCCGGAATCTATTCTGTATATAGTCATACGTATTTAGCGGGTACGATTATAACCGACAACTGGGGAAAGAGTCAAGGTGCTCTTCATTTTGGGGGATATTCTCTGGATGGCATCAGAACTCTGGAGTTTGATCCTCTCAATAGATGTAGTATATATAACAATTTTGCCGGCATTTTGGGCAATGATATATCCATAATTTCGCAGTTCTATAATTCTATCGACATCTATCTGGATAAAGCCACTGTAGCAGCCACCTCCCCTTACCTGAAAGAATGCATCTATACAGAGCATTATGACACTCAGCAAGAGTTTCACTACAATGCATTCATTAATGAAGCGGCTATTCAGCAGCAGTTTGCCGATCTATACGTAAGTCCAGACGGCGATGATGCTAATACCGGAATGACACCACAGGACCCACTCAAGACCATTGCCCTGGCTATTCAGAGGATAGGATCTGATAGCCAGAATCCGCAGACCATTCACCTGGCCAATGGTCACTATGCTGAAGATCAGCATTTCCCGCTGAACTTGCGCAGTTATGTGAGCATCGTGGGCGAAAGTGAGGATGGAGTGATCTTTGGTGGTCCGAATATTTTCTTCATGGGCTGGGATTCAGAGAAAGAAGTAATGATCAAGAATATTACTTTTTCGGCTACGACCAATCAGGAGTTTTATCAGTATTCACTGTTTGATTGTATTACTCGAAACAAGATTAACGGTATTCCGGATAAGTTCAGCCTCACTCTGGAAAATCTCAGCTTTCGCGGGATTCGTCCGGTACATTATGATAACTCCCTTAAGTTGGGCGAGTTTCATTATCCCCAAAAACTGATCTTGCGTAATATTACGGTGGAAGACTGCATGGTTTCCACGGGCTTCAATTTATGGGGTGGAAACGTTTTTGCCGATAATGTTCGCATCAACAACATACATCCCTCTTCCCATGGAGAAATAACTGGAAGGGTGCTAGCAATTTACACGAACCATCCTCTACATACAGGGGGAGACAGTGTATTCCATAATTTGCAGATAACGGATTGTGAATCCAGATCTGAAGCAGGCTCACTCAGTGGAATCGTTTCGATAATTCACTCTTTCCTCCCTACTCAATTCAGGAATTACTTCATCAATTGCACGATTGCGAACAATCACTGGAGTACAGGTTATGGCGGGGCAATCAACATTGGTGAGGATGCCAAAGTTAGCTTTATCAACAGCATTATCAGCAATGAGGTGGGTATGAACTTCATGCTCTCAAATAATCCTCTGCCTTCGAATCTGCAATTTCTGAATTGCCTCGTGGGGCCATCAGAAGATCCCGAAGATACCATTCTAAACTTAGGTCCGAATAATACTGTTGAATGGTTTGGCACAAATATAAGCTCGGATCCGGAGTTTCATGCCTGGTCAGACGACAATCCCTATACCTTGGGGCAGGATTCTCCCTGCATTGATGCTGGAACCACAGATTTCAGCATCTTTGATATTCCGGATTGGTACAGTTTTCCCTCGTATGATCTGGCAGGTAATCCGCGCATCTATGGTGATCAGGTGGATCTTGGGGCTTATGAATGGCAGGGGCAAACAGATATTGAAGACCTGGTAACGGTTCCTGCCTTCAGTATGAGCAACTGTCCCAATCCCTTCAATCCTTCTACCACGATAACATTCAATATCCCGGAGAACAGACAGGTTCGGATATCTGTCTATAACCTCAAAGGCCAAAAAGTGAAAGACTTGATCAATACGGAAATGACGCGCGGAACTCATAGAGTGACTTGGGATGGCAAAGACACATTTAATCGTTATGTAGGGTCCGGTATCTACCTCTTCAAACTTGAATCAGGAGGCCAAACCTTGATTCACAAAGCAATGCTGATGAAATAGTGTCATATGACAGTACGAGCCCGGAACTGGTTTTCGGGCTCGTTTACAAAATAACAGTCGTGTCCTACATTTCCAATACAACGGCGGCAATGGAGTATGTGCTCCTGAGACACCCACTGGGTTCATTTTTGAGTCTTACTCGATCTGATCGTCCTTGATCCAGGGTGCCAGAGCTTTGATGTAGTCTCTGGCATCATCCAGGCTGATGGATTTCGTATCCAGAGCCATCAGGTTGTCCATCACTTCCATGGCATCGTTTAGGGGATAGACCTTGTCCTGGGCAGCCAGTGCTCGGCAGATGTCACTGCTACGGTCATCCAAGATCACCACGAGTTTGTAGTATCTGGCATGGGCTTTCTTGTAGCCTTGGCTTTTGGCTCGTATTCTTGCCTTGTTTTTAAGGTAGAAGCGAGATCAAGGCTGTCCATCGGCTGCAGCTTCGGATAGTCCATAGTGAGCCGCTTATTGTTCTGTAGTTCAAGCAAAGTAAGCGCTGTCCGTTCCTGGGCCAGATCGTGGTCTGCTGCAGTATGGATTATGTAGCATTCTCCTCTGATGGATCAGCCAGATCGGATAGACTACTCCCAACTAAAACCTGTGGAAGGGGAATGCTGAGCCTCTATTTTACTTGACATCAATCCTTCGCAAATTTTTATTGAACCAATTAACAAAGGAGGTATCCTTGAAGCAAGATAAGCAAGATCGTGTCCACGAAAGACAGCTGGTGCCACAGATGAGTACCGGCCAGTGGATTGTTGCTCTTTTTGCTATGACGGTACCCCTCTTAAGTATCATCATCTTAATAGTTTGGGCGTTTAAGCTGAGGTCTGATCCATCTGACTTATGCTGAAAACTGACGTGAACTATTCCCCTGTTTTGGAGCCGCCTCAGATAGAGTCGCTGGACTCATTCCTGGATAGGATCCGAAGGCTTGTGATACAGGGCTTTCAGCCCCTGGCCTTCTTTGGCACAAACGAAAAGCTGATTTATGCTCTGCTGGGCAAGCCCCACGAGCTTGAGCTGTTCTGCACTCCATTTCCCGAAAGCCTGCACTATCCATCTCTTACCCCGGAATTCCCGGCATTTCAGATCTTTGAGCGTGAGCTCTATGAAGAATACGGCATTGTCCCTAGCAATCATCCCTGGCTCAAAAGTGTGCGCCATCCTCTGGGCGGCTCCATAAAGATTGAAGACTATTCGTTCTTGTCTAGTGATTCTAAACTGATCCACGAAGTGGGGGTGGGGCCTGTCCACGCTGGAGTAATCGAGCCCGGGCACTTCCGTTTTTTGATGCAAGGGGAGATTGTGGAGCATCTTGAAATCCAATTGGGCTATCAGCATCGGGATCTGATCAATATGCTGATCTCAGGATCTTTGGCTCAGAAGATGCCCCTGGTCGAAACCATTGCCGGAGATACCGTTATCGGTCACGGCACTGCCTATTGCCGGCTGGTGGAAAGCCTTGCGGAAAGCAGCCCTCAGGCTAATGATATCAGGTCTTTGCTTCTGGAAATGGAGCGCGTAGCCATGCATCTTTCCACTCTCTCTGCTTTGGCTGGAGATGTAGCCTACATCATGGGGCAGAACCTCTTTGCCGCGCTCAGAACTACTGTGATAAACTCCACTTTGAGCATTTGTGGCAGCAGATTTGGCAAACGCGCCCTCTGTGTGGGTGGCGTGAATTACCCTCTTAATAAGACTCTGATAGACACTCTGAAGGCCAAAATGCACAAATGTGCGGTTCAGATCAGGTCCACCACCGAGGCCATGTTTGCCTGCACCAGCCTGCTTTCCCGCTTTGATGATACCGGCAAGATCAGCAACGCAGATGCTCTGCGTTTTGGTTTTAGCGGAATCAGCGCCAAAGCCAGTGGCGTTGCTGTGGATGCCCGTGCTGATTTTCCCATCTGGGGCTACCCTGGATTTGAGGTTCAAACCGAATCCACCGGTGATGTCTATGCCAGGGCGAACCTCAGATATATGGAGATCATGCAGTCTCTGCAAATGATTCAGGAACTCTTGGACCAGATCGATCCCTCTGCTCCTATCCAAGCTCCAGTTAATGAGCTTATTCCAGATCGGATTGCCATTTCCATCGTGGAAGGAGCCCGAGGCAGAATAGTGCATATCGCCAAAAGCAAGGATGCACACAGCGCTCTGTGGTACAAAGTGATAGATCCATCATTGATGAATTGGCAAGCCCTGTCGATGGCGGTGGCCAATGAACAAATCTCAGACTTTCCGCTCTGCAACAAGAGCTTTGATCTTTCCTACTGCGGGAGTGACCTCTAAGATGCTGCACCTTTTGCAAGCCCGCTTCAGGCACGGCTATCAAGCCATTCCCGATCCCCTCACGGTTGGCATCGATCCCGCCTTCCCCGGTTTGCCGGAATTGGCTATAGATGCGGACTTGGAGCTCCTCAATAAACTCTGCCCCACCAAGGCTTTCACCTCTCAGGGGCTGGATCTGGGACGCTGTATTTTCTGTGGATTGTGCAGCCGTAAATACCCTGAAATGATTGTCTTTAGACCGAACTATAAAATGGCTGCTGATAGCCGGGAGAAGCTGATTATGGCTCCCGGTCAAACGGTTTTGCCCAAGATGGATTTTATGCTGCCTCGCAAGTTCCGCTACTCCTTTGCCTTGCGCAGTGTTTCCGCTGCCGGCTGCAATGCTTGCGAAATGGAATTGGGAGCTTCAAACAACGTGAACTTTGACATTAGCCGTTATGGCGTGGAGACCGTAGCCTCACCGCGTCATGCTGATGCTCTGATCCTCACCGGCCCTATTTCCCGCAATATGGCAGATGCTTTAAACGAAACCTGGCGAGCCATTCCGGAGCCCAAGTATCTCATTCTCTGTGGTGCTTGCGCTATCAGCGGAGGTCTTTTTGCGGATTCCGCAGCCATCGATCGCAGCTTCTTAAAGCATTGGCAGGCTTGCCTGTATATCCCTGGATGTCCGGCTCATCCCCTTAGCATCGTTAGCGCCATGTATTCTATAATGAGGGGCTCATGAGCATCGGCATTCTCATTCTCTTCATCGCTCTGATTCCCGCACTGTGGAAGCGCTCAGACTTCTTTGTCGTCCTCTGGATTCTCGGCTCGGCCTTTTTGGCTTATGAGTATATGGAAGTACTCTATTCGCGCTCTGTGCAAGACTTTATCCTGGTGATGCCTCCACCGGT
>JAJBAW010000019.1 GCA_020532545.1 Candidatus Cloacimonadota bacterium | reverse complement strand
ACTACTTCGGCCTCACATTACTGTAAAATAATCTCTAACATACCACTTGTCTCAAACAAGGCAAATTCGCCTGATAGGGACAGTACGTCAAATCCCCGGCTGGTTTTTCATGTAAACTCCAAGACTCTCAGCTTTCAGGTAAACGACACAGGAACATTCACTGTTTTGCATGATAAACTATCCAAAGTCGCCAGGTCAATTCTGAGGAATGGATTGCAGGAAGGGAGCCTCGCCCACTTTTTAGACTATTCAGCTAAGTTATTGGAGAATAATCGAAACTTGTTGAACAGTCTCTGTTATCCAGATCAGCTCAACGAAAATCTTCTTGACGCAAAAGCAAAGCTCTCAAAGCATGCAAGACAAAGAAAAAGAACAGGAAAAGGATAGTTTAATGGTCGGAATTGCACTGACATACACTACTTTGGGCATAGATGCGCTTCAAGTTTCCGTGGAATGTGACCGCGATGGCAATATGCAGCACAACGTCAATATCGTGGGCATGCCCTCAAACTCTGTGAAAGAGAGCAAGGACAGGGTCTTTGCGGCCATCCGCAATAGCAAACTGAGCTATCATACCGGGCGTTATACCATCAACTTGGCGCCGGCGGATATTAAAAAGGACTCTTCTTCACTGGATCTGCCCATTGCGATCTCGATCATGATGAATAATGATGGGGTGCCAGAGGCTGCTCTGAAGAAGATCGGCATCATCGGCGAGCTCTCTCTGGATGGCAATGTGCGTCCTGTGGATGGCGTCTTGCCCATCGCTATCGCCGCCAAACGCGATGATCTGGACCTTTTGATCGTGCCTCATGAAAATGCTGAAGAAGCGGCTATCATAGAAGGACTTACCGTGATTCCCGTGACCTCGCTCTGGGAGACCGTGCAATTCCTGAAAGGCGAAATCACCATTCCGCCTGCCACTGTGGATAGAGAGAAGATCTTCCAGGTGCTCAATGACTTTCCTTTGGATATGCATGATGTAAAGGGGCAATTTCAGGTAAAACGCGCTCTGGAAGTGGCCGCAGCGGGAGGGCATAACCTGCTGATGATCGGGCCTCCTGGCTCTGGTAAAACCATGCTGGTCCGGCGCGTACCCACCATCCTGCCTGAGCTCACTTTGGACGAAGCTCTGGAATCCACCAAGATCCATAGTGTAGCCGGTTTTTCCAAAGATTTTAAGAACGGAATCCTTACTACCAGAGCCTTTCGCAGTCCTCACCACACGATCTCGGACGTAGCTATGGACATTAGGGTGGGCTGACAGATAGTAGGTGTAAATAGAGAACAGCTCGCCATCCCTGCCGCTTTGCCATTTGAAGCAGCGGGATACCGCCCTACAGAAAGTGATTCCGAGCAGCGCTAAGATGCCGACATGAAATGACATGCCGGGACTATGAGACATAATGTCATGAAATTGCTAAAAATCATGATACATTATATTGATGTCGATAGAAACACACGAAAAGAGTATCTTTTACTTGACCTTTATTACATGTATTACTTTAATGGTCATATAGTGATAAGCACATAATAGAGGAGAATATGGATGATAGTTAAGAGGTTGACCACAGCGGTTCCCACAGTTTTATTGATAGTTATCTTGTTTTCAGTTTTCTTGACTTCTTGCAAGAAAGGGGCGGAGTATTATAAGCCGCTTGATATAGGCGAGCTTAAGAAGCTGGCAGTAGATGATGCCCAGGCTCAGTTTGAACTTGCTGAAAGGTATTACAATGGCGAGGGTGTGGGAAAAGATCTTAGCGAAGCAGTAAAGCTGTATCGCAAAGCCGCGGATAAAAAATTGCCCCGAGCTCAGACCAAGCTGGGGAATTGCATTGCCTTAGGTGAGGGGATACCTGAATCTGAAATTGGTGTCAGCAAGGCTTTGGTGCTATGGCGTGCAGCAGCAGATAAAAAAGAACCTGAGGCGGAATTCCAAATTGCTGTTTGCTATTATACTGGAACTGGAGTAGAAGAGGACTTGGAAGAGTCATTCATTTGGATGCGGCGTTCTGTTGAACATGGATACACGAAAGCCTTCGTATTTCTAGGAGAGATGTATTATAACGGCGAAGGGACCGATGAAGACCTTGCTGAGGCTTTCAAATGGTACCAAAAAGGTGCAGAGAACAAAGACGCGCATGCCCAATATGCCACCGGTATCTTGTATCTCAAAGGAAAGGGCGTTGGTGAGGACGAAGCAAAAGCCTTGAAGTGGTTAGAAATGGCAGCCGAACAGGGTCATGAAGATGCACAATATATTACTGCTATGATGTATTATAACGGAGATGGCACAGGACAGAATTACACAGAGGCTGTGAAATGGTTCGAACTGGCTGCAGCACAGGGGAACAAGGATGCCTGCTCTCAATTAGCATTATGCTATTTTTATGGACAAGGGGTCTATGAGGATTATAAGGAGTCTTATTACTGGCTTAAGCGTAGTGGACCGTCTAAAAACGCAACTATAGCAGGTATAGAAACCCTCTTGGAGTACAAGATTCCGGTTTTAGAAAGAATTAAGATCCACGGAAATGCGGTTAAAGATATGCTTGATATATTTGCGAAAAGTTTGGGAGGCGATTCGTCCGATTAACATTGTGTTTTAAAAATATAATAAGCATTAGCTTATTAATATGTTATAGACTTGATGACTCGCTTTCCTGAGGGGATGTATAGCCATAAAGGAAACACATATAAGCCAGAGGAATATCTTCAGATATTCACCCCGAAGCAACGCAAGTAAGGACTATAAAGATTTAGTCAATGAACTAATCTGGTTCTATAAAAGTATCGAATATGGTCTGGGTTACGGCATCCCAGCTTATCATCACACCAATACCGTCCATATTAGTCGCCATGTTCTCAGGTGGTTTGGCGGCACATATTGCCCGGTTCCTCTTAACCCGACTTTACCACCCCCAAGGCAAAAACAGGTATTTTCGCCCTATTTCTCGGCACTAAAAGACAAGTAATATGAAAGCTATGTATTAATAAGTGACTGTATAGGTGCACATTAGGCATACATATTACTTGTTATATCTAACTAATGTATCAAGCAATATGCCGTTTTTGCGTCTTACCGATCAGGTGCGTGAATGTGTGTTAAACGCCTGTGTTCTGGGGATGGAATTTAATGTAAAAGTACTCTCCGAAATGCTGAAATCCGATCTCAGTTCAGAGCTTGCCACCGGTACGAACAGCCGCATTTGGAAAGACCTGGATGAGTTGCGCTATATCTTCAGCCATGTTCTGATCAAGGACATCATCTATCAGCGTATGATGAGCGATAAGCTGAGGCAGTTGCACCAATTAGCCGCTGAGGCCATGGAAGCTATCTTTGCCGATACAATGGATGAAAATGCCTTAGAAATTGCCCGGCATTATGAAAAGGCTGGCATGGCAGATAAGGCAGCGGTCTATTACGATAAAGCCGGATCTTGGTTCAGTGATAAATACGATTTCATCAAAGTGGAAACTTATCTTAATACTGCCCTACAAATCCGCGAAAAGGTCTTGGGTGCGGAGCATCCCGAGACAGCAACGTCGCTGAGCAACCTGGCAGCATCGTACTTGGATCAAGATAGGCATGAACAAGCGGAACCGTTGCATCTGAAAGCATTGGAGATCCGCGAAAAGGTCTTGGGTGCGGAGCATCCCGCTACAGCAGCGTCGCTGGGCAATCTGGCAAACTTATACAATGATCAAGGTAAGTATGAGCAGGCAGAACCGCTGTACCTGCGAGCACTGGAGATCCGCCAAAAGGTCTTAGGTGCGGAGCATCCCGATACAGCAACGTCGCTGAACAATCTGGCAGTATCGTACCGGGATCAAGGTAAGTATGAGCAAGCGGAACCGCTGCATCTGAGAGCACTGGAGATCAGCGAAAAGGTCTTGGGTGCGGAGCATCCCGGTACAGCAGCGTCGCTGAACAATCTGGCAATCTTATACAATAATCAAGGTAAGTATGAGCAGGCAGAACCGCTGCATCTGAGAGCACTGGATATCCGCGAAAAGGTCTTGGGTGCGGAGCATCCCCATACAGCAACGTCGCTGAACAATCTGGCAGAATTGTACAGGCATCAGGGTAATTATGAGCAGGCAGAACCGCTGCATCTGAGAGCACTGGATATCCGCGAAAAGGTCTTGGGTACGGAGCATCCGGATACTATTCAAACCATCAACAATTTGATGAAGTTATACGATAAAATGGGACTTCCTGACAAATCCGCAAAGTATCGGGCACTCTTGACCCAAGAAGAGAATTAGGAAACAAGCATCTTACAAAGAGTGCGGAGCACGGGAGAAGCTTGTCGTCATAAACCATGTTTTGCATCAAAATCAAGGGCCAAAAACCAACAACTATCATCATCCAGTAGTGGGTAGATGCCAATGACGATATCTCCACTGAGGTGCTTGTAGATCAGCTTCTCATCTAAGGGGATGAGTTTCCTACTATCACAACTGGCACAGGGTATTTTCTTGTATTTGCCGCACACACCGAGTTTCCAGTCATTATAGCATGCGGGCGAGTATCCTGATTTTCCATCTTTCCCTGTCCATCTGATCGCAAATGCATCATTTCGGCCCTTAAACAAGCATTGAAAGAGAAGTATTTTCTCTTCGGGACTGGATTGATTGTTTATTGAAGCGGGTGTAAAATCCATTCTTTCTGCAAGTGCAATGCAGGGCGTTTCCTGTCGTTCATTTTCAGTGGATTCAGTTTTATCAGAATATGATAAATTTGTTTGATGATCCTCTACTTTCAAAACTCTCAATCTGTTGTTCTCAGCCTCCAGTTCACTGATTCGCTTCAATGCACTTTCCAGTTTTGTCTTAAGGTCATCATGCTCGCTATTCATATCATCCTCATGCTGGCAATAATTGGAAACTACACACGGATGTCAATCTCAAAAATGGAACGTTAGATTTCATGCCATCTCCAAGTTAAGCCAACACAAAAAGCATGCAGATTCTCTGTCATAATTTGCAATTTTCGGTGATCTAATTTGCAGATATCATGTCACAAACACTCACAAATGGTCTTGTGAAGGATGCACTACGATGCATAAGGATGCGACAGTTTGCAGTTTTGTCTGCACAATTTGCAGTTTTCGTTGTCACATTGCACAAAGATTTGATCCTGCTCGATGAGCTTAAAGTTGATATGAGGATATTCTGATTGACAAAACCAGTGCATCTAAGAGAATCGTACAAAAGCTTTAGGAGATTTAACATGGCTAGTTTTAAACTCAAGGGAAGTGACCTTTACACTTCTTCCAATGTTAAGGTGGCGTTCATTAGAGGAAACGGTGTTTACAATGCACACAATGTCCGAGTTGCCACATTGAGAGACAGTGATATTTATGATTCACACAATGTCAAAATCGCCTTCGTAAAGGGCACTGACATTTATGATGGACACAGCAAAAAGATCGGAACAATGAATGATGTAAAGAGGGCAATTGCCGATGCCATGGGCGGCGCATCAATCGCTGCTCTATGGTTATACTTTGTAAGATAAACGTGTTCTAGTGACTTTAATCAGTAGCTAAGCATTAGCCTGGGAAAACCTGAACCGGTATGTTTCGACTTCATTGGTGTTGACGCCACCCTATAATGAGTGTAACGGGAGCCACCATGCTCCCTCATTAGCAATACGGGGTCATTGCGGGGTAAAGCCAGTAATGACCCCGTAATGCTAAAGGGGAAGAGGAGGCTGCCGGCGGATGCAGATCAAGGTATAAGGTGTGCAGCGTTTCGGCAAGCGCCGGTACGAGACTGTTCAATAAAAGTCGTATTATTTTCAACTCCCTGTTTTAACTCTCATTTTTGGTGGGAGAATCGCTTGGAGTTTTTGGGATAAAATAAGATACAGGACAATCTGAAGCTTATCGGCCAGATCAAAAATGAAAGTCAAAACAGGTAGTCCTGCTGACTGGCAAGCCAACTGATTGTAAAGCCTAAAAACCCCGAAATCAAAATCTTCTTGACGCAATAGCAAAGCTCTCAAACTGTGCGATATAAATAAAATGAACTTGTGAAGGATAGTTTAATGGTCGGAATTGCACTGACATACACCACCTTGGGCATAGATGCGCTTCAGGTTTCCGTGGAGTGTGACCGCGATGGCAATATGCAGCACAACGTCAATATCGTGGGCATGCCCTCAAACTCTGTGAAAGAGAGCAAGGACAGGGTCTTTGCCGCCATCCGCAATAGCAAACTGAGCTATCATACCGGGCGTTATACCATCAACTTAGCTCCGGCGGATATCAAAAAGGATTCCTCTTCGCTGGATCTGCCCATTGCGATCTCGATCATGATGAATAATGATGGGGTGCCAGAGGCTGCTCTGAAGAAGATCGGCATCATCGGCGAGCTCTCTCTGGATGGCAATGTGCGTCCCGTGGATGGCGTCTTGCCCATCGCTATCGCCGCCAAACGCGATGATCTGGACCTCTTGATCGTGCCTCATGAAAATGCTGAAGAAGCCGCTATTATAGAAGGTCTCACCGTGATTCCGGTGACCTCACTCTATGAGACTGTGCAATTCCTGAAAGGCGAAATCACCATTCCGCCTGCCACGGTGGATAGAGACAAGATCTTCCAGGTGCTCAACGACTTTCCGCTCGATATGCATGATGTGAAGGGGCAATTTCAGGTAAAACGCGCTTTGGAAGTGGCCGCAGCGGGAGGGCACAACCTCCTGATGATTGGCCCTCCTGGCTCTGGTAAAACCATGCTGGCCAGACGTGTACCTACCATCCTTCCCGAACTGACTCTTGACGAAGCTCTGGAATCTACCAAGATCCACAGCGTAGCAGGTTTTTCCAAAGATTTTAAGAACGGAATCCTTACTACCAGAGCGTTTCGCAGTCCACATCACACGATAAGTGACGTTGCACTTATCGGCGGTGGTGCCTTCCCCAAACCAGGAGAGGTAAGTCTTTCTCACAGAGGGGTTTTGTTCCTGGATGAGCTGCCGGAATTCAAGCGCACCGTGCTGGAAGTATTGCGTCAGCCCCTGGAAGATGGTGTGGTTACCATCGCCCGGGCTACTACCAGCCTCACTTTCCCGGCCGAATTTATGCTGATCGCCTCCATGAATCCCTGTCCTTGCGGCTATTTTGGCGCCAATATCCCCAATCACAAATGCACTTGTGAGCGTGGCGCGGTGGATCGCTATCGGAACCGCGTTTCGGGCCCTCTGCTGGATAGAATCGACATTCATGTGGAAGTGCCAGCCGTGAACTATGCGGATTTGGCAGCCCTGCCTTCCGGGGATACCTCTGCCACGATCCGGCAAAGGGTGAATAAGGCGCGCGATGTCCAACACCTCCGTTTTCAAGACCATGGCATCTTCAATAACAGCCAGATGAATAGCAAGATGATGCGCAAATTCTGCATTATGGATGAGGCCAGCCACGCCTTGATGCAAAACGCGATCGACAAAATGGGCTATTCCGCCCGGGTTTTTGACCGCATTCTCAAGGTAGCGCGCACCATTGCCGATCTTGAGGGCTTGAAAGAGATTAGCAGCGAACATATCAGCGAAGCCATTCAATACCGTACTCTGGACCGTAAATACTGGCACTGAAGCCTGCGCCCCACAAATGGGGAAGAGCACTGTGATCACCTGATAAAGGAAGAGGATTCGGCCTTATCGGCACGACATAGCTTCTGCTATTTCATGTTTGTTATTTAGAGATTTCGCTTATTATATAGAGTAATATCTATATTCTTGTTTGGAGGAATAATGAAGAAAATACTAAGCTTAATCGTGCTATCTATCATATTCAATTTGGCTATCCTATGGGCAGCGGCAACTCCTAAAACTGTCGCGCAGACCAAGGAAGATGTTTATATCCTGATCAAAGAGGAACTCATCCTCACCGTTGATATCTATAAGGCTCAGGTACAGATCCTGGACATGATCCTGGAATTGGAACAGAAAGATCTGAAACAACGCAATTCTGTCCTCAGCGCCCAGATCGAAAGCCTCATGATGCTAAAGCAGTATGAGGGTAAGATCAACGAAAATCAGATGAAGCTTCTGCAAGATCAGTTGGATCTGACCAGAACTGATCTGGCCGATGCCTATCAGAATCTTGAGCAATTGAACACCAAGCTCAAGCAAACCGAGATAAAAATATCGGATTACTATAGCAGAATAAACAGCCGCGCTCTACTGATTATCACTGCTGTGGAAATGGATAAGAGCCCCAAATTGTCACCTCTGATTCTCAATTCCATGAAAGCGAATTATGCCATCATGACCAAAGCCACGGCCAAGGAAGGGATGAACGCCAACGCATTTGAAGGCTTCCAGGAGGCTACTGCCGACTACATCAAGTTTGTAGCTTACACAGGGAAAGACACGCAAATGCTGGACAATAGTTTGATGCTCTTAAATGAATATTATGCTTCAGCGGGGGCGAATCAGAAGCAATATGGCGATTTACAGATCTACATCAGCAGCTACCAGGATATGCTTGATGCCGAGCAGGCGGACAGGGAAGAATTGCAGCGTCGCCTGGATGAGCTTCGCAATTTGCCCGTGGGCAAGACCTATGAAGATAAGATATACTTTGATTCCGGCAGCGTGGAATTGGATAAAAATGCCATCAAAGTCCTGCAAGAATTTGCCGCAAGCGTTCCTGCCAACGACGATTATGAGATTATGATAACAGGCTTTTGCGATGATACACCCATAGGGGCAAAGCTGAAGAAAAAGTATGCCTCAAACTGGGAATTATCCCTGGCCAGATCATCATCGGTTGTGCGTTATATGCTGGGAACCCTCAATTTCCCGCCGGAAAAGATCATTATTGCCGGTAAAGGCGAGTTTTCTGGTGCCCAGAATTCTGCATCACAAGATAAGAGTCTCAGCAGGAGAGTGGAATTCCGCTTTGTCCCCAAGGATAAGAAGAAATAAGAGCTGTTTGAATTGACTCTTCCCTTGAATTTACAAAGATGATCGCTGTCGATTGAGTAAAATACTGGTAATATCGACAGCGAAGACATCTCAGAGGCCATCCAATATCGCGCTTTGGAGCGTATATACTGGCACTGATTACTTTAAGCACATATTGAAAACATAAAACTGGAGGAACAATGTACAGATACCTTATTACCCTCTTGTGCATGGGACTAATCATGCTTACAGGAGCCTGCTGCAAAAACAAATGCGGCAAAACGCCCGAAGCGCCCGCTTCCGCAGAGCTGGATCACCAAATCAGCACAGTCGAGCTAAGCACACAAAACAACAGCTTTGCCTTCGAGCTTTTGCATCAAGTGGACAAAGAAGGGCAGAATCTACTGTTCTCGCCTTTTAGCATAAACAGCGCCATGGGCATGGCCTATACCGGTGCCAAAGGCAATACTGCCGCGGAAATGGCCAAGGTGATGGACTATCAATACAGCCCAGAACAGCAACACTATAGCTTCAATAAATCCCAGGAAATGCTGAAGGCTGTGAAGGAACGCAAAAGAGCAGAGCTGGATATCGCCAATGCCATGTTCAGTGCGGATACAAACAAAGACCGGCTGGTACCGGACTATCTAAAAACCCTGCAAAAGTCCTTCGATAGCGAGCTCGTTTATCTGGATTTCTCGCAGGCCAAAAAAAGCGCTGATTTCATCAACGCCTGGGTGGAAAAAAAGACCAACGACCGCATCAAAGACATCGTCAGCGAAAAGCAGATTGCCGATAGCCGCGACGGTCTGGTGCTGGTAAATAGCATCTATTTCAAATCCGCCTGGATCTCACCTTTCAGCCGCAAGAGCACTAAAGAAGACAAGTTTTACACCAGTTCCCAGCGTGAAAAAGACTCTTACATCATGCTGCCCATGATGCAGCAAAAAGGGGATTTTAATTACGCAGAACTGCCTGAAGGACAGATTATTGAGCTGTTCTTTGAGGATACCGATCTCAGCATGGTCTTTATGCTGCCCAAAGACATCGATGCTGCCAGCAAGGACTTGAACGATGAGACCTGGCAGACTTGGATGAAATATCTGAATGAATCCCAGAAGGTGGAAGTATTCCTGCCCCGGTTCCGTTTGGAACAAAGCCTGGAGGATCTCCCTGAGACCTTCAAGGCGATGGGTATGCACGATGCCTTTAGTGCCGGACGTGCAGATTTCACCGGCATCCTGGCCCCTGGAAAGGATAATATCTATATCTCGGACATCGTACACAAGGCTTTCCTGGAAGTAATCGAAGAAGGTACCGAGGCTGCAGCCGCCACTCAGATCGGCTTTGCCAAAACCTCTTTTGAGCCTCCCGCGCTCAATGTCCCCATCTTCCGTGCAGACAAACCCTTTCTCTGCATGATAGTTCACAAGGAAGACAACACCATCCTCTTTGCCGGCAAAGTGGTAAAACCCGTAGCCGCGAAGGAATAAAATCTTGGGCGTTAAACGATAAACGTTAGACGTTAGACGTTAAATCGTTAAAACGTTAAAACGTTAAATCGTTAAAACCAAAATAATAGGCAATCTGCATGCAGATTGCCTATTTCATTATTGCTAGCTAAATCTCTTAGATTACTTTTCCACTCATGATATCTGCTTCATTGCATTTGCAGATATTTACGTATTGCTTGTCGGGGCGCCAGGTGCCATCGGTCTTACGATTTTGAACGAGTTTGATCCGTTTGACTTCAGTATTGCAAACCGGGCAGATTATCTTTCCTTCAGTATGTGCATCATGAGCCGTTTTGGCGGCGAAGCTTTTTACTTTTCCCATGTTTATATCCTCTTATTTATTGTGTTCTTTCTATGTACGCGCGGGTGCGGGTATCTAT
Source organism: Candidatus Cloacimonadota bacterium (assembly GCA_020532545.1). Taxonomy (GTDB): domain Bacteria; phylum Cloacimonadota; class Cloacimonadia; order Cloacimonadales; family Cloacimonadaceae; genus UBA5456. The sequence goes on along the minus strand of JAJBAW010000019.1, from coordinate 38,116 downwards.
TTTAATCTTTTCTCCGGCTTCCACAAAGAAGGGAACCATCAGGCGCAGTCCGGTATCCGTATAGGCTACTTTTCCGCTGCCGGAAGCTGTATTTCCTTTGACATTGGGCTCGCACTCAGCGATGGTCATCACTACAGTGGTGGGCAGTTCGATGCCGATGATATCGCCATCAGGGGTGGAGGAAACCGTGATTTCCATGTTCTCTGTCATCAATTGTTCCAGATCTCCGATTACGGATTGTTCCACCGGCATTTGTTCGTAAGTATCGACATCCATCAGGACAAAGAAATCTCCATCGCGATACAGATACTCTTTTTTGTTACGCTCGACGCGCACTTCATCAAAAGAATCACTTTCTCTGAAGGTGTTTTCGATCACCTTGTCGCTGCGCAGATTCTTCAGTTTTGAACGCATAAAAGCGGGACCCTTACCTGGTTTTACATGTAGAAATTCTACCACTTCCCAGAGGTCGTCTTTAAAAGTTATCACCATTCCATTACGGATATCAGCCATTGAAGCCATATTTAAGTCCTTATATTTAGTCTAAGTTACCATGATTTTACAAATGGTCTTTTTGGCAAGGAATATCTTGAGAGGGCAACGTGGGTGCTTGTATGGGGTGGCGATCCGGCTCAAGGCAATTGCAAAGTATAGCTGAGGCTGAGGCCCAGATTCCAATTAAAACCGGGCTGGGGGATATGCGCATAGATCTCATAGCGCTTGCCCAAGAGATTATTGAGCCTCAGATCCAGCAGCGCTTCCACGCTCCGGAAAGGGTATTTGAGATAGCTGCTAAAGTTAACTAGATCAAAGGCAGGGAGGCTGCCGGCGAGATTATCCACCGTGCTATATTGCTCACCCACAAAGTCATAGCTCAGGCTGAGACCATAGAGCTTTTGCGAATATACTGCCGCCACAGAGCCTTTGTATTCTGGGGTATAGGGCAGGTATTTATCGTAAGTAGAACTGGGCTGTCCCTGGGCGTTTTTAGAGAAATCCCGCGCCTGGGTGAGGGTGAGTCCGGCATCCAGTTTCAGCGGCATTAGCGGAAAGAGGCTGAAGGCAAATTCCCAATTTGTGATCTTGGCACGGCCCACGTTGAAGGGACGCCAGGTGGAGCCATTGAGAAAGTATTGCCGCCATTGGATGAGTTGATCGATGTCGTTAAAGTAGTAAGCGGCGGAGCTTTCGAACAGAGAATGCTTGAGATCCAGGCCCAGATGATAACCAAAGGAAGTCTCGCTATTCAGTGCTTTATTCACCAGGCTCTGGCTATCGCCGATCCAGTGCATATCAAAATATGAAGGCAGGGAAAAAGCCGTGCCAATGCTGCCCTCAAGGCTGATTTCTACAGGCAGATAGAGCGTGTTTTGCTGTTCTGCCCGCCAGGTGGTATGAGCTTCGTTTGTGGTCCAATCCTGCCGCAGAGCCAACGATCCGCGGGAACTCAGTGCACCGAGTTCCATGCCCTTTTCAAGGCGGGCGCCCAGGGCAGTATTCAGGTTCTGATAGTCTTTAAAATCAAAGTGATAGTTCGCGATCGGATATTGATCATAGTCATAATACACCGGTTGAAATTCCCCGCTTAGCCCCAAATCAAAGCCGCTAAAGTTCAGGCTGAGTTTATCCTTGAGCAGAGGATTGTAGTAGAGCTGCCGATAGTGGTCGTAAGCGATGAAGCTGCTACTCTCAAGATTGGTATAGGTATTTTTCTTGTGCTCCAGCGAGAGTGAAACTTCATTCTTAAAAGCCTCGTGGATATAGACCTGGCTCAGTTTGGCAAAGAGATTGGCCCCGCTCTGTTCTGCGGCATCATACAAGGCGGGAAAGCTGATGGGCCCGGGCAATTCCCTTTTGTAGGAATTGTAATTAAACAGAGCTTCCCAATAGTGCTTTTTCCCGTGATACATGCTCTTCAAAAAGAAGTAATCTGCAGCCTTGCTATTGTTCAAACGGGGATATTCGGCATTTGGCTCCCAGGAGGGTTCGTATTTAAAATCATTGCGGGCAGCATAATGCGAGTATTCTGCACTGAGACTGTAGCGAGATTTGGCGAGCGAGGCCAGATAGCGCTGGGAATTCATCCCAAAGCTCCCAAAGCCTGTCTCTACCTCAGCTTTGGCATGCTCCTGCGGACTGGTGGTGATGATATTGACGATGCCGCCAATGGCAGAAGATCCACCATATACGGAAGAAGAACCCTTGATGATCTCAATATGGCTGATCTGTGAGGCAGGAATGCGGGAAAAGTCAAAGGCTTCTCCGGCAGAATTCACAGCCACGCCATCGATCATAACCAAGGTGTGGCGGCTGAGATTCCCGAGGATCGAGAGGCTCTGAAATTCGCCCGTGAGCGGGATATCGGTGCTGGTGATGGAATGCTGTTTGAGCAAAAGATCTGCGGAACTGCCCCCACCGGAATTGGTATCCGGATAGATGATCTTCGCATCCAGGGCCGGAGCGGCAGCGCTTTGGTAATGATCATAGACCCGAACGGTATAGAGCGCCAAAGGATCTGCTTTGAGCACGATGTTTTTCGGCAGGTCTTGCACGGAAAGTTCCCGGCTGTGGTAACTGAGGCGCGAAAAGCTGAGCAGTGCAGCCTCGGTTTTGATGCTGAAATAGCCCTCGTTGTCGCTGAAGGCGTGTGCTTTACCCCCTTGCACCAATACTTTTGCAATGGGTCTGCCCGCTTCATCTATTATCCGGGCGCGATACACCGCACCGAGCATGAGGGCCGGCAGGCACAGGCATAGGATCAGCAGGCACAGGGCTTTGAAACGCATCAGAACTCCTTAGGTTACTTAAGTAAGGCCAGTATTTGTGCCCAGCGGAGATTGGTCAAGAAAGTTCTTTGGGCAAAGATATTTTCCCTGCAAGCAAGTGGGGACACGTGCCTTGCTTAGAATGACTGAAGCCTCCAAAAGTCTACCAAACAATCGCTCATTTTGCACAAAGCAATTGACAAAAAGAGAGTGGCAGGCAGTTTGGCATGATAACCTCGAATTACTCTATATATCAAGAGGCTATACATTCAGACCAGTAAGAAATAAGGATATGAAATAGCAATGCGAACTTTTGAAATGATTCTTCCCTACCTGAAGAAGAGCTATAAAACTATACTCGGTGGCATCATCATGCTGATCCTGGTGGATGTGGTGCAACTTATTACACCCAAGGTGATGCAATACGCCATAGACAGCATCCAGGCGCGCACGATCGACCAAAGCGGCTTGCTCTGGATCGCCCTTTTAATCGTAGTTTTGGCCTTTGCAGTGATGATTCTGAGGTTCTTTTGGCGGATGCTCATCATCGGAAATTCACACCGGATCGAGCAGAGCCTGCGGCAAGATTTTTACAACCATCTGCTAAAGCTCTCGCAAAACTTCTTTAACAAGAGCAAAACCGGTGATCTGATGGCCTATGCCACCAATGATCTGAACGCCGTGCGTATGCTCCTCGGTATGGGACTGATCGCCTTCATGGATATCGTGTTGATGACGGTCGCGAGTTTCTCCTTTATGGTCTCCATCAATTTCAAGCTCACCCTTTTAGCTGTCATTCCGATGCCCATTTTGTCCATTACCATCGGCTATTTTGGCAAGAGAATGCACAAGCGTTTTGCCAAGGTGCAGGCTGCTTTTGCCTCGATGAGCGGCAAAATTCAGGAGAGCATCTCCGGCATCCGCATCGTGAAAGCCTTTGGCCAGGAGAAAAGCGAATTGGACAAGATAGATGAAGTCTCCCAGGTCTATGTAGATCAGAATATCTCCATGGCCAGGATCGCCGGCTTCTTCCATCCTTTCCAAGGCTTTATTATCTCTTGTTCGATGATCATCACCTTGTATTTTGGAGGTCGTGCTGCCATCCGGGGAGATATTACCATCGGTGGTTTCATCGCCTTTTTCCAATATCTGGGCATGCTGGTCTGGCCGATGATCGCCATTGGTTGGATCGTGGATATGTATCAGAGGGGAACCGCTTCACTGAAGAGACTCAACGAGATCTTCGTGGCGGAGCCGGAAATCAATGACGATGAAGCCGATATGAGCATAGAAAAGATCAATGGCAAGATTGAGATCAAAGACCTCAGCTTCCGTTATGGAGAGACTTTACCACTTATTTTCAAGGACATTTCCGCCTGTATTGAGGAAGGCAAGACACTAGCCATCGTGGGTCCCACCGGCTGTGGTAAGACCTCTCTGATTGAGCTACTGGTGCGTATTTACAATCCTCCGAAAAACACAATTTATGTGGACGATAGGGAAGTGCATCGCATTCCGTTGCAAGTGCTTCGGCGTGATGTGGTTCTGGTGCCGCAGGATATCTTCCTGTTTTCGGATACCATCGCCAATAACATCCGCCTGGGCAATCCCGAAGCCAGCGATGAACAGGTTTTTGAAGCGGCGCGCATCGCCAATGTCTACAATGAAATCAACGAATTTGACCATAAATTTGAAACTCTGGTGGGCGAACGGGGCGTCACTCTTTCCGGCGGGCAGAAACAGCGTGTAGCCATTTCCCGTGCCCTGCTCACGAACCCTCAGGTCCTGATTTTGGATGATGCTTTATCGGCCGTGGATACCAAGACCGAAAGCATGATCCTGGAGCGTCTGGTCAAAGACCGCCAGGAAAAGACCACCATCATCATTGCCCATCGCATCTCGTCCATCCAGCACGCAGACAGGATCATCGTGCTCACCGATGGCGTGATCAAAGAGCGTGGCAATCACGATTCCCTGATTCGCGCCGGCGGCATTTACCGGGCTCTGTACGAGAAACAGAGAATCCGGGCCCGGCTGGAAAATGAGGAGGTGGAATCATGATGCACGGAGGAAGAGGCGGTGGAGCCTTTAGTACAGATGATCTGAAGACCAGAATCTACGATCATCGTCTGTTTTCCAAGATGGCTTTCTATCTGAAGCCCTATCTGAAACTCGTGATTATCTCCTTTATGGTGCTGATGTCTGTGACTGCCGCAGAACTGGTTCTCCCTTTGATCGAGCGTTCTGCCATTGACGATCACATTGTCTCCGACAAATCGATCGCCGTCTTTGCGGATGAAGCCCGCTATCAGACATTCATGCACCGTTACGCCTATGTAAAACTGCCAGAATATACGCATGCTGGTACCCATTTTGTGGTGATCTCTTCCCGGGATCGCAATAAGATGGACAAGCCGGAGCTAAAAAGCCTGGAAGAAGAAGGCATCATCAGCCCAAATACGGTGTTTCTGGTAAATGATAATCCCGAAAACAGGGCGATCCTGAGCAAACATCTGATCCTGGACGAAAATCCCAAGGATGGCATTGCAGATCTGGCCGGGTATTTCTATATCGGCAAGGATAAGATCGCCGTGGCCAGAGATCAGATGCTGGAGCTGCCCAGAATGGAGCGTCTGGAGGTCCGCAAGGATTCTTCCACAGCGCTACTCTATCTGGCGGGTATTTACTTTATCCTCATTTTGGTGAGCTTTATCGCCAGCTATATCATTGCAGTGATGACCACTGTGTTCTCCCAAAGAGCCATGAACGACCTGAGGCACGATGTCTTTGCCCACCTGCAAAGAATGCCCACGCAGTATTTTGATAAAAACCCTGTGGGGCGGCTGGTAACGCGGGTGACGAATGACATCCGCACCATCGATGAGATGCTGGCCAGCGGGGTGATTTCGATAGTTCAAGACGTGATCCTGGTGATCGCGATCATCATCCTGATGCTGATCCTGGATTGGCAATTGGCCCTGGTGAGCATGGCAATTCTGCCGCTTTTGGTCTGGGTGATCGTCATCTTCCGCAAAAAGACGCGGGTGATCTACCGCAGCGTGCGTAAGCTCCTGGCTCAGCTCAATTCCACTCTGGCAGAACACATCGCCGGGCAGAAGATCATCCAACTTTTTAACCAATACACGCACAAACGGGATGAATTTAGCGAAATCAATCACAACTATTTTCTCACGGCGATGAAGCAGCTCAAGCTCTTCGCCTTTTTCAGACCCATCATCCACGTTTCTTCGCAGATTGCCGTGGCTGTAATCATTTGGTACGGCGGTGGACAGATCCTCAGAAACGTGATCACAGTGGGTCTGCTGATGGCCTTTACCCAATACATCCGCAAGCTCTTCCAACCGATCAATGACTTCAGCGAGAAATTCAACGTCCTGCAAGCCGCTTTGGCTGGTGCAGAGCGCATCTTCGACCTGATGGAAGAGCAGCCGGAAGACTACCGTGATGATCTGGCTACAAACCTGAAAATCACCGGCGAGATCGAATTTCAAAACCTCTGGCTGGCCTATAATCATGAAGAATGGGTGCTGAAAGACATCAGTTTCCACATTCGTCCCGGAGAAAAAGTCGCCCTGGTGGGACACACCGGAAGCGGCAAGACCTCCATCGTGAACCTGATTTTGGGCATGTACCCTTATCAAAAGGGACGCATCCTGGTGGATGGTAAAGATCTGCACAGCTATGCCTTGAGCGATATTCGTTCCAACGTGGGCATCGTGCAGCAGGATGTCTTCATCTTCAGTGGCAATATCGCCGAAAACATAGCCCTGAACAATATCCAACTCACCAGAGACGAGATCAAAGAGATGGCGGAGCATGTAAATGCCGATAAATTCATCCAACATCTGCCCGGAAAATATGACGAACCTGTGATGGAACGTGGTGCCACCCTTTCCACCGGACAAAGACAGCTCATCGCTTTTGCCCGGGTGCTGGCCTACAATCCCTCCATATTCATCCTGGATGAAGCCACCAGCAATATCGATACCGAGACCGAGATCCTGATCCAGGACGCCCTGGAAAAGATCATCAAAGGCCGCACCTCGATCATCATCGCGCATAGACTCTCCACCATCCAGCATGTGGATCGCATCATCGTGCTGCACAAAGGCCGGATCGTGGAAGAAGGCTCGCACTTTGATCTGCTGGATAAGAAGGGCTTGTATTACGATTTGTATAGATTGCAATATACTTAGGTTAATTGAAAATTGAGAATGGAGAATTGAGAATTAAGCGGCGGATCTGAGAATTAATTGAGAATTGAGAATGGAGAATTGAGAATTAAGCGGCGGATTTGAGAATTAATTGAGAATTGAGAATGGAGAATTGAAAATTAAGCGGCGGATCTGAGAATTAATTGAAAATTGAGAATGGAGAATTGAGAATTAAGCGGCGGATTTGAGAATTAATTGAGAATTGAAAATTGGGCATCTTGGGGCGGACTTTGTTTCGCCCCAACCCTTTTGTAGAGAGATACTTATGTAGGGAAGGACGCCGTTCCTGCGGAAGAAGGAAGTTTTCATCAGATCCCGTTTCCGCATTCCTGCGGAATAAGTGCGTTTTTGTCAGATCCAGTTCCGTAAGAACGGCGTCTTACGCTACAAGCCTCCGCCTTCAATTTGCTTTTAACATGCTTTCGGCTCGAGCTGACTTGAGATTTCGAGTCAGCTCGAGTCGAAGGCGCATGAAAAGCGTGTTCATGGGAAAGGCTTGGCCCCTGGGTTTTATACCCTGAAAGCCGTGGGTGAAAAGCTCTGTTGCTGTCTGAAGCACAAGAGGTAGTCCAATATGCAGAGACATGTATAAGCTTTTTATGCTGATTTTTGCATAAAATATGCAAAAATCACTTGACAATTAGCTTTATGTGGTTATCTTGGTATCATATTAACAGCTAATCTGCAGATCATCTAAGGAGACAAGCCATGATAATATATTTTAGTGTGCAAAACTTCCGCTCATTGCGGGATAAGATTACCCTGGATTTCAGAGCTACACCCAATTCCGAATTGGCCGAATATTATATTCAAGAGTTCCCGGATTTGAAGCTCAAACTCTTAAAAATGGCGATGATTTTTGGGAAAAACGCCTCCGGCAAAACCAACATTTTGAGAGCGCTTGATTTCCTAAGAAATTCCATCCTTCAACAAGACACGGACAAGAACAAACCCACTGGCATTCAGCCTTTTGCACTGGATAAGGACAAGAATTCAGTATTTGATCTAAAGTTTGTGCATGAAGATATTGTCTATCAGTATCAGCTCACACTCAATCAGACAATAATCGTTAAAGAACATTTACACTATTGGCCCAAAGGCACTAAAACACGGGTGTTTACGCGTGATCTACAAAAATTGGTTAAAGAAGCTGAATACAAATATAATTGGTCTGGTTCAAAGGCAAACAAAACCTTGATAGAAAACCTTGAACTGACTGTGCCGAACCAATCTGTATTGGCGTCTTTGAAAAAATACAATTACACAGGCCCTATGCAGCAGGTCTATTCCTGGTTTAAGGACACCCTGGCTCCGATCGTGGAACCAAATACAAGCTTGATTCCCTGGAATCTTCATAACTTTTTGAATAGTACAGAGCCATGTAACTATAAAGACTTCTATGTACAGCAATTGCAAATTGCAGATTTCATTATAAGCAATATCACTGTTAAAAAGGAAGAAGTCGCGCTTACCGATATACCTCTTAACAGCGCTTTAAAATACCTTATAAATGCTATTGAGAAAGACAACAATAAAATGCCGGAAACAGTGGAGCGGATAGATATTCTGCTTTCCCATAAGGTGGCTGATGGCGAATTCATCCTGAATCTTGAGGAAGAATCAGCCGGGACGCAACGTTTTTTCGAATTCTGTGGATTTCTCTGCTGGATGCAACAAACAAATAAGATCATCCCAATAGATGAAATAGAGCGGGCAATGCATGAAGATCTGATCGAACACTTTATTGCCAGTTATCTAACCTACGCCAAAAAAAGTCAGTTGATCCTTACTTCCCACAATTCTTCTATTCTGAATATGAAAGATATTATCCGCAGAGATACGATCTGGATCACGGACAGGCTTGAAAGCGGTGCTACGGAACTTAGCAGATTGACACAATATCCGATCAAGAAAGAGCACTCCATCGCTAATCTATACCGAAAGGGCTTGATTGGTGGAAAACCGGATATTGGCAACATTGGATCGGATGGTAGTGATGAGTCCTAAAAAGTCATTTGAGAAGGTCGTACGGATATACTGTGAAGGTGACACCGAAAAAAGTTATCTCGTAGCTATGTTTACCGACAGATACAAAGGCCTAAGGGCTCAATTCAAGCCCAAAATTAAGGGTAGTATTGAACCTATATTGGAGGGTTTTCTTCAGGAGCTATATGAACCTGAAACCAAAGCCTTGAAAGGGCTGTTTCTGGTGTTGGATATGGATACTTTGTACACTCAGGGCAAAATACCTATTTACAAGCAAATGAAAAAGAAATTGGAAGTGGTTGGTGATAGTAACTTCTCTATCATTGAATCACGGCCGTGCATAGAGTATTGGTTTCTACTGCATTTTGTTTTGCAAGACAAGCTCTTTGTAAATTGTGACAGCGTGCTTAAGGAACTCAAAAAAAAGATCGTTTACCAGATTATGACAAGCGTGGCAAGTACACGAAGGATCTGTATGAAAAGCTAAAAAAAGACATTGATGTAGCTATAAAGAATTCGCTCTCGGTCTTGGGGAAGCCAAGACAGCCAGACGAGCAGTATTCATATACGTATATGCAGGATATGATCGCAACTCTCGACAAAATCTACAAGGACTAAATGGAAGCGTCTGTGCGCGCTGCGATGATAAATAAACAGACCAATCGAGCTGCTCTATTTTGTAATAGATTTACAGGGAAGTCTAATATAGTTAGCAGATTGGGCTACTTTTCATACCCCTATTTCTCCTTTCCGAAAAAAAGAGATTGACAGAAATCATAACACGGCAATGCTTGATGATATAGACATATCCCTGATCTAACTAAGGAGGATCAATGAAAAAACATTTACTCGTAATATTGGCTGTTATGCTGGTAACTTGCGCTTTTGCACAGCGTTATGAAGTCGTGGCATATCAGGAAGATTTTGAGTCTGGCGCAGATGGCTGGATTCATTACGATGGTGCCGAAAGTCCTAACAATTGGCACGTTTATGATTTTGGTGGCGCTCAAGCCAACGTCTGGTGGATGGGAGATACAGATCTCGCTGCCGGCGGCAATATCGGTGGTTATTACAATCATCAGTACCTGGTCTTGGACACCCCTGCCCAGACCCTTACCGCTTCTAATGCTACTTTAACTTTCAAAATGAGACTCGGCTTGGAAGAGCCCGGCACAAGTACCACTAATCCTGAGTACAACGGCTGGGATTCAGCCAATATCCGTATCTCAACAAATGGTGGAACTACCTGGACCGTACTCACCGGTGGCAGTCCTGCCTATGATTTCACAAGTTCTTATGCTTTTGGTTCCGAACACGGTGAAGGCGTTAACGTCCCTGCTTGGGGTAACGTGGTTACCACTTGGACCCCTGTCACCTTCAATCTTTCTGCTTACGTCGGTCAAAGTGTAAAGATTCGCTTTGCCTTTGCTTCGGACCCTGCCTATAGCACTGTCCAACAGCCGAATATGTTTGGCTTTATGGTGGACGACATCGCTTTTGGCGGCTATACCAATAATGGCGTCGATGACGGTCAAATGACCTTCGCCAGCATGGTTCCCCTGGGTGGAGACTTCTGGCACATCGCCACCGAAGCCACTGCTCCTTCACCTACTCATGTGATGAAGAACCAAAATCCCCAAGGCAGCTACAACGACAATATGTTGAACTACCTGGTAAGTCCTTCCATCACCCTGCCCTCCAGTGGCAATATCTGGGCTGACTTCCAGATTATGGGTCAATTCTCCGATGCTGGCACCTTCCCGGATGTTGATTATTGGGGTTGGGAAATCTCTCCCGATAATGGCACACTCTGGAATGCAATGAGCAATCCTTATGCTACTCCCGAAGGCTCAAACTATGTGTATTCGGATGCCCCTACAGTCTGGGCTTCCATGATCGAAAGCTACTCTCTGGATGGGAACATCTCCGACTTTGCTGGTCAGACCGTAAAATTCCGCTGGTACTTCCAGTCCAACGCTTCTATCACTCAAGGCCCTGGCATCATGATCGACGATTTTAAGATCTACAATGATGTCATCGTGGCCGCCCCCGAAAATCTTGCCGCTACAGTAGATGGCAATACCGTTACCTTGAATTGGGATGAACCCGGCTCAGGCGGTGGCGGTGGTGAAGAAGGCTGGATACACTATGACGGCGAATTTTCAGATAACTCCGTGGGCACAGGTGAAGCAGCAGACTTTGACGTTGCCGCAAAATGGAGTGCCATGGGCGATGTCAACAGCATTTATCCTTATGTGGGCATGAACATCACCAAGATCAAATTCGTTCCTGCCGAAGCTAATTGCGTATATTCCATGCGTGTCTGGTCTGGCTCTGCCAATACTTTGGTTGTAGATCAACCCGTAACTAGTCCTACCATTGGTTCATGGAACGAAATCGTACTTACCACCCCGTACACCATTCCTGCCGGAGCCCAAATCATGGTTGGCTACCGCAACAATACCCAAACCGGATACCCTGCCGGTACCGATGCCGGTCCTGCAATAGACGGTTTTGGCAATATGATCCGCTTGGGCGGAAGCTGGAGCACATTATTGGCTTCCGATCTGGATTACAACTGGAATATCAGAGTGTATGTAGCCGATGCTGATGGCCGTGAATACGTGCTTGGCGAACTTCCTCAGAATGACCAAATCATGAGCGGCACCCTGAGTGCGAATACAGTTAGAGGCACCCGTGCTTCCGGCTATAGAGTATATCGCGACGCCATCATGATCGACGAAGTGAGCCCCGCAACCCTTACTTATACCGATAACAACGTAGAAGGCGGAATGCACAGCTATTACGTGACCGCTATGTACGATGCCAATGAATCCCCGGCTTCAAACACCGAGATTGTGTTTGTGATGCCTGATATGAGTGGCGAAACCTATTATGATGACGGCACTGCCGAACAGGGCTTGAACGTAGGTTCTTCCCGCACCATGGCTGTGTTGCACGATTGGTTTAACACTCCCGTTACCTTAAAATATGCCAAAGTCTATGTTCACGAAGCTCGCCCTTCCAGCATCATCGTGCGTGCCCATGCAGTGGGTGCAGACGGTATGCCCGGCGACAACCTGGGTCAGGTCCAATATCCTGCTTCCAGCGTGGTAGTAGGCTGGAACTACATCCCCTTCCCTGCAGATTTTGTGATTGAAGATGGAAGATTCTTCCTGGTAATCATGGAAACTCCTAATGCCTCCAGCATTGGTGTGGATACCGGCAGTGTAGGCCAAAGTTACGTAAACCTCAGCGCTGGCTGGGTACCTTACGAGACTGGCGAAATCATGATCCGTGCGATCGTTTACACCGGTAGCGACAATGAAGACGGCGTAGCTGTAGCACCCAGATTGGCTGCCAGCAACTACCCGAACCCCTTCAATCCCACCACCACCATTGCTTACTCTGTGCCAGAAACTGGTATGACCTCTGTGAAGGTTTTCAACCTCAAGGGTCAGATGATCAATACCCTGGTCAACAAAGAAGTAGCGGCTGGAAGCCAGAGCATTACCTGGAACGGCAAAGATGCCTCCGGTAATGCAGTGGCCAGTGGATTGTACTTCGTGCGTGTAGAAAATAGTGGCAAAGCGGTTACCCGCAAAATGCTGCTCAGTAAATAAAATAGATAATAACACATGATATAGCCCCCGGTTCTAATCTCGGACCGGGGGCTCTTTTTTAATGGAGAATTTAGGATGTAGAATGTAGAATTATTGGAGGTCGAGCGTAGTGGCGGACGCCGTTCCGCCTACACCTCTATCTAAGATTTGTCAGCTAATTATGCATCCTACATTCTAAATTATACATTCTTTAGCTCGAGACTCAGCAGGTCCTGAGCCTGAAGCCTAGAGTAATGGCTTTTCCGCAGATTCAGATCTCACTGCGTACTGCGGGCATTGTATCCCACTTCGTAAATTTACCTTCAATAGGCAAAATGCGATATTCTGCTCTCATCTCCACCATAGGCTGTCCAGGAAGCCTGCTTCAAGCCAGGGGGATGGGAAGGGTCAAAATCATTTGACTTGACACCTTGGGCAATTTGCTGTCTTCATCACAATTATAGTAAAGAATCTGTTTATAGTTATGATGGCTAAAGTGTTTAGGCACTTACTTTCATGCTTTATTACAGGCTTCTCGCTATAATAGTAGGCTTTCATTACTGGTGTCTGTAGAAATTAAAGGAGTGATTTATGAAAAAGATCATTATACTCGTCGCTATGCTCAGTTTCTGTTTGGGCTTGCTTTTTGCCCAGCCTGTTTTTGGAATCAGAGCCGGTCTGAATGTCGCCTCATTAACCGGAGAAGATGACATGGATGACTACGGCTCAAAGCTTGGCTTTCATGTCGGTGCTATGATGCAATATCCGATGAGCGGAAATTTTATCCTGCAACCTGAGCTCTTATACACCATGAAGGGTGGCACCTTCGAATTAGAGTTTTTGGGCAAAAATGAGATCACAGGCACTGTTAACTATATAGAAATGCCACTACTTGTGAAATATAATGTCAAAATGCCAACTATCAAAATTCAGCCCTATATTGGTGCTAGCATTGGTTATTTATTGATTGCAGAAATAGAGAATAAAAAGACCGTTCTCGGAGTCACCACCACCACCACAGATGATGTCATAGATGACATGGAAACTTTGGAAGCTGGATTGAATCTCGGCGCTGATGTCATAGTAATGCAAAATTTCATGCTTGGACTCAGATACAATATGGGTCTCACGGAAATAGTCAAAAAAGATACGAAGTTCAAGAACAACGTAATTATGGTGAATTTAGGCTTCTTATTTGGCAATTGAACCTGATAAGAACTAAGCACTTAGCATAGATATATCAAGCCTGTGCATCACAGCCTTTGTGGCAGGAGTGCGCGGGCTTTTATTTGCCCGCCAGGGGATGAAGGATCTGTTCCTAAATAAAGCATCTGGAGTCAGTCTGGAGGACGGGAATATGCCTACGCGATATTGCAGGCATCCCCCCAAAAAATGAATGGTCACACGGATGGGACGGATTAGACGGATTGACACGGATTATCTCAGACAAGCCTGAGATAATCCACCTCTTGCTTCGACAATTCAGTTTTTCGAGCTTATACTCTTAGTTTCTGATCTTTGTTGATCCGTTAAATCCATTAAATCCGTGTGACTACTCAATAAACTACAGCACCCAGTACCGCCCATATAAAAATGGGAATATGCCTGTGCGATATTGAGCTTGACAGAATCTCTGATAAAACCGATACTGCTTTTCATTAAGAATAGTGGAATTAATATCAGTTTCGGGAGGAAAAATGGCATCGCACCGGATCTTGGACACCATCGTTTTAATCTTGACCTTGCTTTTGAGTTTGTTTGTCGTGGCCTCACTCACGCAGCTTTTGCGGGGAGGAGATCTACTGCTCACTTTCACCCAGGTTACGTCCCAGATCATCTATGTGATCTTTGGAGTGACCATTGTCCTGATTATCCTGATTCTGGTGCTGGAAAATTCCTCTCCTGTGCACACCCTGGCCTGGATCATGGTGCTGATCTTCCTGCCGATCGTGGGTTTTATCTTTTATCTCTTGTTTGGACGCAATTGGCGGCAGATCAAGCTCTTTAAACGCAAGGAACTATCTGATGTGGATTTTCTGCATGCCCTGGATAGGAGCATTCCAGAATTCTATTCCCACCATCTGGAAGACGGCCTGGAGCACAAGCTGCACAAACTCCTCAAAAACAACAGCAAAGCCATCATCACTGCGCGCAATAGAATAGAGCTGATCAGCGATACCACCATCGCCTTTGCAGCCATGTGCGAAGGGATAGAAGCCGCCACATCTCATGTACATCTGGAGTATTTCTCGATAGCTTCAGATAGCACAGGGAATTACCTCAAAGATCTCTTGATCAAAAAGGCTCGTGCCGGAGTGGAAGTACGTTTTATCTACGACGATGTGGCTTGCTGGAGCTTGCCCAAGAAGTTCAAAAGAGAGCTCCGGGCTGCCGGCGTCAAGTTTGTTCCCTTCATGCCGGTCTGGATTCCGCTGCTCAACAGCCGCATGAACTACCGCAATCACAAAAAACTGGTGATCGTGGATGGTAAAAAAGCCTATCTGGGCGGGCTGAATATCGGCGATAAATATCTGGGGAAGGACCCTTATTATGGTTATTGGCGGGATTCTCTGGCTATCTTTGAAGGGCAGAGCGTCTTTAGTATGCAGGCTATCTTTTTGGCAGACTGGTTCTTTGTGAGCCAGGAGAACCTCTTTAACGCAGACGGTTTCCGCAAATACATCTGTCCGGAGATCGGCAAGGACATCACCAGGATATCGCCCGTACAAGTGGTGGCCAGTGGCCCGGATTCGGATCAGGCCAGCATCCTGCAGCTCTACTTTTCCGCCATCGCCAATGCTCAGCGTTCGATCATGATCAATACCCCTTATCTGATCCTGAACGAAGCGCTGCTCATGGCACTCAAGACCAGCGCCATCAGCGGAGTCAAGGTGCAGATCATCATGCCCCACCAGGCAGATCATTGGATCGTCTTTTGGGGCTCGCGCTCCTATTTCCAGGAGCTCCTGGAAGTGGGCGTGGAAATCTATGAATATACCCGCGGTTTTATGCATGCCAAGATCTTGATCGTGGACGACGAAATCCTGGGGCTAGGCACGGCCAATATGGACCTGCGCAGTTTCAACCACAATTTTGAGCTTACGGCCTTGGTTTTTGAAGATAAAATAGTCAGTAAAGCAGTGGATGCCTTTTGTGAGGATCTGAGCTATTCGCGCAAGATCATCCTGGAAGAATTCAACCAGCGCGGCCTGTTCCAGCGCAGCAAAGAATCCCTCTGCCGCCTCTTTTCGCCACTTTTGTAAGGAACTTAAGATGAAGTTTATCAATATCGATTTGTCAGAGGACATTCTGGATGCAGCACTGGACACTGTAAACGAACGCTGCATCATGATTTTCCCCACGCGGGCTTCGGCCAATCTGGCCCGGCTGCGCTTTGAGCCACGCTGGCGTTTTGAGCAGATCATCTGGACTGCGATGGAGGATTTTAAGGCCTCGATCATGAGTTCGGAGCTGCCCCGGCTGGAGGATGAGAAAAGGCTGCTCACCCTCTATCAGGTTTTGACCCAGGATGAATGCGAGTATTTTCACCTGACCTGCTACGATGATGTGGTGGATTGGGGCAACAACTTCTTCCAATTTATGCAGGACTATACTGAGGCCGGACAGGATGTAAACAAGCTTGCCGCCTTGCAGGATGCCCCGGATATGTATCTCAGATATTGGCAGGAAGTGCACATCGGGCATATCTCCGCTATTCTGGAACGTTACCGCCAGCGCATCAGTGATATGGGCTTTACGGATACCATCTTTTCCGGAGGCATCAGCGGCCTGCAGATTCCTTATCGCAACTATCGGATTGTGTCGGTAAATCAATACTATTACAGCAAGTTCGAGCAGGAACTGCTGCTAGGCTGTGAACAGAGCCAAAACGAAGTCTGGCTACTCTATCATGGGGGACAGGCAGATGAGAGGAACTGGCAAACACCCCGTTTCGATCCCGCAGAGCTGTACAAACAGCTCTCCCGGAAACCTGATATAAACATCTATCAATGTGAGAATGAAGAGCAACATGCACTGCTCTTACTCGCTCAGAGAGAGCAGCTTGCGCCCAATGGCACTATCATCGACAACAGCTTTTGGCAAAAGGCCTATTCCGCCTGGTTTCCCCAGGATTTTGTGAAGGCCAAACAGCAATTGCCCATCACTCAGAGCCTGTGGTATGGCTTCATGAGCTTTCTGGATGAACTGGTGCAAAGCCAGCAGATCACACCCGGATTTGTGCCTTTGAGCCTGGTGATTCAGCAGTTCAGAGACCAGCGCTATCCGGCTCTCTTTGAGGAGGATTGGGATGCTGTGAAACAGGACGCTCTCTTGAGAGAGCTCTTCAGCCTCAGCGAAAACGAGGTCCTGTATCTGGATATGAATCCCTTGAAGCAATTCAGCATGGACTCCCGCAAGAAATACCCGCTTTTGGCACCTCTTTGCACCAAGCTTTTTGCCCTGGTGAAGAGCATTCTGAGCCTGAAAGATATCGCAGATTTGGTTCAGCTTTGCACAGATGAGCTCGCCCCCGATAAGTTCTGCAGCCCTGAAGAGATCGGCAAGACCGACATTCTGGCGCAGATCTGGACTGCCCTGGCGAATTTCAGCGCAGTGGAGCATCTGAATGTGGTGCAGGATTGGTCAGTGATCTTTCCGTCTGTGGGCAGTGCGCTATTCCGGCTCTGGCTGGACTATGTGAAGCCGGCGCGCCTCAGATATCAGCTCCATGCCAGTACCCAAAGCTCCTGGGAAATCAGCAACCTCCTGGACTTTCGGAACAGACAACAGGACAATCTGGTGATACTACAGATGGTGGAAGGCATCTTGCCCCAATCCCCCGGACCGGTCTGGCTACTCAATGAAGCCCAGCGCGCCCGCCTGGGCATGCTGAATTATGAGATCATTCGGGCTTGGGAACGTTATTACTTCTACCGTATGGTCTTTACAGCGCGGCAGGTGAGCATTTATAGCTATCAAAATGCCGAAAAAAGCATCGAGCCCAGCAGCTTTATCGGAGAACTGAGGCAGATCTGCCCGGATGATATTCAGGAAAGCAAGGCCGGGACCATACCCTTTGGCCATGTCTTCAAACTCTGGCAAGATATGCAGATAGACCCGCTTCAGCAGAAGATAGGCAGCTCCGGGATCTTTTGCACAAGCTCTACTGGGGATTTCTTCCGTTTGCCGGCAGAACCCCGGCAGGATTTTGGCGAATCCGGACAGATCAAGCAAAACAGCTATGCCCTCAGCCTGATGATCAACAACCCCTTCGCCTGGTATATCCGCGCGCTGCGCAGATTGAATCCCCGCAAAGCCGAACTGCCCGAAAGCATCAGCCCTGCCCTCTTTGGCACCCTGATGCACTCCTATTTTAACGTGGTTTTGGGCGAGGAACCTCAGCACTACAAGAGCGTAAAGGACCTGGGCCAGCTCTTTTCAAACGCGAATAACTTGCGCGCCGCCCTGCAAAAGGTCATCCATGACGATGAATTCCATTACAAAATCCCCAAGAATTACAATCAGGACTTCCTCCTGGTCATCATCAGCGAGTGCCTGGTGGATTCCCTGCAGCAGTTTTATCGGCGCTTTTTCCTGCACGAACTGAGCAGCGGCAGCTTCACTCTGATCCCGGAAGCCAGAGAGATGACCGAAGAAGAAAGAACTTACAAAGAGCTCTGCACTGTCTGCCATGAGGAGCAAATCTACAAAGTGATGATCCACGGCAAGGTCGATCTCAGAATCGAGACGCCCACCCGCAAGATCATCCTGGATTTCAAGACCGGCGCGGCCCATGTGAATCAACTGATCTTTTATGAATACTTCTACTATTTGATTCTGAATCCGGAATTGGAGGGCGAGCTTGATTCTTTCTTCTGGCAGATCCTGGAGATGAGTATCGACACTAAAAATAGCGCGACCCAAAAGAAGCGCGAACAGTACATAGCGGATATCAACCAGGGCCTTGTGGACTGCTTTGAGCAGGGCTATGGCATCGCAAAAAAGTCTGAATACAAAGGCATCTTGCAAGAAATCACGCGTAGCGATTTGTATTTGGCAGGAGGCAGCAATGACTGAATTTCAAAACCGCATCATCTCCGCCAGCGCAGGCACGGGGAAGACTTACCGCCTTTCCATCGAATACATTAGCCTGATTTTGCGTTATTACCGCCGGCATCCGGATTTCTCGCTGGATAGTGTTCTGGCACTTACTTTTACCCGCAAGGCTACCGCCGAGATCAGAGAGCGGATCATGTCCCAATTGCAGGAATTGCTCGATGAGCCCAAAGGCGGTCTGGCTCTGGATTTGCGCAAGCATGTAGCCGGTGATCCGGAGGGCCTGAGCATCGATGAACAGAACATCCTGCGCTCTGCTCTTTTGGAAATCTCCGCGGATCAGCGCAATCTGCAAGTGATGACCATCGATAGCTTTACCAGCAGCATCTTCCGCAATATCGTGCGTCCTTTGCGCAGCATCGATAGCTATGAGCTGGATCAGGATGCGGTCAAGAAACGCCTGCCGTATCTGATGAATCACCTGATGGATCCGGCCTTCCGGGATCGGGTGGATAAGCTCTTGTCCCGCAAGGTGCGCCGCAGTTTGGATGACTACAGTGACTTCTTCAAAAGCCTGATCTACAACCGCTGGACCTACTTTCTCATCAGACGGCGCTGCCAGCAGAATCTTTATGAATTTCTGCCCCGGCAGCATGATTTTGATGAGGCCTTCAAGAGCTTTATTCAGAGTCTGTACGAGATCTATCAAGCCAAGGCCAAGGGCGAGTTTGAGAAGTATTTCAAGAAGGGTTTCACCAGCCTGATACCTGGCGGATTCGAGAATCCCACGCAGATTTATCAGATGGTGGAGACGCTTCTGCAGCGCTCTTCGGATGCGATGAAGCTGCTGAAACAAATCGTTGACGACGGCTTTTACAGCAAGTCTCTGGTGCCCAAGGCCCTGCAGGATGGCATCCAAGCCTTGCAGGATGAACTGCGGGACGCACTCTCGGAAAAGCTCTATCATGAATACTTTATTCCTGAACAGAATGAGATTCTGGAGCTTTGGGAGATCATCCTGACCGAGTATGACAAGCTGATCTATCGCTATAAGAACATGACCTATCAGGATATAGCCTGGTTCACCTTTGAAGCGCTATTCAGCCCCGAACCGCCTATCTTTGACCTCTCCAGCGAGAGCGCGGCCACGGAGTTCTACGAATTTCTCAGCCATCGCACCCGTTTCATGCTGATCGATGAATTTCAGGACACCTCGCTCATCCAGTTCAACACCCTGCGCCCCATCATGGAAGAAATCTGCTCCGGCTATGGTGCCAAAGAGATTGGCGGCATCATCGTGGTGGGAGATGAGAAGCAATCCATCTTTGGTTGGCGCGGCGGTGAACGCGATCTTTTGCTGAACCTGAAGAACATCATTCCCTCCCTGACTGAGGTCCAGATCGAGCCCCTCACGCACTCCTGGCGGGCCGGCAAGGACATGATGGACTTCATCAATCACATCTTTTCCGATGCCTCGCTGCACGAATATCTTGCGGCCAATAAGATGAGCTGGCAATATCCGCAGGTACAATCCGCCATAGCAGCGCTTTCCACCACTATCGAACTGAAATGCATGGGCTACTTTCACAGTGTAGAAGCCAACAAGTCCCCTAATCTAGGTACCAGCAAATCAGACACTTACAATGCCTTTGTGGAGCAGATGATTCTGCCCGCTTTGCAAAGCGAGGGTGAGCCGGAAACAGTGGCCATCCTATGCCGCAAAACCAAGCAACTGGAGGAACTGCAATTGATCCTGGAAGAGCACGAGCAAAGCGGTATCTTCCAGCCCAGCGCGCCCCTCACCACACACCATCTGGTGGCGGCCTTGATGCACTGGCTGAGGTTTGTCTCCTATGGCGATTGGATGGATTTCCTGGCCTTTGTCCGCTCCGACTTTTTGCTCGTGGATAGCGCTGCGCTGAAGGCTTTGATCGATCGCATTGCCGAGTTTGAGGCCATAAAGCCGGATTATCCTGAGCTCATCACGCCAGACCTCTCTGCTCTGAGCCCCTTGGATGAGCTTTTGGAGCTCGCTAACAGACAGTCTCACGATAGTCCCTACACCATCCTCAGAGAGATCATCAGCTTCTGCCTCAGAGATATAGGGGCCTTCCCGGAACGCGATTATCTGAATCTGGAAGCCTTCCTCAAAATAGCCAAAGATTGGGAGCTGGGCCTTGCAAAATCCGGCTTATCGATCCCCGCTTTTCTGAAGTATGTCAATGAGAATACCGTGCAGGATGGCTTTACCCAGGTGAGCGTGGAAGGTAATGAGGGCATACAGCTCAACACCATTCACAAGTCCAAAGGCCTGCAATTTGACCGCGTTTTTGTGCTCTATGATCTGGCCGGTGCGCACCCTTCCGATGGAAGCCTGTATTGGGCTACAGAATATCTGAATCAAGGCTTGGGTGAGCTTTCCGGCTATGCGCTTAGCTATCATTATGAAGACGTCCTGAAGCATTCCCCGGCCGCGCAGCTTTGGCAGGATAAAAACAAAGCCTCCCTTTTGGAAGAACTGAATACGCTGTATGTAGCTTTCACCCGCGCCAAAAAGCACCTGCACATCCTCTTTACTTACTCCGGAACAAAGACCTGGCCTGAGTATTATGCCGAAAAAGAAGACAAAGATAAACTGCAGCTTCCTGCGATTTTGGCCAACGCCTGCCAGAGCTATTTCGGGGAGAATGAGCCCAATGAAAATGGCATCTATCGCTTTGATAGCTATCACACTCCTGCGGAGGATAAAGACACTGAGCAAAAGGATAAGCCGCAAGAGCTCCGGCCCGATCTCCGCTTTGCCCAACCTTCCGCCATTACTTGGGACGCCATCCAAAACGCGGACACCCTGCCCGGGATCTCCTATAAAGACGTTTATCTGGAAAAACGCCAGGCGCTGTGGGGAGATCTGGCGCATTACTATCTGTCCTTCATCAAGATAGATAGCGATGATGAACACCAGCGCGCCCGTCGGGAAAGCATCAGCCGCTATGGCTCGCTTCTGCCGATCGAGCAGCTCCAGCGGTTCTTTACCAAGCTTTGCCAGGAAATCCACAAGCACAGCCATCTTTTTGATCCGGATTATGACAAGATCTACAATGAATTTGAGGTAGGCAGCTTCCGCGTGGATCGCCTGATGCTGAATACCGCGGCGAAAAAGGCCTGGATCATAGACTACAAGACTGGCGATGTGCACGAAAAGGAGCAGTTGGATGTCTATCAGGAAGCCTTGGCTGCATTGCCCGCTTTTAAGGGTTATAGTTTTAAGACGGAGTATGTTAGGCTGGATGTGCGGGAATAATAGTCAGGCGGATTTCTGGGATGATGGTTACACGGATTTCTAGGATAATGGTTACACGGATTGTGCGGATCGGACGGATTTACACGGATTTCGGCAGTTGAAGGTGGGGCAGATGTGGTCCAATAAGTGCGGAATAAGGAAGCCGTTTATCAGTGCAGCCTTTTGAGTGCGGAGCACGACAGCGTTTATCGCTATAGCCCAGCAGTTTACTGCTGGGTTGGCACGCAGGTGGATTCCCGAGTCCGGAACGTAGTGCAGGACGACACTTAATCCAAGACCAAACCAATATATCTCTACGCTCCAGAGGCAGGTTTCATGTTCGGTACGAGCCTTATACATCAGGTGCCGTCCTCCGGACTCTGGTGTCACGCGAACATCGACCCCCAGCAGTTAACTGCTGGGCTATAGGCATTCGCCTGCCGTCCTCCGGACTATATTCGTTTGATCCGTTTAACCCGAACCCTCCCTTCCCTCGAACCCCTAAACTTTCCTGCCTCTCCCAAATTCACCTTGACAAAAACCCCCCATTCCCCGCCCATGAAAGTACTAATCCTTCAGACGATTTACGAGGTTTTTATGAAATATCTATATTACATCGGGTTGATCCTGATCATCCTGAGCACACTATCCAGTTGCCACAGTTCCAAACAGGGCAATGCCGGCCGCTATGTAGTTCTTTCCCCGGAAATTGCAGAGATCATTGCAGCTTTGGGATCTGCAGACAAGATCGTGGGCATCACCCAGGAATGCAACTACCCTGCTGAGCTCCAGGGAAAAGAGATTGTGGGCAATTTTGGTGCGGTCAAGATGGAGCAGGTCCTGAACCTGAATCCTGAGATCGTCTTTACCAGTGCTTTGGAGCAGGAATCCATCGCGGAGGATCTGCGCAAGCTCGGTATCCGGGTGGAGAGTTCCTATCCCAAAACCCTGGCAGAAATGCAAACCGAGATCACCCGCATCGCCAAAATCATCGGTAGAGAAGATAAGGGCCGTGAGCTGGTAAGCACTATCGCAGAGCACATTGAGAAGGTTAAAGACATGGCCAAAGGGCGCCCTGTGCCCAAAGTGTATCTGGAAATCTACCGCGATCCCTTGATGAGTGTGGCGGATAATTCCTTCGTGGGCGAATTGATCGAGACGGCCGGAGGGAACAATATCTTTGGGACTTTGGAGCGAGATTATTCCAGGATCAAGGCTGAGGACGTGATTCAGGCGAATCCGGACATCATCATCTGCTATTCTCAGGATTCTCTGGAAGGCGTGCTCTCGCGCAAAGGCTGGGGAAACATCCCCGCCATCCGCAATGTGATGGTTTTCTTTGAGGGCGATATCGATCCAGACATCATTCAGAGAGCGGGCCCGCGCGTTATTGTGGGCATGATCGGATTGCAGGAAATCTACGCTTTGTGGGAAAGACGCACCCAGTGAAGAAAACCCTGGTTTGGGTCCTGATCGCTCTGGGCAGCATAGCATTAGTGGCGCTCTATCTTTTTTGGGGCAATCCCAGCTCCAATATCTTCTGGCAGGTGCGTATTCCGCGGCTTTTGCTCACCCTGGTCACGGGCATGAGCCTGTCCGCCATCGGCTCTGTGTATCAGCTCATGCTGGCAAATCCCCTGGCCGAGCCCTACATCCTGGGCATCTCATCCGGTTCTGCGTTTGGCAGCATCCTTTTTGCCAGTATGGGGCTCTATATCCTCATGCCTTTGGGCGGCTTTATCGGTGCGCTGATCACCATGGTTTTGGTCTGGCGTCTGGCGCAAAGACGGGGCGCCTTTGACCGGGGCAGATTGATCATCGCAGGGGTGATCGTAGGCATGTTTTTCTCGGCCGGCATCTCGCTGATGATGTATCTGCGGCGGGAAGATACTGTGCTCATACTCAGCACTTTGATGGGAAATCTGGGACGCATCTTCAGCTACTCAGAATACCGGGTCTTTGTCCTGCTTTCGATCGTGATTTTGATCCTTTTGATCTGGCTCTATCTGAAGAGCCGCGCCCTGGACATCATGAGCAGTGGCGATCTTTATGCCGCCAGCGTGGGCATCGAAGTGCACCGTCTGCGCCAGCAGATCTTTGTGGTCACTTCGCTCATCATCGGCATTGTGGTTTCCTATGCCGGCATCATCGGTTTTGTGGGGCTCATCACACCTCATATCATGCGCCTGCTGGGCTTTAGCAATCAAAAGCGCATCTATCCCGGCAGCCTGCTCTTTGGTGCCAGTTTCCTGCTGGCGGCAGACTTTCTGGCCAAGAATATGGCCGGGATCGAGCTCCCCGTGGGCGTGATCACCGCAGCCATCGGCTGTCCTTTCTTTATCTATCTGCTACTGAGGAAATGAGCTTTGGGGCAGTCCCCTTTTATATAGTCACACGGATTTTACGGATTGAGCGGATTAAGCGGAGCAACTCTTTTGAAGAACAGATTGGTGGGCTTGGCTCCCTTGAACTGTTGTGCCAAAACAGGTATATTGGCAGAATGAATCTGTGTAAATCCGTCTGATCCATAAAATCCGTGTGACCATTCTCTTTCAAGGATATACCTGAACCGAGATTTCTATTGACACAGACAAAGCTCTGTAATATTGTCAGCAGCTAAGGAGTTTGATGAACTTATGTTAAAAAGCTTGCTTACCGGGGCCCTGCATCAATTTTTGTTGATGCTACGTGATCCCGTCATATATTTGGCTATAGATGAGCGGAACGGCGCTTTTGCGGAGGATGAAATCCTCATGATCCGCATCGCAAAAGCTAAGGCGCTGCTCACGATTTACCATCTGGATGAAGCCCTGGAGCTGGCTTTGCGGCTCAATGAAGAGCTTCAGGGTGGGGCTTGTCTTGATCTGCAGATGCTCAATCTGTTCACCATCATCAGGATTTATACCAAAAAAGGGGATTACCAGAACCAAAAGAGCTATTCCGACGAGGCTTTTATCAGGGTAAAAACCAGCAAAAATGAAGCGCTAAAGCTTTTGATCAGTGCGGTAAACATCATGTTTCAAAATCGTGAATTGGTGGATGTGGAAGACCAGGTGGAAAAGGTCGCTGCCTCCATCGATCAGGCGGATCATCCTTATTACCGCTATCTGCTGCTGAGCTGGCTGGGCTTGATCTATGCCATGCTCAGGAAGTACGATCTGGCCTTAAACTATCAAAGCGCGGCCTACGATGTTTGCTCCCAACATCAGCTCAGCATCGGCTCTCTGGAGCTGTGCATAGAGCTGGTGGGCACCTGCGCAAATCTGGAGAAACATGAGCTGGCAGAGCACTTTTATGATCTCGGTCAGCGGCTGATTGGCCAATTGCGCTTACCTATCTTTGAGGTAGAGCTCAACTTCAATTATGCCATTCTCAAAGGCAAAGGGGGGGATCATAGAGCTGCCCTGCTTTTTTATCAGAAGAGTCTGAACGCCCTGCTGGACTCCCGGAAAGACCTTCCGGAGCTCCTTTTTGACATCTACAATCATCTGGCGGACACCCTGAACCATCTGGATCTCAGCGAACAGGCCCTGCACTATCAACTCAAGGCGGAAGAGCTAATCGAAGGCCTGGGAAACCAGGAAAAACAGATGGGACTCAGCGCGAATATCGCCTTGTCCCTGATCTCTTTAGAGAGCTGGGATGAAGCTATCGCACGGCTCCAGCAGGCCGCTCTTTTCTACAAAAAGCACGACAAACGGGAAGCCCTGATCCGGGTGACCCGGGCCATGGGCCACTATTATCAGGTGCGCGAAGATTATGCCCCTGGATTCGCTGTAATGCTGGAATTGGACAGGCTCAATGCGGAATATCTCACCTCTCTGCAACAGAGCCGCAGCCAAATGAGCGATCTCAAACTAAAAGAGATTATTCAGGATTCCCGCGCCATCAAAGCGAAATACGACCAGCTTATCAATGAGATTTCCACCCGTCAATCCGAGCGCTTTTCAGGAAAATCCCAAGCCGCCAAACGGGTGATAGACAGCGCTGTGCTGGCCTCCATGCACCGGGATGCCTCTGTGCTCATTCATGGCGAAAGCGGCACCGGCAAACAGGTTCTGGCCCAGATGATCCATTACAGTTCTGCTCAGAAAGACGCCCCCTTTCTGCCGGTAAATTGCGCCGCGATCTCGCCCGCCCTTTTTGAAATCGAATTCTTTGGCGCAGTGGCCGGGCAGCTTTCCGGTTTGTCCGAAGATCGCCACGGCTATTTTAAAAGAGTCGGCGAAGGCACCCTCTTTATCGATGAAATCTCGGTCTTGCCCCAGGATTTTCAGGCCAAGCTCCTGCATGCGATACAGACGAAATCCTATGTCCCTGTGGGCAAAGAAACTGCCCTGCCTCTGCTCTGCAAAATCATCTGCTCCACAAATCAGGATACCCTGCACATGCTGGGCAAAGGCAAGTTCATGCTGGACCTCTTGCACAGGCTAAACACCCTGGAAATCGTGATCCCACCTCTCAGGGAGAGGAAGGAAGACATTCCCATCTTCGTAGAGAATTTTGCCCGCGTCTTTGCCCGCGAGACCAATCACCAACTGCCCCAGATCCAGGATTCCTTTTTTGAAAGGCTGAATAAATACAGCTTCCCCGGCAATGTGCGCGAACTCAAAAACATCATAGAAAGCATCTTCATCCTGCATTACGAGCCGATCTGGACCGAGGAAATCCTGAATCATATTGATGCCTTCACCCGGGATAAGAAGTTTAGCGCAGCCCTCGTAGAACATAAAATCCAGGATATCGACAAATTCCGCATCATCGAAGCCCTGCGCAAGTGCAAAGGCAAACAAAAGGATGCCGCCAAAATGCTCAATCTGAGCGAATCCACCCTGAGCCGCAAAATCAAAAGATATAAGCTCAAGCCCAAGAAATAGATAGGCCAGCGGTGGCGGACTCCGTTTAGCCCACAGCTCTGTTTGTGGGGTTTAGAAAGTTGAGCATGTTTAGAGAGTTTAGAAAGCATAAACGGAGTGGTGAATTCTGCTTTGTTCAAGACGATGGCTAAATGCCATAAAGGCTTCATTAAAAGCATATTGGAGATATTAAATATGTATATTAGAACACTGTTTGATCATCCTTGTGATGATGGGAAGCGATTTTGACTGAGATAGTTTATAGCAAGTCTCTGCACCGATCAGCAGAGCAAGGCGATGCCGAATCGCAAAACCTTCTGGCTATATTTTATGCCCTTGGCGAAGGCGTTCGCCTGGATAAGAAAGAAGCTGTCAAGTGGTTCCGTCTGGCAGCAGATCAGGGACTTGCCGAAGCGCAACGCAATTTGGGCGCCTGCTACGATCTTGGTGATGGTGTGGTGCAGGATAAAAAAGAAGGGCTACGCTGGTATCGCAAGGCAGCAGAGCAGGGAGATGACAGAGCTCAATACTGCTTGGGCGGGTGTTACGCAAGCGGCGAAGGCGTCTTGCAGGATTATGAAGAAGCTTTCTTTTGGTGTTTAGCATCTTTAATAAGTGGATACGAAGATGCGCAAGAGGCTCTGGATGTGGTTTCAGCGAAACTCAGCCCCAAACAGTGTGAGCAGATACAAGCAAGAGTCATCACCTGGCTTTATGAACACTATTGAAAGAGCCGCTCTGAAATCAACCCCCTGATCCTAAGCTGTGAGCCTTGGAATTCAAAGTGCCTAAGATAACTATATATTTACCATAAGCTTAGCGGCACTTTGGACTTCAAGCGACAATAGCAATGAGAATAATAGCAATGGGAAACCTTGCACCGACGGCTGTTGAAGTCCATTCCGGCCTGTTATTAACGGTAACACTGAAACAATCGAAGCCGGATTGAACTCCAACGCCTTTCATGGTCCGCTGGCGAAAATGTGTTTTCAGTCAAGTAAGATAAGTTAGATAGTTAGATAGCTAGATAGCAAACCCTATGTAATTGATCCTTTCTCCCTCTCCCCAAGACGTCGATCATATCTTTATCTAGCCTTAATCAAGCGTTAAGAATTAACGCTTGATTAAGGCTAGATATACATGTGATCAAGTGTTTCAAATGAGCAAGGAGGACCCCAGAATGCTGGTTTATCCGTTGGATGAAAAAGACTCTCTTTCAAACTAAGCAGCTAAGCCTCTCTATCCCAAGTTGATGTCTAAAATAGCGTCCCGTTCTCGCTTTGCCGGTATTCTGCCTGGATAATACGGATCGGAATAGGCTTTGGCCACTTATTCAGCTTAAAGTGCATAAGAAGGTAGCGTGACTTGGGGAGAGGAATTGAACAGTCTCAAGTTGTTTGAAAAATGGGGCACAATTTTGTCCTTGACAGAATTTTAGTTTAACTTGAAAATGACAAAAGCAAATTGTTTGGAGCTGAAATCAGCTGATTTGCCTCCAGCACAGCATAGTAAAAATATGTTTAGGATGTAAAGGTAGTCTAATGAAACGTGACTTCAGTAATGTCTTCTCCGAACCGCTGCAGAAGGTTTGGGACAGCAAAGATGGTATCAGTTGCCTTAGCAGCAGCGAAATTCCACCTGTTATAGAAGCTATAGACAGTTTTCTAAAGAAGCATGAATGCGACATCGAAACGAAACTGAAGCTCCATGCGATGCGTGCAGAAGGTCTGGGGCGGCTGGGAAGATATGATGAGGCCTTGCTCCAATATCAGCATCTGCGCATCCTGGCCGAGCAGAATAAGAACAATTACTACAAGATCAAGGCCGTAAATGGTATCGCGGTAAATTATATGGTGCATGGTGAGTTTTTGCAAGGCATCGAAGCTTGGGAATCCATCATTTCTGAAGTGGAAGACCCGCGCCAAAAGGCAGACGTTCATAACAACCTTGGCATTGCCTATGCGATGATGGACCAATGCCAGAAAGCTCTGGAAAACCACTACAGTTCACTAAAGATAGATGAAGAGCTGGGTCTGGAACAGGACGTAGGGACCAACTATCTCAATCTTGCCAATACCTATTGGAGATTACAGCAGTATGATAAGTGCTTGGAGCTCAATCTCAAAGCCACCGCTATTTTCGAAAAATATCAGAACCATCGCTACCTGGCTTCCAACTTTGGGAATATCAGCAGCGTTTACACAGAAATGGGGGATTACAACAAGGCTCTGTATTATGCCTCAAAAAGTCTGGTGCTGAAAGAAAAGTATGCGAACGCCTTGGAAACAGCCACAACTCTTACCACACTGGCCAGTATTTACAGGCATTTGGAAGATCATGACAAAGCCCTGGAATACTATAACAAAGCGCTGGCTACCTATATAGAAAACAAAGATCCCTATTCCACCTCTTATTCCAATCTGAACATTGGCTGGGCTTATTTTGAAATGGACGACATCGCAGAAGCCTTCAAAAAAGTGAAGTCAAGCCTGGAACTGGCGCTCAAGATAGACAATCCCTCCGTGGTGATGGGGTGCTATAAACTACTATATCGCATTCACAAGCACAAGAAACAGTATAAAAGAGCCCTCGAATATCACGAGAAATACCTGGAAACATACAACAAACTCTTCCACGAAAACCCCAAACTGATGTTAGCCCAATCCGAAGCAGATTTCTACCGTAAGAAAACAGAGCAACATGCGGAGAACTACCGCCTGAGCAACATCGAACTGAGCAAAAAGAACCGCATTGTCTCACAAAAATCCCGGCAACTCAATGCTGCCAATATCCAGATGCAAAAGAACGTGAGCTTTCTCAAAGGGCTGGTATCTGTGATTGCGCACGATATCAGAGGCCCCATCTCCTCAGTTTCTCAGGCAATTAAGATGATTATGGCAGGTTCTTTCAGCGCGCCTGAAGTAGCGGAACTGCATGCCCAGATGTCTGTTTCCACCGATAATTCTATCGCGATCATCAATGACATTTTGTTCTGGATCAAAAACAGCCAGCCGGGAGCGAAGCTGATTCTGGCTGAAGTAGAGGTTCTCCCCATCCTGAAGAGCGCTGTTTCGCTGTACAAAAACATGGCCAATCTCAAGAATATCCAGGTTCTTCTTCCGGGCGACGAAGGCAAAGCCGTGCTGGCGGAATCATCCTTCCTGCAGGTCGTATTTAGAAACCTTTTGCACAATGCGCTGAAGTTTTCGCCCGTCGATTCCGAGGTGAAAATCAGCATCCGGGAAGATGAAAAGCATATTTACATTGATTTTTGCGATAATGGCCCCGGTCTTTCAAAAGCTGAGCTTGCTGCGCTGCTATCGGCTAAGAAAAAGAAGAATGACTCCCCCGGGCTGGTAACCGGCTTTGGCATCGGCTTATGTATTGATTATCTGGGGCAAATGAAGGGTAAGCTGCTCATCAGCAGCAATACAGATTCTGGCACGATCATCAGTGCGAGACTGCGGAAAGCGGCTCTTTGACTGCAGATATCATCTTTTAAGTCCTGTAGGGACTTACGATTCTTATAACTATGGGTTTGCTATCTGAAATATCGCCACCACGGTATCCATGGTTCCCCGGATCTGAAAGTGTCCAGACCTGCGAAAGATCATTATTTATCACAGACTTATCTGCAGTCCATCCTGAATTCATTAATCCCTTCCAGGAATTTATTCAGCATTTGATCGGATAATACATAATCTCTCTGCGCGGACATTGGAGCCTGCTGCACATCTGCCACCAGATTCAGGAAGCTGCCTTTGGCCCGCTCGGCAGCCAGTGTGCCCAATCTGTAACCAATGAGCTTTTCATAATGTGGCATTGTCCTGATGCTGGGGTTCAAAATGAGCAATTTGATCTTGGCATCTGCCACTCTATCAGCTACATGCAGTAGCTCTTGGCAGGCCGGTTCATCCATTTGATCCGGGTATTCTCCGGTGATTGGTTCGGGAAAACAGTCTGAGAGCAGCACTATGGCATTGGACATGCCGGTCACCTGAAATCTGCTGTGCTCCAGGGTCTGCAGAGCCAGCTTCACCCCTTGGGCCAGAGGCGTCTTACCCTTTGGCGAAAGCGTGTTTATCGTTCCTACTATGTGCCGCACATTGCTGGTGGGATAGTGCATGATCTGCGCCCGGTCATCATTAAAGATAATTAGTCCCAGTTTATCTTTGGCAGCGTTGGCCTCTGCGGTGAGCATCGCAATGATCTTTTCCATGAATTTGAGGATCCACTTCACGGAATTGCTGATATCCAGCACCAGCATGATATTGAAATTCTGCTTTTGCTGATAGACGGGATAGCGGAAATGCCGACGCTGGATCCCGATCTGAAAAGGATCCCGGACAAATGCTCCCTCCAGAATAGCGGCTTTCAGGCTCTGATAGATATCGGGTTTGGCATTTGAACCGTATTTTGAGGTCCAAAAGACGACGGGTGCGCCGGATGAACTCATGGCAGCATTATGTTTGAGGCTGGCCAATTTCTTGCGTTTGAAGCCTATCTTCCTGATCTCGCTGGATTTTAGCTCCACATCAAAGGTCGTTTCCTGCTCTGCGGATTGCCCGCTGATCCCTTTAATTATGGTTTTTAATGATTTATCGACCACCAGCCTGTTTTTCACATAGTTTAAGACGATTTTAACCATCTCTTTCAGGCTCAGTGGATCCATGAACAGTTCATTGAACGGAGTGGGCCCTTGGCTGACATGAGTTCTTCTGGAGAAAACGCGATATTCTTCAAATCCGGATGAGAAAGCAGATAGAATATTCCCTGCAGAGCCTGGATGGTCTCCGGCTGCTTTTCATAATACTGCCAGATTGTGTCCCAGTACTTCAGTTCGCTGAGTTCTGCCTCGGATAATTCTTTGTTTTCTACTCGCTTCAGGATGAGCTTGACCAGACTACGCCTGTCGATGTAGTCATCGTTTGCCTCGGCTGCTAATAAAAGACTTAGCTCTGCGAGGCTTTCTCTGATTTTTTTGATGGGCTAAGATAACCTCCTTTGAGCAGCGACAGATTCTCTGGATTATAGTCCAGAGAGAAGGTGCTTTCCGGCGCGCTATCCTCTTTCACGCCTTCAAACCAGGTTTCGATATCAGAGAAGGTTACGGGTTTCTTCAGGCCGCCATCACGGGTGCGGTGCAGCAGGGTGAGCTTCATCGCCATTTTGAGATGTTTGAGCTCTACTTGCTGCTTCAATTCCAGAGCGGCATAGGTGCGGGCAGTTTTGACGATGACAAGCTCAGAGCGGTGCCCATCGATGGCAAAATGCACACAGAAATCGAGCATTTTGCGCACCAATTCTTGAGAGATGGTAGTCTCAGGGAGCAAGGCCCGGGCCTGCAGGATGGAGTTCATCATGAGTTCGTTGACCTGACTAAAACCCTCCACAAAGCGGGCGGGATTCTCTTCAAAAGCAAAGTTGCGCCGGATGATCTCTTCCCGGTCTTCGATTTTAGTGATGGTGTTGATCGTCACAGAAAGGGGGAAACGGTCCAATATCTGAGGCCGGAGCTCGCCTTCTTCACTATTCATGGTGCCAATGAGCAGAAACCTGGCGGGATGCTGCACGGAAAAGCCTTCGCGCTCTATGATGTTCACTCCCGAAGCTACTACGTCCAGGAGGCTATCGGTGATGTGATCCGGAATTAGATTTACCTCATCAATATACAAAATCTGCCGGTGAGCTTTGGCAATGAGGCCGGGAACAAAGGCCTTTTCCCCGGTTTTGAGCAGCCTCTCCACATCGATTCTGCCCAACAGATTTTCCTCCGCGATGTTCATGGGAAGATTCACTACCTCGATTTCTTGCTCTAGAACTGTGTGGGTCTGTTGGTTTTTGCAGAAGGAGCACCAATTTTCGGGCTCTTCAGGTAAACAGTTGTAAGGACAGGATTGATGGACGGTAATCAAAGGAGCAATTTGTGGTAAACCATAGACAGCGGTGCTTTTGCCTGTGCCCTTGGTGCCCCGAATCAATACTCCCCCGATCTGGGGATTGACGAGATTAAAGATCAAAGCCAAGCTTAATTCTTCCTGACCCATGATCGCCATAAAAGGAAAGCGCTGTTTTGTCATCTCTACTCCTCTGCTTTTTTCATATCATTATCGTTGGCTAAATAACCAAGCAAAGCCCCTCCAAAGTTAAATCCTTGCCGTTGAATACATCGATAATCCTCAATCCATAGGTATTCTAAAGTCATTGTATCCCCTTTTTGAACTCACTCAGATCAAACTTGAGTGTGTTGCAGTTTTCTTTGCTTGTGCGTTGGGTAACTCCATCAAAGCCTTTCAGACAGTCAGCTTCGATTAGCTTACTGAGCGCTTTCACCCTATATCCAGTCATTCCATCTCCTCATGAATTTGAGATTCAATAAAACTTTGCATTTCTTTCCTACTGGGCAGTTCCAGCATATACTTCGAAACAAAGAGATGGTTATCCATCCCTGCCAGTGCATATTCCACAAGGGTGTTGCTTTTTGCCGTGCAGAGTAGGATTCCGATAGGCTCATTATCAGTGGCTTCTTTGATATTTTTGCTATATCAGCTTACGTAAGTATTGAGCTGACCAATGTTTTCATGGTTAAAATCAGTTAGTTTGAGTTCCACCAAGACATGGCATTTGAGGATTCTATGGTAGAAGACCAAATCGATATAGAAATTTGTATCCCCGATCAGGATGGCTTTTTGCCGGGCTTCAAAGCAGAAGCCATGCCCCAGTTCCAATAAAAACTCTTGAAGCCTATCCAATATTTGATCTTCCAGATCTGATTCGCTCATTACTTCCAGGGGTTTCAGCCCCAAGAATTCGAAGATGTAGGGATCTCTGATTGATTGCGCAGGACTAAATATCTCTACCTTTTGCTGTGTTTGTTCGGAGAGCTTTTTCTTGTCTGTGGAAAGACCGCTGCGCTCATAGTACAAAGAATTAACCTGGCGTTTAAGCTCTCGCACAGACCAGTTTCCTCGGATGCACTCAATTTCATAAAACTGCCGTTTTGTCTCATCATCAATGTTTATCAGGACTTCTATATGCGTAAATGAGAGCTTTGTGATTAGCTCTCTTAGTGCTATGTCCGATTGTGGGGTCATTGACTCCACAATCTGCGGGAATGGATCAATGAGTATGGAACTAACTGATGAGGAAGAACTAAGCTTATGGTTGATAAGCTTTTGCAATTGTGGGTTCAGCGACCCCACAATCTGGGGGTAAGTGTTGTAAAACAAACGAAGCTTGTATAAATCTCTCTTGTTTGAGCGAGAGACTCCAAATCTTTTTAGCTCTTCTTCCAAACGCTCAAAGAGCTTCTCTCCGTAATCTGCTCGATCCGATCCTTTCAGCTCATATTCAGCAATGTAATAGCCTATCAGCCAGTTTCGGAGCGTGAGCAAAGTGTTTACGCTGTGAAAAGCTTGTTGCTTGAACTCACTATGTATTTGCCCAATGCTATTGACCAGAGATCTGAAGTTCCATTCAATATCTTTCGTATTCATATAGCCCCCCCCTGTTCTTGTGTACAAACTGTTTAATAAGCAGATTGGTGCTGGTAACAGCCCAATCCAGTTCTTGGGTAAATGGTTTGCAAATGTAATGGGGCCCCTCAAGGTCATCTGTATTGATGAGCACATCAGTCCCGATGGGTTCACTCGTAACAATGCGAACCACTTCGTCAGGTTCCAAACCCTGGATCAGAGTCCCAAATTTCATGTTTTCTAATCTCATCATAAGCTATTAGCTGAAAATATCATACCTGTATTCGGATCGCTCTTTTCAGGCTTGATAAATAGTCCTTGCAAAATACTAAAACCGAATCAGGATTTTGATAAATCCAGACTGACTGTCAAACTATGGTTAGCGTTTTAGCTGTCAATCAGAAAAGCAACGATCCGCTATATCGAAACGGAATTTGTTCTAGCCTGTTGAGGGCAAACTCTAGCACGAATTATTCCCATTTACGCTCTTCCAAAGCGCATCTAAATAAATCAGTTGACTAAAACCCGTGATTTTCAAACTGTGGTATTCTGATAAAAAATAAATGGATGTATCATGCTAAAAGCCAAGATTTTCGTAGAACTCAAACCCAGCGTACTGGATCCGCAGGGTAAAGCCGTAACCAATTCCTTGCACAATCTGGGATTTGAAGATGTCTCCCAAACCCGTATTGGCAAGTACATTGAGATAGTTTTTGACAGCTCGGATAAAGATGCTGTAAGCTCCGAAGTCACCAAGATTTGTGACAGCCTTTTGGCGAATCCGAATACGGAGACTTACCGCTTTGAACTGCAGGAGACCAAGTCTTGAAAGTAAGTGTGATCACATTTCCCGGCTCAAATTGCGATCATGACGCTTATGAAGTCTTTCGCAGCCGTGGCCATATTGCCCGCATGATCTGGCACAAGGATCACGACCTGCAAAATCCTGATCTGGTGATACTTCCCGGGGGATTTTCCTATGGGGATTATCTGCGTTGTGGAGCTTTGGCCCGCTTTTCGCCCATCATGAACGAAGTGAAAGTTTTTGCCGAGAAATTCGGCCTGGTCATAGGCATCTGCAATGGTTTTCAGATCCTCACCGAGGCCGGGCTCTTGCCGGGCGCTTTGATGAGAAACAGCGGCATCAATTTCGTGTGCAAACATCAGATGCTGAGGGTGGAAAGCTCTGACAGTCCCTTTACCCAAGGCCTGGCACCAGGCAGACTGCTCTCTACTCCCATTGCCCACAAAGAAGGCAACTATTTTATCGATCCTGAGGGCCTGAAAGCCTTGCAGGATAACGATCAGATACTTTTCCGCTACTGCGATGCCCAGGGAGATGCCAGCTGGGAGGCGAACCCCAATGGCTCACTCGACAATATCGCGGGAATCGTAAACAAAGGGCGCAACGTTTTGGGCATGATGCCGCATCCGGAACGCTCGGCTACAGAAAGTGTGTATAGCCAAGATGGCAGCTTTATCTTTGAAGCGATTGAAAGCTTTTTTGATGGCGGGTATTGATATCCTGATTCCGCCGGCCTGTTTGGTCTGCCATACCCGTTTGGGTGCTGGGCAAAAGAGCCTGTGCCCTGAATGCGCTAGCCAGATCACTTTTGTGAAGGACAATTTCTGCTACAAATGCGGCTCTGAGCTCACCGAAGGCTATTGCGAAAGCTGCCGGGAGACCCAGTTCCAGTTTGAACTTTCCCGCAGCAGTATGCAGTATAAAACTCCGCTTACGGAGCTGATGCACCTTTTAAAATACAGCGGCTACCGCTCTCCGGCTGCATTTATGGCCGAAAAGATGGCCAAGAGCCTGAAAGACTATCCCGAATTTGAGGACTATCC
Organism: Candidatus Cloacimonadota bacterium; assembly: GCA_020532545.1. Taxonomy (GTDB): domain Bacteria; phylum Cloacimonadota; class Cloacimonadia; order Cloacimonadales; family Cloacimonadaceae; genus UBA5456. The sequence continues at coordinate 2,012 of JAJBAW010000019.1, read as the reverse complement.
TTACATCACCGCAGTGCCTCTGCATAGAGTGCGCCGGCGTGAACGGGGCTACAATCAAAGCGAATTAATTGCCAAAAAGCTGGCAAAACTGAGCGGCAAGACCTACATCCGCCCTGTGGTAAGAAGCCGTTACACCTTGAGCCAGACCAAGCTGCACAGGACTCAGCGTCTGAGCAATCTGGCCGGTGCCTTCCGGGTGCGTTATAGCCAGCAGGCCCAGGGCAAAAAGCTGATTTTGGTGGATGACGTTTTTACCACCGGCAGCACCTTGAATGAGATCAGCGGTGAACTTTACAAAGCCGGAGCTGCCAGCGTGGCAGGCTTTACGGCCACCAGAGCCTAGCACGATGAAACATAAATATCAAGAGATTATCAGCACGATCACAGACGAAGAAGCTTACGCCATGATCGACAAGGTAGCTCGCTTCATCGCCAGCCGGCATCTGGCCCCGGCAGGAATCCTGTTTATCGAATCCCTGCATCCACTGCATAGCATCGGCAGCCAGGTCTTGTATTTCGTTCTGCCTTTTGCGGAGATCATCTTTGACAGTGCAAAGTATCAACGCTTTGCCCTGATGATCCAAAAGGAAGAATATATCACAGCCCTGGTCAAACGCATCGATGAACTGGATGAAGAGATCAATCGAGAGCGTCGCCAGCAGGCCAGATTGCACAAGAAAAGACGCAAAAACCAGATACGTGAAACCTTTAAAAAGATCTTTAAAAAAAGACATAAAAAAGCTGAATAAGCGGAGGATATATGCAATATGATGAAAAACGCCTTACGCGCATAGTAGCCACAGACTGTGGCAGCACCACGACCAAGGCGATCTTGATCGAATATGTGGACGGTGAATACCGTCAAACCATCCGAGGCGAAGCTCCTACCACAGTGGAAGCTCCTCTGAATGATGTAACCAAGGGTGTGATCAATGCCACTCAGGAAATGGAAGAGCTTGCTCGCCTGAAGTATAACAACCCCAATCTCAAATTCATGGAAAATGGTGAATTCATCATTCCCCGCAAGGGCGATATCGGTGTAGATGCCTATGTATCTACCTCTTCCGCCGGCGGTGGATTGCAGATGATGGTTACCGGTGTGGTAGCCTCCATGACAGGCGAGAGTGCCGAACGCGCCGCTTTGGGTGCCGGGGCTATCGTGATGGATCTCATTTCCAGCAACGACAAACGCATGAACCATGAAAAGATCGAGCGCATCCGCCAGCTTAGGCCGGATATGATCCTCATGGCCGGTGGCGAAGATGGTGGAACCATCAAACACGTGGTGGAAATGGCAGAGCTCGTCTCTGGTGCAGATCCCAAGCCGCGTCTGGGTTCCGCCTACAAACTTCCAGTGATCTTTGCCGGAAATAAAGAAGCTATCGGTGATATCGAGGCTACTTTGGGCGATAAAGTGAACCTGATCATAGCCGAAAACCTGCGTCCAAAACTCGAAACTGAGAACCTCGGTCCGGCCCGCGATAAGATTCACGATATCTTCATGGAACACGTGATGCAGCAGGCTCCCGGCTACAACAAACTCATGGAATGGACCCAGGGTCCAGACCACAAAAGAGTCCCCATCATGCCTACTCCCGCAGCCGTGGGAAACATCATGCAGACCATCGCCAAAAACGATAATATCGAAGTGGTGGGTGTGGATATCGGTGGCGCGACCACAGACGTCTTCAGCGTTTTTACAGACGAATACATTTTCAACCGTACCGTGAGCGCGAACCTGGGTATGAGCTATAGCATCTCAAACGTGCTGGCCTCCAGTGGACTGAAAAACATCATGCGCTGGGTGCCCTTTGATATCGACGAAAGCGAACTGCGCAATATGATTAAAAACAAGATGATCCGCCCCACCACCATTCCTTCGCTATTGCAAGAGCTGGTGCTGGAGCAGGCTATCGCCAAAGAAGCGCTGCGCCTGGCTTTTGAACAGCATAAGACCTTTGCCAGCGGCCTGAAAGGTATGCAGCGTCAGCGCGATATCTCGGAAGCCTTCA